>CACAST010000017.1 GCA_902535185.1 uncultured Prochlorococcus sp.
ACTTAAGAGGAACTTTAATAGTTTTTTGAATAATAAGAAACCTTTTTCAATTCTTTTTGGACCTAAAATTGAAAGCAAAATTACTAATATTATGAATATTTCAGGTGAATTTAAACCTAAT
Organism: uncultured Prochlorococcus sp.; assembly: GCA_902535185.1. Taxonomy (GTDB): domain Bacteria; phylum Cyanobacteriota; class Cyanobacteriia; order PCC-6307; family Cyanobiaceae; genus Prochlorococcus_A. Next base: position 122 of record CACAST010000017.1, read on the forward strand.
AGTTTCATAAAATTTCATATTCTACTTATATTTTAGTACATGCTAAAAATTTAATCTAATTATTCTCAAAAGTTGGTAAATAGAGTTCCCTATTTGATGCAATTAAACCTTCTTCTTTAAAAAAAATCTCTAGGTCTTTTAGGTCATTTATATCTACAAATTCACCACAATTATCTAATATATTATTATGGGTGAAGTTCCATAAATCAGCCAAATATTCGTCATCATCTGGAAATGCTACAAATTTCAAATAAGTATTATTCAAAGCATATTCACTAGCAAAATCAGAATCTAAACCTTCCCTCTTAGCATCACAAAAAACTTTAGCAAATCTTTTTCCTACAGAAGTTTGAGCACTTGATAAATCTAAATTACCTTGAATAGCATTTACATTTATTGGTGCAATAAAAATAATTATTGGAAGAAAAACAGATACTAATATAAACAAGAAAAAATTTCCTTTTTAAATTTCAACTCAACATAAACTAGCAAAAAAAGTAATCAATTAGGCCTATTTAAGTAAAAGCACTTATTATAAATTAAGAAATAAATAGAAAACATAAAATCAGTTCCATATCTGAATTTATAATAAAGAAATATTAAATAAATTTAAAATTATATGTCTTCAAATATAAGGCTAAAAGGAAGGGGAGTTAACAGGATAATTACGAGTAAGGTAATGCTATCGCCATTAGCAGGGGTTACAGATAACATTTTTAGACGACTTGTACGTAAATGGGCTCCAAACTCTTTACTTTTTACAGAAATGATAAATGCCACAAGTCTTAAAAAAGGATATGGCACACAAAAAATAAATCAAATAGATCTAGAAGAAGGTCCAATTGGAGTACAAATATTTGATAATAGGCCATATGCTGTTTCTGAAGCTGCGAAACAAGCTGAGGACTCTGGAGCTTTCTTAATTGATATAAATATGGGATGTCCAGTAAAAAAAATTGCAAAGAAAGGTGGAGGCAGTGCTTTAATTAAAGACCGAAAACTTGCTATAGAATTAGTCAAAAATGTTGTAAAAGCTGTTAGGGTTCCTGTAACAGTAAAAACACGACTCGGATGGGATAGTAAAGAAGAAAATATAGAGGATTTCTTATTTAAACTTCAAGATGCGGGAGCAACGATGATCACACTTCATGGAAGAACTAGAAAACAGGGTTTTTCAGGCAAGTCAGATTGGGAAATGATCGGGAGACTTAAAAAGTTGTTGGAAATTCCTGTAATTGCTAATGGAGATATCAAAAATCCAGATGACGCTCTTAATTGTTTAAAAAAAACAAATGCTGATGGTGTAATGATTGGACGAGGGATTTTAGGATCCCCATGGAAAATAGGAGAAATAGATTATGCCCTTAGAGAAAATAAAAATTTTAAAGAACCAAACACAGAAGAAAAACTATACTTGATTATTGAGCATCTTGATGAATTAATAAAAGAAAAAGGAGATCACGGATTGCTAATTGCAAGGAAACATATCTCATGGACATGCAAAGACTTTAAAGGAGCATCAAATTTTAGAAATAAATTGGTTAGAGCTGTTGATAAAAATGAAGTTAATAATTTAATAATTAAAATGATTAAAACTTTGAATAGTGAAAAAAATAGATTAGCTTAAAGCAAATTTAATTTTTAAATGAAAATTATTAGTAAAGAAACAAGTAAAAGAGTTTGTGATCACATGAACAATGATCACATAGATTCAGTGCACAAATATCTTATTCATTATGGGAAAATATCAAGATTTGAGAATGCTTATATGGAAGAAATTAATAATAGTTATATAAAAATCAATTACGATGGCCAATCAGCAATTATCAATTTTAAGAATGAAATATCTGAAGAAGAAATTCATTCAACTTTAGTATCAATGATTAAAGACATTAATAAATAAAATAATTTATAAAAAAATTTTAATATTTATTTTCATAGTAATCAGTTATCTTTTTACATTCTTCAAATGAAAGCATGCTTAATCTAGTTGTGGCTTTTATTTTTAGAATTACACAAACAGCTAATAAATCAGCGCTATCAACATTAAGTGCATCAGAAAGCTCTAGAACCCTAAGACCTTTCATTAGTATTTAAAAAATCTTTATCTAAATTATCAATAACCTTGAAATCAATGGGCTGCATTTTTTCCCAAACCTGCAACGAATGGAAAAGTTTGTTCATCACCAAAAATATCTTCTGCTGAAGAATTAGAAATATTATTTTTTTTATTATCAGGCTTAATTTCTTCAATTTCATTAGAAATATTCTCTTTAATGTTTTTTTCAATTTCTTTTGCTAATAAATTATTCGTATTAGAGAATATTGAAAAAACTAATACACATAAAAACAAAATAATTCTTTTCATAAAAAAATTTATCTAATACTATTGTCATACGCCAATAAACTTATTTAGAAAAACTAGTCAATTTTAAAACAAATCTAAATAAATCAAAATAAAAAAATATTCATCTTCCCAACTTATTTCTATTTTTAAATCTAATTAAAAAATAAAGACCTAGTAACAAAAGAATTGCCAAGGAGTACTGATTAAGAAAAACATAAACCATATAGACGAGAAAGGGGAATAAGCATCCCCTCTTAAAATTTAATTTTTGTTCCTTTGACATATTTTTCCAATTTAAATATTCTTCCCATTGAAAAATCTTCTTCATTTTTCTACTTCTATTACTTCGATTAAACATAACTTTATAAATATAGTCTTGATGATTTTTATGTTAATAAACAAAATTAATCTACAATATCAAAATAGTTTTTTCTTTGAATAAAAATATTTTTTAAATAAATGATGAACTCAAAACCAGTTTGGAAAATAGAAAAAATTGTTTTACCTCAAGATGCAGATCATGCAGGTGTGATGTGGCACGGTAAATATTTTAATTGGCTTGAAGAAAGCCGAATAAATGCACTTTCGGAAGTAGGTATAAGTTATTTCGAACTAACTAAAAATGGCTTAGATTTACCTTTAATCAATACTTCTATAAAATATAAATCTCCTTTATTTCTTGGTGAAAAAATAACAATCGAGAGCGAATTCAGTATTGATAAAAGTCCTAGGATTAATGTAATTTCAAAATTTCATAACAAGAAAAATGAAATCTTAACGATTGCTGAAGTCAATTTAGTCTTAATAAATAAACTGAATTTTTCTATAATAAGAAGAAGACCAGATTTCCTATCGGAAGCCTTTAGTAAATTAAATGGTTGAAATTATTTTCTGCCAGTTCAACGATTTATTAATTATGAATATATTTCAAGTTATTGATTCTTATCAATATGAAATGGAATCAAGATATCAAGAAAAATCAATGCTCACAAATCTTTTTACAGAGCACAAATTTATAGGATGGTTAGGATTGTTTATAGTATTTTTCTCTATCTTTGCAATTTTTGTTTTTCAATTTCTTGAGTGGGAAAGTAATGACAATAATAAAAGTTAAGAGGATTTAATGCTTATAATTCAACTGAAAGACTAAAAAAATGGCTATCTACTTAAAAATAACTAACCCTACAGAGGTTGTAAAAAAAAAGACCTCAAAATGGCTTACAGATATTACACCTGAAAGAATTGATAGAAAATTGGTCGAGGATGAAGTAATAAAAGGCATTATCGAACAATTAACATTAGAAGGCATAAAAGGAGAAATATCAGCAATTAATGGGTTTGAAGTAAATGAATCTTCAGTAATAACAAAAAATAATTTTGTTATTAGAAAAACAAAAACTTTTTAGATAGAAAATAAAAATCTTTAATGAAAAATTTTTTTATTTTAATTATTTTTATCATTTTTTTAATTTTTATAATTGTAAGAGATTATCAAATTAAGAAGAAAAAGTTAAAATTAAATAATGCCTTAAATTCCAATTTCTTTATTCAAACAATTAATAAATTAATTGACGAGAACAAATACAATTTGTTAGAGGAGAGGATCAGATTAAGGCAAATAGATGCTTACGGTAACGAGGATTTTAAAAAATGGATTGGAAATCCACCTCTTGATGAAAAAGCCATTGAGAAAAATATATTTAATGGATCTAAGCGATTTAAAGAGGGCATACCATACTTCTATGAAAAAGTAATTTTAAAAGAATTTGGAAGTACGGAATTATTTTTCGAAAAGTGGAGGTCTTATTGTAATGAAAATCCTACTATTGATGATGAGATAATTGGATCTATTAGAAAGCTCGAGACTGATGATTGGTTTGTTTTCATAGCAAGTCAAATTGAGAAATCATGCTCAAACCTAATAGAAAAAAACTACTCAAGTAAGAAAAAGGGAAACTACAAAAAAGGTATTAGATTTGAAAATCATTGTATGGGAATTCTCAAACAAAATGGCTGGGAAGTAAAAGAAACTCCTATTACAGGAGATCAAGGGGTTGATTTAATTGCGTCAATAAATGATTTAAGAATATGTATACAATGCAAAGATCATGAAAAAGCCATTGGAAATAAAGCAGTTCAGGAAATTTCAGCTGGTAAATTATATTGGAAAGGTACACATGCAATAATAGTCTCAAAATCTGGCTTTACAAAGTCTGCTCATCAACTAGCAAAATCAAATAAAGTGGAACTAATCAATGAATATCAATTAAAAGATTTAGAAAAGTTTATTGTTTAAATAGTTTATATCAATTGAGTTAAGCCCTCTTTGTAAAGCAAAAGTGTTGTAAAAATTCCTGAGGCCCACATTAAACCTCTAGCCGTGGGGATATTAAATATATATGCACCAATATATAAAAAACGAAAAATAGGATGAATCAATGCTGCAATTATTGCAATATTAGAGTCAGTTAAACTAACCAAACAAAGAAGACATGCGGGAGCATGTAGGGAAATACTTTCCCAACAATTTTGATGACACCAAACTGCTCTTTTTCCAAAAGAAGGTAATTCATCGAATAAAGCCCTTGGAGCAGACATATTTTCAACAGAATATCCCGCTTTAACTCTCCCTACAGTTAATGGAATAATTGATAATAAAACAACACCAACTGATAGACAAAGGCTCCAGGCAAAAGCTACTTGCATATGATTTAAATAATATTATTAGCTTAATGATTGAAGCTCGTTATCGTGATAAATGAAAAATCATTACCATAGATAAAACTTTGCAAAAAATGCTGTAATTTATAAAAAAAATCATTTATGGATATTTCAAAGATAGTTTTAATTTTTGGCATAAGTTTAATTATATATTCTGCTTTTCTGTTTTTAGGATTTTTTCTTAAGAATAAAAATCTAAAGGCACAGAATCTAAAAAAAGAAGAATAGATTATTAATGCCACGAAAATTTACTATTTTCTCAATATTTTTATATCTTTTTGAATATATTTAATGGAAATAAAATTTGATGCAAATAATAATAAGGGATGTTTAGAATTAAATAAGACAGTTGCTGGTATATGAAAAAATTTTATAAATTTCTTAAAAGTTTTCTTTTTATATCACTATGGCTTATTTTATCCTCATTTTTAACCCAATATTGGAATACCTTTCATTGGGAATATGTTTACTTAAACTTCAGAATTATATTTGATAAAGAATTTTGGTTTGTTATAGAAAAAATTCTTTTAGGATTTGATATTGGTTACTGGTTAGAAGAAGCACTAAAATTCTTAAGTTATGAAATACCTAAAGAATCATTTAAATATTTACCAATTTATTTCGTATTAAAGTCTATTTGGATAAAGAATTAATTTCTATTTTTAATAGATTTTAATAAATTCCTTGAAATTCTTGAATAAAGTCGGTGAATTTATTTTTCTTAAAACAAATAAAGTTCCTTTATCACCTCTACAGATTCTAAGCTTATTGCTTAAATAAGTTATCTCTAACCACCCTAATTGTTCATTATTTATTTCTTTCATAGCCTTTATATTTTTTTTCCCAAATTTAGGACCAATAACACCAGCATGTGTAAATTTAACCCCAATTTTTTTTTCATTTATGTAATTAAGTCTTATTAAAATGCCAGTACCAATAATTGATTTTATTCCTCTAGGTTTAAGTAAATTAAGACCATTTAAATTTAAGGGATCAAGAATTTGAAGGTTGTCAATAAAAGGAGAATATTTTAAAAAAGGGCTATTAGAACTACTCCACCTAAGCTCCCAAACACCCTGCAAATCATTTCTATCTTTGCTAAAAGAAAAATTATGATCAATTTCAAGTTGTTCGGCAATATTACGTATACTCTCTGAATTTGGAGATTTAAGAAGTAAATTTAATAAATCATTTTCGGTTTCCATTTAATAAACGCTGGAGTACATAGCTAAGGATAAATACTTACCTCCATGTGCTATATTCTACCCAGAATATGTTGATTTGATGACAAAGAGCTATTGGCTTAAGAAAATTTCAATTCCAAATGCTGATTTATTTCTTGAATATATAAGGACAGTATTGCCTTGGATTAAATCTGTGGGAGGAGTAATAGTAAAAAGAGATTTAATGCAAGAATCAACCTCAAATGAATGGGATGGAGGGCAGCTTGGATTAGTAATTGAATTCGAATCAAAATTTGCTGCTAAAAAAGCATTTTATTCTGAAGTATTTCAAAAATATCTGCAGTCCAGAGATTTAATGGAACTAGTTACTATAAGTACTCTTTAAAAAAATCAACCAATATCAACCTCACACAAACAACTTATAAGTATTTATTACTATTAAATTATTTATGTAATATTTATAACTTCACTAGCAATAGCATATTTTGCAAAATTTAATTGTAAAAGTAATCCGTTAATCAAATGCACTATTCAACAGAAAAAGATGATTATTTGATGACAACTCCATATACAAAGAAAATTCAGCAAAAATTTGAAAAGGTTAAATCTTTTTTAGAGCAAAATGGATTTAATCCTTCATCAGAGAGCTTAATGCAAGATATAGTTAGCTCAGAAGAATATATTGCAAAAAATGGCTTATAAAATATCAGAATATATTCAGAGTCCTTAAATAATAAAAACCGCCTATTAGAAAAGGTAATAATATTCCAATAAATAAAAATATGGATTTCTTTGATTCGCCTTCTGATATGGGGTTAATTTCTGGTTCAATTGCAAAACCATTTTGTCTACCACCGCTTTCGGTTGTATAACCTTTTTTATTCATAAGAAAAATAATCTATGCAGATTATCTCATGTAAAAACTTATTTAAAAAAATTTTTTACATTTAGAATTAAACTAATTTTAAGATCTAATAATTGATTTCAATCTGAGATTTCAATTTGGCAGCTTTTTTTAAAAGACCTACAACTTCCTTACGACCAGTAGCAAAGTCAGCCTTATTTAGTAACTCGCTATATTTTTTTGTAATTTCCCTATGGTTCATTTTGGATATTATTATATATTAAATTATAAAGTTCCTAAAAAAAGTTTTTGTATAAAAGATATCAAAAAAGAGTTTAAGTACCTTTACCTATTTAAACCAACCTTTTTTCTTTGGTTTAATCTCTTCTTTAATAACTTCTTTTTTTCTCCCAAATAAGCCTTTTTTTTGGACTGTTAAATTCTCTTCAACAGGTTTAGATTTTCTATTAAATAAGCCTTTTTTAGGTTCTTTTTTAATTGATTCTTTTCTGTCGGAAATCTTTGTTTTTTCAGGATTTGATTTTGAATTTTTGGGTTTGCTATCTGCGAATAAAGTTTGATATACAAAAAAACCAAAAACAGCAAAGAAGCCTAATGCCTGTACTAGAGCAGTTCCAAGATTATCAAACATTTAGGCCTCAACTTTGTATAGTGATTTTTTTTCTTTAGCTTCTATACATTTTTTATCATCAGACAAGCATTCAATTTCTGCCTTCTTCTCAATATGAGAACTGCAGCCACCTGCATTTACATTAGGTATTGAAAACAAAGTTAGTACCCCTAAAATTAAGGCGCATGAGGTGTTAATCGGTTTCATGAGTTTTATTTTTATTATGGAAAAATAATTTCGCAATTGCGAAGATAATCTTCTCTTCTGCTAAAAGTATCCCCTTTTTACATATCTATTTGTAGTAATTAACTAAATCGAAAATTAATATTGCTAGTAATGAAAAACCTAAAATGAAAGGTAAATAAGGATATTTATTTAAAATTTTGTTTAGTTGATTTTTCGATGTTTTTTTTTCCTTTTTCTTTTCTCTAGGTGGTAAGCCTAACTCTTCCCTTCTCTTAGCTTCTCCCATAATTTTTAGACTATTTATGACTATTCTATATACCTAGTAGTAGTAGTGTATTGTTCTAGATTTAAATTATTAACGGTTAATTTAATTTAAATTTTGGATATATTAAAAATATATAAAAAAAATTACATGATAGAAGTAGTTTGGTCAGTAAATATAATGATTGCAATTCTTATTATTGGTGTTGCCTGGGTTCTTTATTACATATTTACTTATGATCAAAAATTTACTTCTTAGATAAATGTCAGATAAGGATCTAAGTAATTTTCTAAAAAAAATTGAGCAACTTAATCAAATTGCTGAGCTAATAAAAAATAATCCTAGTAAAAAGTTATCCCTTTCAAAATGCAAGAATCATGATGAAGTAATTAGATTAACCACTGAATGGGGTTTTGATATTGGTAAAAGGTGGGGAGAATATTAATTGATTTTATTACCAGCATTATTAAAATTGCCATCAACATCAAATTAAATTCCTAAGATTAATTAGTATTTCTTGTATTGGAGTTATGAAAGAAATTGGAGAGATAAAGTCAAATGTATATAAAATAGCTGCTGTTACAGATAGAGGGCAGAGATTAAATAAATTGATTTCTCCTATGTATGAAGAAAAAGCTAATGAAATGGATCAATTGATTGATGCTCTTAAAGACTTTAGTTTTGAAATATCAGAAAAGTTATTGTCTGGAGAGTGGGAATTGATTTTTTCTAATGTTGAATTATTTCGAAGTTCTCCTTTCTTCCTTGCTATTGAAAAGGCATTAAATGATGAATTTAAAAGTAATCTTTTTTTTAAATTACATCAATTGCAAGTAGGATCCTTTGGCATATCAACTATTGGGAGAATTGCTCAAAAGATTGATTTTGAAAAAAAAGAATTTATATCTACTTTTGACACTACAATATTTGGGCTTACAACTATTCCTATCTTAGGTTGGTTCAAACTACTGCCTACTTTTGGTGGAAGGGTAATAACCCTAGCAAGTGATTTGGTTTTAAGAAATAATTTACTTGATATGAACTTACAAAAGACAAAAGTTTCCAAAGTTGATGGTCTTAATAAGATTCCATTATTTAGTGAATTACTTATGGATAGATGGTATCCAGTTAAAGAGGTATGGAATAAGTTACCTTGGAATAAAGAATCGCCAAATTGCCAGGTTTCAATTGTATATTTAGACGATGAAATGAGAATTATGCAGGATATGTATGGGTCTATTTTTATTTATATAAGGCCTTCAATTTCCTTGTTGAACTCAAATACAATCTCTAATGATTAATAAAAACACTGAATAATAATTTTGTAATTTATAGAAAAAACAATTAAAAATTTATTTTAAAGATTAATTAATAAAAACATCTCACATCTTAAATACAAATAGGTTATGTTCATTATGAACATTTTTTTATTATGCTTAGAAATCAAGAAAAAAATTCTGTTGTTAGAGGAATATTCCTAATAGGAGGTTGGGGCCTAGGTCTAGACAGATTCTACGAAGGTGATAAAAAAGGTGGCTTTTTATCAATCATTGGTTGGAGTATCACATTTTTTAGCTTTATCTTTCTTAAATGTTCAGGTTATGAATATGTTGAGGGTGTGAAAAATTATTCAGATTATTCCCCTAACCCTTTAATAGTATTACCTTTACTGGCAGGAACATATGGTGGCTTCCTAATAATTAAGAAGGCATTTAGATTAGCAAAACAATTTGAGAATGCTGAATAATACTACCAGCATTTAATTCAAGATAATAATCCAGATCCTTTCAAATAAAATTTAAATAAAAGAATCACTAAAAGGTTTACTATTGCTAAAGCTACTAAACCATTCCTGTTTTTTACATCTAATTTCTTGACTAAATTAGAAAGATAAACTACTGGATTTTCTGGCTCTTTATTATCCAAATTTTTTTTAAATATTAATTTGACAAGAAAATATCACAGTTTCATTTGAAGAATCAAAATTGTAAAGATGAATATCCAAAAAGAAATAAATAATTTTTAACCCATAATTCCTGCATTTCTTAAAAACGCTTTACCCATATTGCCAATTACAAAAAATAGAGACAGATTAATTAAAAGGACTATTAATAATGCCAACATTTTATAGTTTGGATTAGTTGAAATGCCATCAAATCCATTATTAAGAAATCTTTTAAAAAGTGATTTGTCAATTTTTAGTTTTTGTTGCTCAGAATCAAGTTTTACTTTTTCTTCTGAAGAATCTTGATTACTTGCTTTCTCTAGAAATTCTGTAAATGCCTTTACATTTTCTTCTTTTTTATTCCCCTCATTAAGATCTTTATTGTCTTCATTCAAATTGGGGGACGATTCGATTGAATTATTTTCCTCAGGATTAAGTTTTGAATCTTCCAAATTAATAGTAAATGCTAGGAGTATATTACACCATAAAAAAAAACCCACTCGATCAATTGAAGAGAGGGTTAGCTAAGGTTAAAGTTCTTAACTCAATGATAATTTATTTTAATTAAATTTGCGGTTGTAGCATAATTGAAGTTTTAATTTAGATTATATTCAAGGTGATTTTTTCGTACATATGTTAGATGCAAATACTAAAAAAGCATGTAAAGATGATCCCTCAATAAGAGAAATTAAAATTAGAAATATAGAACATGCTATTGAACAAGCAGAATTGATGATAAAAGAATCAAAAATGAGCCAAGAAGAATTAATCTTTTTAAAAAGAAAAATATCGGACTCAAGACAAGATTTAGAGATACTTTATTTAATGAAAATTCAATGAATATAAATTTGTTAATCTTTAAAAGGATTGAATTTATACAAAGAAAATTAATTTGTATATTTGAAGACTTATAAAGTTTAAAGGGAATGCAATTATTTGTATAAAGTTTCTAGTTATGTCTAAAAATAATCTATATATACCTTTAAAGGTTGTTCCATACATCTTCATTTCAATTACTGCCATAGCAATAACAGCAGCTACATATGTAATTACTTAGTTCTATAAGCTATATAAAGTTTTTAGATATTAAGTAAATTAAAATATTTGTAATAACTATTTGTATGAATAAATTCAAAATAGCAATTTTTACAATATCAATAATCATATTTTCCCTAATTGGGATTAAAAAATTAATTTATATAAATCAAGTTAAAGATATAAAAAATAAAGAAGAATCATTCTTAAATGAATCTATACGTGTTTTAAATGAATGTTTCGATCTAGAAAATAAAAATAAAAGAACTCTTAATAAATCAATTGAATTAATTGAGTATTGCTTAGAGGAATATGGATATAAAAACTGATTTCAAAACTTGAATGATGAATTTCCTTAATACTCCACTAATATGCAAATAAAAATTTCTCATCAATAATCTTGTTATGTTCCATAATTTTTTATTAATAATATTTTCCTAATTTAATTTTTTTAAAATGACTAAAGTTAAATGTTCTTATTTAGGAAATTTAAACTGTGAGGCTATTCATCTACAATCTGGAAGTCTTATTAGAACTGATGCACCTTTAGATCACTGCGGAAAAGGTGAAAGTTTTTCCCCAACTGATTTATTAGCAACATCACTAGGTACTTGCCTGCTAACCATCATGGCAATCAAAGCCAAATCGAAAGGATTTGATTTGAAAAATATATATTTAAATATTGAAAAAGTAATGACACAAAATAGCGAGAGGAAGATAAAAGAACTAATAATAGATATTTTTATACCAGAGAGCACTTCTAATGAAACTATTGATTTTTTGAAAAAAGCTTCCAAAGAATGTCCAGTTACAAGAAATTTATCTCAAGAAATAGATATTAAAATATGTTGGCATCATGAATAAATCTCAAACATAGTAATTACAAAAATATAATGAAATACTTTTTTGGAATAATCATTCTTTTATTTGGAATATATATAATGACAGACTTGGCATTAAAAACTAGGTATACAAGAAAAAGACTTTCAAAAGGAAAAAAATAAATCTTTTAAATTTTAATATTGCAGATAAAGTTAATAGATTTATTTTTGCACTAAGAACTAAGTCATATTTTAGTCTTATTTTTTCACTATTTTTTGGTCAATCAAACTAATCAAAGGGATCATGAAATTTACATTTATTCCAACAGTGCACCATGCATAAATAATAAGAAAAAATATTTTTATAAATAAATTAGGGGGTAAGGTGAAAAATATTTTGAAAAACCCTCCAATGAATAATACTAATATTCCAATTTGAAAAAGACCTTTGATTATCCATTTAGGTCCATTTTTTTTTATGTTTATATAAAACCAGAAAAAAACAAAACTAAATAATAATAAATATATAAAATTTATGATCATCTTTCTGTAGAAAATCTAATAAATTTGCCATTATCAAGGCATGATGATAATTATCTCTTTTTTATCTGCTAATTTTTTTAAAAAAGGAAAAGGTAAACAAAAAAAAATAAAAACAAATTATTTTTTTAACTTTTTATCTTAAAACATTTTGGATTTTAGTAAATCAACTCTTTTTTGATTCACTCCCAAATCACTTTCTCCAACTCTTGATTCTGATCTTATTGATAAGATGTTCGATTGAGGTAAAAAGGATACTTCTAAGTCGTCTACATACTTCATCCATTTACTGGTTGCCTCTGCATGAAGATAATCGCCATCAATTTCTACAATCTCAGTTCTTGGAGTGTTTTCGATAAATGTTTTAATCTCTTCAAAAGGTTTCTCAATATTACTTACCTCCCATTCTTCTCGTACACAATGAGCAATCTCTACACAAGGTTTTAGTACTATGTGTGAGGCAAATGATGAAGAAGGGAATATAAAACTTGAACAAATTAAAATTGCTAAAAAAAGTATTTGCATTAACGGAAGAGTTTAACGACTCATAATCTAACGAATTAAATTACTAATTTGTAATGAAGACCAAATTATTTGGAAGAAAGCATATATGTTTTTTATATTCAGAATTAAATATGTTTTTCTAATAATCCAAGAAAAAAAAAAAGATCCCTCAAAGAGAGATCTTTTTAAATTGATTCATATCAAGTGTTTCCTTGTTTCCACTGAAATAAATCAATTTCTCCTACACACAAATCTAATATCACACCTAAATTCAAAATATGTAATGCTTAATAGACCTCTATCTTAACTGTCACATGGAAAAAAATACAAAAAGTACTCAAACATAGAGGTCGGAGTACTTTTAAAGTTATCAGAAAAAAGTGTGTGAGGAGTTTCTGATGTATTTAATCTACTCCGTAAGTAATTTAAAAGGCTACAGTATAAATTACTAATTATTTAAATCTTTCAAAAAATTGGGCGTTGATGAAAAAAATAATCAAAAACATAAAAAATTCATGAAAAGCATTTACAAAAAAATCATTTTTATTATTTCAGCAATTGCTCTTTTTTTAGTAATAGTAGGTGTTGTCAAATATTCGCTTACTTATATTGAAAATAATCCCGAAAAATACTTACCTACACAAAAGCAGGACAAAAATTAAGTATAAATTCACTTCAAAAAATCTATAAAGTGTCTTAAATATGATCTACATTGACAGCTTGAGTCATGAAAATCAAAAACACTTCAGTTCTTAATCAGAAAAATATTCATTTAAGCCAATTTAAAAATAAGCATAAATATCAAATACTTGAAAATTACTGGAAGAAAAGAAAGAAAGAATGTGAAAAAAATCTTTCAAAATTTTGCTAACCGATAATTATGAATTTTATTTTTTCTTTTTTATTAGCATCTGTAATGTGGGTACAAGTTCCACAATGGGAAGCTGACTGGTCAAAATGTGCTGTAGATGTTCCCGATTCGTCATGTCACTGGTACGTAGCTGCTCCCGATAATACTTTTGGGGAAGGATTTAATTGGGAAAACGCTCCTTGGTTTGATGCTAATGGATTACAGGATGTAGCTAAGATTGAGAAAGAATCTGTAGTAGAAAAACTTCAGAATAACTAAAGTTTCTATTTCATCAATTAACTTTTAAAAGTATTTAAATCTAGTTGCTTAGTGGTTAACTTTTGATTAATTAAATAATTTTTATGCGTTTCAAAGTAAATCTCAAAAAAAATGGAAAGGAATTTGATGAAGTTGTTATAGCTAATAATAAAAAAGAAGCTATGGAAGTAGCTTTAAAAAACAATCCAGAAGCTCAAGCATTAAACTCTGATTGGACATTTAAGATTTAATTATTTGCGAAGCTTAGGAATTAAAAGGGACGCAACACAAATAACGCTAATTGCAGGGCCAGGCGAAAGATTAAAGACTATAGAGAGAATAAATCCAAGAAGTGAGATACATAATCCAAAAAATGAAGACCTCATCATTGCAATTCTTAAACTATGAGCCTTATTTAGCCCTAATAAAGTTGGAGTAGAAAGAAGAGCAATTACAAGAATTACTCCCACTGCTGACATTGAACTAACAATTACTAATGCCGTCGTAAAACTCAAAGCAAGATTTAATAAAGAAACATTTATACCACTCGCGGATGCACCTTCTGGATCCAATCCCACATAAACAACCTTTTCATATCCAAAAGTCATTAAAGTTATAAATACTAAAAAAGCAATTATTGTTCTAAGTAAATCTCCAAAATTTGCTGTCAATAAATCGCCAAATAATACTGCCTCCAAATCAATCCTAATTCCGAGTAAAGGGATTATAAGGACACCAAACCCAAGCATTCCAGCGAGAATAGTATTCATAACTGCTTCATAATTTTCACTTTTTCTATTAGTTAAACTTTCTGCAATTACTGAGCCCAGAAGACCACTTATAACACCACCAATTGAGGGGTGAATTCCAAGCGCTAATGCGAGAGCCAGTCCAGGCAACACACAATGAGAGATTAAATTAACTTGTAATAATCTCTTATGAGTAATTAATACAGTTCCCATAGCTGGGCATAAAATCCCGGAGAATATAGTTATTATTAATGGAACCAGCCACCAGTTGTTATTAATAAAAGACATTATTCGAAAGATTCGGTATGATCAAAAATACGAGACAAAAAAAGATTTTGGAAACAATGGTAACTAAGTCTGACATTACCAAAAGACAAGAACAACTTCTTGAAGAACTTAATAAATGCGAGGATGAACTGAGCGGTCAAGAGTTGCATAGACAATTGATTGAAAGCGGAAAAGCTATGGGACTGACAACTGTTTACAGGAATCTTCAAGTTCTTATAAAGCATGGTTTAATTCGTTCTAGACATCTCCCAACAGGAGAGGTTCTTTATACTCCCGTAGATAGAGACATTCATCATTTGACCTGCGTTCAATGCGGAGAGACGTCGAAAATGGAAGGTTGTCCTGTTAAAGATATTCATGCCCCTAAAAAAAATCCAAGAAAGTTTCAACTTTTGTTTCATACACTCGAATATTTCGGCCTTTGCCAAAACTGTTATCAAGCTCAAAATTAATAAGGAACATTTTCTAATCACAGAAATTATTTTCCTTTATAGAGCTTATGTTTATCGCATCTAATTTATCTTTTATTTGATCAGGACTACCAACTGCTAAAACACTTTTATCAAGAACGATTACTTGATCGTAGTTATTTAGAGACTCGCCCCAATCATGGCTACTTACTAGTAAAGAAAGTCCCGCATCTGCGAGTTGACGAACAATTTTCAGGAAGTCCTCTTTTGCGGGGGGATCCAATGCCGCACAAGGTTCATCCAGAAGAAATATTTTTGCAGGGGACATAAGAGTTTTTGCTAATAGAGCTCTTTGTTGCTGTCCTCCTGAAAGAGAATCAAGTCTTCTATTAGCCAAATTAGCAATTCCTACTCTTTGCATTGTCGCTTCTAATTCACAACATTTATTAATCCAAGAATTAGGATATTCTAGAAGAGCCTTGATTTGAAAGGGGTTATTACTTCTTGATTTTGAATACTTTATTTGACCAAGAGATACCAATTTTTCAACTGTAATGGGAAACTTCCAATTCATAGAACTTCTTTGAGGCATAAGTGCCACTAGAGCTCTAGATCTATATAAATTTTCACCATCTATTTTTATTTCGCCTTTATCTGGAGTATTTTGTCCTTGCAATATCCTCAAAAGAGTTGATTTTCCGGCACCATTTGGACCTACTAGCGCTGTTAGAGTTCCAGGTTTAATCTCAACCGATACCTTATTTAAAGCTGGCTTACTTTTTTCTGTGTATGCAAATGTTAAATTTTCAGCGACTAAAGTAGCCATTAATTAATCTTCATGAAAAAAGTCACTTTACAAGCTTACCAATAATACAAGCTGCGTATTATTTTCATAACATTTGATACCTTTTCTTGTCAGGTGTAATGAAAATGATTATCATTTTTAAGTATTTAATAATTTTTTTATGTCAATTTTTAAAAGACTTTTATCAAATAAAAAATGTTCAAGTAAGTCAATTATTAAAAATTCCGTAATCGCTGGAACGATTATATTTTCTGGTTTTGGGCAGGATGTAATGGCTAAAGGGAAGTCATACGTAGCAGTAGAACCACTAGTTTGTGATTTAGTTAAATCTATTGCGTTACCATCTGACGAAGTTACATGCTTAGTAGATAGAAAACAGGATGTTCATGACTTAAAGATCAATCCAAGACAAGCTCAATTACTAAATAGCGCAGACAAAGTATTCACTCTTGGCAAAGAAATGACTCCAAGTATGAGAAATTGGGAAAGTAAAAAGAATACTATTGTTGTAGGTGTTAGTGCAATAGACGTAGATGATCATTCTGATCATGAAGGTCACGATGACCACTCAGACCATGGCGGACATGACGATCATGCTGAACATTCAGCTAAGGTAGATAATCATTCTGATCATGGAGGTCATGATGATCATGCTGAGGGTGCTTTCGAATGGGCAGGTAAATTCCAGCTTTCTAAGGGTTCATACAAATGGTCATTTGAAAAAGTCGATGGCGAATATGCAGATCCTGCAATGAAGATGGTGATTCTCAAATCTAATGACATAGAAGGGTCTGAAGATTTAGCCAAAGAATTATTAGGATCTAAAGACTCAATAAGCAGAAAAAATGATGGAACTTTGATAGCAAGTAATAAAGCTTTTGTTCTTAACTTTGATCAAAGAAAAGAAAGTACTGTTTTTAACGTGGATATCAAAGAAGATGGTGAATATATATTTTTTACTGAACACATGCCTTTTGAGTTTGAAGCAACTCAACACTTTTTTAAAGACGTTTCAAATAGTGATGTAGAACCAATAGCACAAGTTCCAGACGAAGGAGAGGGGCATCACCATCATGACCATGGAGGTCTAGATCCACATGTATGGCATGATCCACATAACATCATAAAAATGGGAGATCTTATAAGCAAAAGTTTAAAGAAAGATATTTCAGTTTTTAATAGAGGTGACAGAAAACTAATTAATGAAAGATTCGAAAAAGCTGATTCTCTCTTAGAAGGCTTAGATAGTTGGATCGTCGAACAAGTAAGCTCTATTCCTGAGGAAAACAGAGTAATTGTCTCTAAACACAAAGCAATGGAATACTACGGGGATGCATTTGGTTTTGAAACCATTAGTTTACTTGACTTTCTTGGAGACTCCTCAAGCTTAAGGCCAGACAACATAAGTTCTACTTTAAAAATGTTAGATGAAGAGAAAGTTCAGGCGATATTTCCTGAACAAATTCCAGCATCTAAGTTATTAAGGAACTTAAGTAGACAAAGTTCAGTTCCTTTAGCTTCTAATCAAATATTCGTTGATGGATTGATGATGGATGGTAATACGGTTTCAGTAGCCGTTCACAACACTTGTACAATTGTTGATTCATTAGGTGGAAGCTGTGATAAAGAATCTGGCTCCAATCTTGAGTCTGAATGGTATAAACTTTCAGATTAAATTTTTCTAATAAAAACGGTTTTCATTTCTTATTATTACTATTATTAAACTATTGTTTATTTGGTAAAAATCAGTAAATGAGCATCAAAGATAAAGTTCCAGTTACTATTCTCACTGGATTTCTAGGTTCAGGGAAAACTACTTTACTTAATAGAATACTAAGTGAAGAGCACGGGAAAAGAATAGCCGTAATTGAGAATGAATACGGTGAAGTAGGGATAGATCAAGGGCTCGTAATTAATGCCGATGAAGAAGTGTTTGAGATGTCAAACGGGTGCATTTGTTGTACTGTTCGCGGTGATTTGATAAGAGTCCTTGGCAACCTTATGAAAAGAAGAGATAAGTTTGACTATGTTTTAGTAGAAACGACCGGATTAGCAGATCCTGGGCCAGTCGCGCAGACATTTTTCATGGATGAAGAAATTAGTTCTGAATTTACTCTTGATGGAATTGTAACTTTAGTTGATGCTGCTCATATTGATCAGCAGCTAGGAAGAAGTGATGAAAGTTCAGAACAAGTTGCGTTTGCAGATGTTCTTGTCCTTAATAAAACTGATTTAGTCTCTGATGATGCACTAGATACTCTTGAATCGAGATTGAGAGATATGAACCGAATGACTCGAATCATTAGAGCCGAGAATGCCCAAGTACCAATCGAAACAGTCCTAAATCTAAGTGCATTTGATCTCGATCAAATCCTTAAACGCAGACCAACATTTCTTGAACCAGAATATCCTTTTGAATGGACAGGTGTTTACGACCTTGCTGCAGGTAAATATGAATTAATGCTAGAAGAAGGTCCCGATCCAGAAATGTCATTAGTAGCTTTCGCTAATCAAAGTGAGAGTGAAGAAGAACTTAAAGATGGTGCTGAATCCTGCGTAAGACTTTATGCAGAAAAAGCTAAAAGCTTAGAACCTGGTAATATCATTCCATTTGGAGAACATATAAACCTTAAATTGGAGGATAAAGGAAATAAATCATTTAT
The DNA here is from genome assembly GCA_902535185.1 of uncultured Prochlorococcus sp. GTDB lineage: Bacteria > Cyanobacteriota > Cyanobacteriia > PCC-6307 > Cyanobiaceae > Prochlorococcus_A. Next base: position 19,165 of record CACAST010000017.1, read on the forward strand.
ATTAAATATCGAAAAGGGATCAAAGATAGGTTTATATACACAGCACACTTCTGAAGAATTCAATATGAAAATCATTAAAAGTGAAGACAATAATTCAAAAGAGATCCCATTTAATATTGAAAGATTCTGGCAAGCCGAGCACGAGCACGATGATGAAGTAACGTCCATTGCAATTGAACGATTTGGAGATGTTGATCCAGAAAAACTTAATACTTGGTTGGGCAGACTTCTTTCTGAAAAAGGGGTGGATATATTTAGAACTAAAGGTTTCATTAGCTACTCAGGCAACCCACAGAGAATAGTTTTCCAAGGGGTACATATGTTATTTACAGCGCAACCTGATAAGGAATGGGGTAACGAACCTCGTAGAAACCAACTTGTTTTTATAGGTAGAAATTTGGACGAGAAAGAGATGAAAGAAGGTTTTGAAAAATGCCTGATATAGAATCATTTAGCCCAAGAGGCATGTTCCACGAGGGATGGACAGCTGAAGTTAATGATTATGCCATAGTTTGTGGTTGGGCTACTAAAGGAAAGTTATTCATTGTTGGGGATGTAGCAGGAGGTATTTTTGCCTTTGAAGGAGATACTGGGAAAATTATTTGGAAAAAAGAAAATACACACTCTGCTGGTCTATTAGCAATGTCCATTCATCCAGAAGGAGAGATTTTTGCAACTTCCGGTCAAGATGGAAATATTCAAATATATAATTGTCACGAAGGTAAAGTAATTAAAACTCTCGATCTTGGCAAGGCTTGGGTAGAGCATCTTAAGTGGTCAAATGATGGCTTATTTCTTGCAGCAGCTTCTTCAAAAAAAGTATATGTTTTTAATGAAATTGGGGAAGAAAAATGGGTATCAGATGATCATCCAAGCACAGTGAGTGCAATAAAATGGTCAAATAATAATGAGCTAGCTACAGCCTGCTACGGGAGAGTAACATTCTTTGACATAGTAAATAATAAAACGAATCAAAAGCTCGAGTGGCAAGGATCATTAGTCTCAATGGAATTAAGTCCTGATGGTGATATAGTCGCTTGCGGGAGTCAAGACAATTCAGTTCATTTTTGGAGAAGATCAACCGGAATGGATGCTGAAATGACAGGATACCCAGGAAAACCCAGTCACCTTTCTTTTGACGATAGTGGAAAATTACTGGCAACTAGTGGCAGTGAAAGAATTACAGTGTGGAGCTTTATAGGTGACGGTCCCGAGGGGACTATGCCTGGAGAGCTATGGCACCATACCGAACCTATTTCTAGCCTAGCCTTTTCAAATAAAGGCATGCTTGTAGCTTCCGGATCTAGAGATGGTTCTGTTGTCGCAAGTTTTCTAAAAAAAGACGGTAATGGTGACCCAGTTGGGGCTGCATTCGCCGGAGATTTGGTGGGTGCACTTTCGTGGAGACCTGATGATTGTGCACTAGCTGCAGTTAACGCAAAAGGTGTAGTAAATGTTTGGAAATTTAAAGTTCGTACTAATTCTTTTTGAAGGAATTTAAGCAGGAAAATAAAATAATTCAAACTACCAATAGTTAGCTTTTAAATGTCTTTCCATACAGATGACTTCACAGTCATTATCTATACCTTTTGGGTGAATATCGCAATATGAGAGACATTGAAAATATTCGTCTATAGGATTAGATTGATCAGCTTTAATAACTTCTTTCGAATGATTCATAAAAGATTTCCTCAATTATTTAAAATTAAGATAGACGAATTAAATATCAAAAGAAATAAGCAAAACTTACTAAAAATATCTCAAAAAAATTAGCACGATTAATTACTACTCTCGGACATTTTTAATTAAAAAGCAATGCGTATAAAAACGGATTGTCTTAAGAGAAATATTTTCCTAATTTTGTATTGTTGAGTTCTAGGAGGTCTTTCAAAATGATCGATAGCCTGCCTGAAATTTCGGAATAAACCGAACTAATTTAATTAACTGCTCCAATTATTTTTTATTAATGTCTAAGCTTCCTTCTTCTGCATCGTTTAGGTGCCCTTTAAGAAACAAGCTTAATTCTAGAGTTTTTGCCCCAGTTAAAAACAATTAGTTAATTTTGGTGAGCATTAGCTTAATAGAAGTTAGCAACAAGGATCCATGATTTAGGTGCGTTATTAACTTCAGTATAAAATATAAGTAAGAGATAAAAGAGGGCTTAAATAAGCCCTCTTTTTTTTTATTAAGATGACTTTCTTCCAGTTTTATAGATAATAATTAAAACAATAAAATTTTAAAAATGGTTCAATATTATTGCCCATATTGCAATCCTAAATATCAATTTAAAAAACAATCCTCAAAAGGTACTTTGATTTGTGGCTTGTGTGGAGAGGATCTCGTAAAAAAACCATTTATTAGGTTGAACCAGATAATTGCTTTAGTTGCTGCGTCATCATTACTTCTACCTTTGATTTATACTTTAATTTTTTTAATTAAAAATCAAATAAATCCTCCTAATAAAAATTATCAAGCAAATAATACTTTAATGATAATTATCAAAGAAAAACTTTCATAAAACAATTTAAAAATCTAGAGAGGTTAACCTCTACATAGTGATTTATTTAAACAAGAATTTTTACTCTCAATATTTATTTGATCATCAATATTTTTTAACTTGTTTTTATTACTTATTACTTTAATTTTTTGCACACAATGTTCTTTGCAACCACCATTAAATAAATTATGTGCGTGTAAATTGGAAATATTCGTAAGTAATAAAAGAAAAATTATTTTATAAATTTGATAAAAATAAGAGTTAATTTTTAATATCATTTTCCCAGAATTAGTAAATAAATAATATCAGTTAATTCCAAGGAGTGTTTATAAGTCCCCATATATCGAAGAAGAAAAATAAAACTGCAATAACAACAAGATCCCATGCTCTTTCCCTAAAAGCCCAAGGTGCAATAAAAACTTCTCCAAGTCCGTGGAGTGCCGCCCCTACTGGTAAATGATCAAGAACCAGCAAACTGTGAGAGAGGATAAAAAGAAAGCTTGCGAAATATCTAAAAAACACAAATTGCCAATTTCCAGAATTCATTATTTTTTAGATTTTTAAGAAATATACTTCAATGATCCAAATAATTAAATAGATCGAGTTAAGAGATATTATTTTTGGTATCCATAAATACGAATATAGATTTGAAGCTAAAGTAAAAATTACTAAACGATGAAATATATGTTTTCAAGTTATCAGCCTAAAAATAGTTTTGATGAATACTTTAAGGATAATGTTAACTCTGCTAGAGAAATATTGATTCCACTTCTTTCCTCGTTAGATAATATGGGTCTTGAAGAATTAAACAGGAATCATTCTGCCGCAAAAAAATTATTACTAAGACATGGTGCAACTTTTAGATTAAACGATACTGGTTTAAAAGGTACTGAGAGAATATTACCTTTTGATCCACTTCCTAGAATAATTAGTAAAGATGATTGGGTAACGTTAGAAAAAGGGCTAAAACAAAGGCTTGAAGCAATTGATTTATTCCTAGATGATATTTATAATTCTCAAAAAATAATTAATGATGGAATCATTCCGAGAGAATTAATAGAGAGTTCAGAAGGTTGGAGATCTCAGATGATAGGTTTCAAACCTCCACTAAATAAATGGTGTCAAATTTCAGGACTCGATTTAATAAGAGATAGAAAAGGAGATTGGCATGTTTTAGAAGATAATTTAAGGTGCCCTTCTGGGGTTGCTTATTTTTTAGAAAATAGATTAGTTATGAAAAATATTTTTCCTAATCTTTTCTCAGGAAGAATAGTAAAACCAGTTGATGAATATCCATCATATCTTTTAAAAACGCTTCAAGAACTTGCTGTTTGGACTGACACTCCCAAGATAGTTCTACTAACTCCAGGAATTTTTAATAGTGCTTATTTTGAACATAGTTATCTAGCTCAAGAAATGGGCATCCAACTAGTTCAAGGTCATGACTTAGTTTGTAATGATGATTATGTATATTTAAAAACTACCTCTGGATTAAAAAGAGTAGATGTCATTTACAGACGAATTGATGATGATTTTTTAGATCCTCTTAATTTCAGAAAAGATTCCTGCCTTGGTGTTAGAGGATTACTTGATGTTTTTAAGGCAGGTCATGTTGCTTTAGCAAATGCACCTGGGACTGGAATAGCAGATGACAAAATGATTTATTCTTTTGTTCCAAAAATGATTAAATATTATCTTGATGAAGAAATTATTATTAAAAATGTAGAAACGTATATTTGTCATTATCAAAAGGATCGAGAATATGTTCTAGGAAATTTATCAAAACTTGTTGTTAAGTCTGTAGCAGAAGCTGGGGGTTATGGAATGTTAATTGGCCCTCACTCAACAACGAGTGAGATAGAAGAATTCGCTAATAAAATTAAAAATAATCCTAGAAATTTCATAGCACAACCAACATTAGAATTATCTACTGTACCATCGTTATGTGATGGCGAATTATATCCATGTCATGTTGATTTAAGACCATATATCTTAAGAGGAAAAGATTCATGGGTTAGCCCAGGAGGGCTTACAAGAGTAGCATTAAAAAAAGGATCATTAGTCGTTAATTCTTCTCAAGGTGGAGGATGCAAAGATACATGGGTTGTAGGTAAGTAATATGCTTTTAAGTCGTGTAGCAGAATCTCTTTATTGGATCAATCGTTATTTAGAACGTGCGGAAAACATATCTCGTTTCGTAGAAGTAAGCGAAGCAATGTCATTAGATTGTCCACCAGGAAGTGCAGAACCTTGGCTCCCCTTAATTGATGCTTCTAGTGACAGAGAATCTTTTGACAAAAGATTCCCAGAGAAAAAACCTGATGACGTCATTAATTTTTTAATAAGAGATCGTTTAAATCCAAATAGCATAATTTCTTGCATTCAAATGGCAAGAGAAAATGCAAGACAAATAAGAGATGTCATGACCACAGAAATGTGGGAACAGATAAATATTTTATATTGGAATATGCAAGAAGGAGAGGCAATATGGAATAAACCGAGACAAGAACAATTAAGCGAAATAAGGAGGGAATGTCAGCTTTTTTATGGAATTACAGATGCGACTCTAAGCAAAGATCTTGCCTGGAGATTTAGCATTCTTGGAAGATTAATCGAAAGAGCTGACAAAACATCAAGAATTTTAGATGTTAAATATTATTTACTCCTACCCAGCTTAAATGAACTTGGAGGTGTTCTTGATGAGCTGCAATGGATTGCACTTTTACGCTCTGCTGGAGCTTATCAAATGTTTAGGAAAGCAGTGCAAAATTCCATAAAGCCTAATTCAGTTGCAAGATTTCTTTTACTTGATCCAATTTTTCCGAGATCAGTAAGATACTGTCTTGATGGGATAAGTAATACACTTAAAACGATAGATACCTCACCATCTACTGAAAATCCTTCAGAATTAGAATGCATGAGAGGTTTGCTTAAAGCAAAGTGGAGTTATATCAGAATTGAAGATATAATCAATGATGGTTTACATGAGGCAATCGATTCATTGCAAATGGATTTAAATAAATTGAATGATCTCATTCAAGAAAAATATTTTATTAATTAAAAAGTTTATTGATGAGAATTAAATACATTCACAAACTTGAATATAAATACGAAGACCCTGTTCAATTAGGCGAGCATAGATTATGTATAAAACCAAGGTCAAATGGCTTCCAAAAAGTAAAGAATTTTGAATTAAAAATAACCCCAGAACCAGAAATTATTTATCCATTACTTGCTGCTAGCGGAGAAGAGATTAATAGAATCAGATTCAATGGATTAACAGATAATTTAATTATTGAATCAATCAGCGAAGTTGAAACTATAAAACATCCAAACATTATTGATGGAGTTAAAAATAGAGATTTAACATTACCATTTTGTAGAAGCATTATTAACAGAGATTTACAGGGAGCATTAGAGGGATGGATGCCAAATGGACAGCACGATCCCTCTGCCGTAGAACTTGCCCAAGAAGCTTTAGCAGGAAGCATTAATAACGCATTATCATTTACCTACCAACTTATAGAGATTATTCAAGATCGAGTTAAATATACCAAAAGACATACTGGTCCAGCATGGCCGGCCAGCAGAACACTTAGAGAACGTATAGGTTCATGCAGAGATCTAGCAATGCTGATGGTTGAAGCTTGCAGGTCTATAGGTATCCCAAGTAGGTTTGTAAGTGGTTATCATTTTGAAGATCCGTTACCCTCTGAGTTGGATTTACACGCTTGGGCTGAATTATATATTCCAGGTGCTGGTTGGAGAGGTTTTGATCCAAGCGGAAAAGGATTAATTGATGATAGATATTTAACATTGGTATCTTCTTCAAAATCTAATTTAACCTCTGTAATTACAGGAAACTTTATAGGAAAAAATAATTTAGAAAATACTTTATCATGGGAAATTAAACCTCTTGAAATTAAATAAACACTAAATTTTTAATCTTTTAAAACAATAAAAAAATATAAATAATAATATGTTTCTTTTTTAGTGTTAATTGATACGTTCTTGGATATATATATCTGTTTTCATTTGTTTAATCTTTAAAGAAAATTGAACTCAAGTTTAGAAATTCCAGTTATCAAACCAAACAAATCGAAAATGTTTGAATTGATAAGTTATGAAAAATTTCGCGATACAAAAGATGTAAGATTTTTTGATATTAGTGTTAATGAATCAAACTATAGAGATCTAGTTATTCACAGTGGCCCTGCAGTTAGTCCGCCAAATGATGAAGAATTTAATAATTGGCAATTTTACGTACATCACAATCAAGAAGATAATCTACTAGCTATCTCTGGGGGAAGAACATTTTTTCTTGTCAATTTTGGCTGGGATTATCCTTTTTATAAAGTTAGATTAGAATCTTGCGGATATATTCTAAGAATACCTAGAGGAACTTTTCATAGATCAGTATCTGACGAAAACGGTTCCATAGTTTTAAATCAAGCTATAAGAGATAAAGAAGGTACAGTTGAATCTGAATTCAAGGTTACGAATAGCAAAGACAACAAAAAACTATTAGATTGTATAACCAATCTAGAGCCTAGATTTAAAATTTATAGTGTTAAATAATCTTAAAAAGAGATTCTAAATTTATTCAAAGATTTAAAAAATTATCTAATTGTTATAAAATAAGATTAATCAAATTTTTCAAAATGAGATTTTTTAGGTTTTTAAAATATTTTTTATCCATAACTTTTTCTTTCTTAGTGTTATCATCTCCAGTTTTTGCTGGAGCAAATGTCGCTGTTAAAGGAGAAGGAGATGAAGTACCAAGTTATGTAAGATCTAATATTACAGGATATAATTTCCATGGAGAGGATCTTCATTTGTCTTCTATAGCTGGAGCAGTGGCAAGAGATGCAGATTTTAGTGATGTTGATTTACATGGGACAACCTTAACCCTATCTGATTTAAAAGGTTCTAATTTAAATGGAATCGACCTGACCGATACTCTTTCTGATAGAGTTAATTTCCAAAAAACAGATCTTAGAAATGCTGTTTTAATAAATATGATCGCCTCAGGTAGCAGTTTTGCGGGAGCTCAAATAGAAGGAGCAGATTTTTCTTACGCTATTCTTGACAGCGAAGACCAAAGAAATCTTTGTGAAATTGCTGATGGGATCAATCCAACAACAGGCGTTTCAACAAGAGAAAGTCTTGAGTGTAGTTAGAAGTAGAATTATAAGTAAACTTTTTTCCCATTATTAAATTTATAAATTCTTTGTTCATCATCTTGAAATATCATTTCACCATTTAATTTGGATTTCTTAAATTTTGAAAGTCTTGCTCTGTGTATATTGGATTTTCTATTTATATTTTCTTCGTTGTCATAAAACCCAATATAAATATTTATATTAGGATTTGAAAAGGTTTTTTCTTCCTCTCTTAAAAAAATCCTGTCAATATTTGTTTTCGTGCTCTGTAGTTTATT
>CACAST010000018.1 GCA_902535185.1 uncultured Prochlorococcus sp.
ACAACGAAAAATGATCCAGGAAGAATTTGCAGATTTGGAGGATCCTGTTTTAACTGCAAGAGTTATCAGATTTGAGAGACAATCAGTGATTATGGGAGTTAGTTCGGGAATCGGCAGACCTGAGGTTGAAGCAGAACTGCCCAAGAGAGATCAATTACCAAATGATAACTATAGAGCAAATGCAACTTTCAAAGTATTTTTGAAAGAAGTTAGCGAAATTGCAAGAAAAGGGCCGCAACTTTTTGTAAGTAGAGCAAATGCTGGTTTAGTCGTTTATTTGTTTGAAAATGAAGTTCCGGAAATTCAAGAAGGTACAGTGAAAATTGTAGCTGTTTCAAGAGAAGCAAATCCTCCTTCAAGAGCTGTTGGGCCAAGAACAAAAGTAGCTGTTGATAGCGTCGAAAATGAGGTCGACCCTGTAGGTGCATGTATTGGAGCGAGAGGAGCAAGGATCCAACAAGTAGTAAATGAATTAAGAGGAGAAAAAATTGATGTAATTAAATGGTCATCTGACCCAATTCAGTATATTTTGAACTCCTTAAGTCCGGCTAAAGTCGATCTCGTGAGACTTGTTGACCCAGAAGGTCAACATGCGCACGTACTAGTTCCTCCTGATCAATTAAGTCTCGCAATTGGCAGAGAAGGACAAAATGTAAGACTTGCGGCAAGATTAACTGGTTGGAAGATTGATGTTAAAAACTCACATGAATATGATCAAGAAGCAGAAGATGCTGCAGTCTCTGAATTAATTATTCAAAGGGAAGATGAAGAGAAACTCCAGCGTGAAGCTGAGCTTAGGTTAGAAGCAGAACAAGCTGAGCGTGCTGCGGAAGATGCAAGATTAAGAGAGCTTTATCCTCTTCCTGAAGATGATGAAGAATATGGACAAGAATCATATGAAGAAGAGCCCCTATCAGATAGTGATCAATTAGAGACAGTTCAAGATAGTGAAATTTCGGCTAAAGAGGAGAGAAAACGGTGACACGTCAAACCACTGTTATGCGTATTTGCGTTTCATGTAGAAAAACATTTGACAGGAATGATCTTATAAAGATTACTAAAGATCATAAGCAAGGTATTTTGTTTCAAAAAGGTATGGGCCGATCAGCCTACATTTGCAAAGCAAAAAAATGTTACTCAGATTCCAAGATTAAAAAAAAGCTTCAAAAAGCTCTAAAAACATCTTTTGAACCTGAATTTATTGATATTTTTGAAAAAGAAATTACAAGCTATAATGACTATCCCAATAAGGGAATATAATTAAATTAAATCCTCTTTAATTTCCAAAAAGAGTACAAATCAGATTAAATGACTATCAGCGATAAAATCAGAATTTACGAACTTTCCAGAGACTTAAATCTGGATAACAAAGATATATTGGATGCCGCCCAAAAACTATCAATTTCGGTAAAAAGCCATAGCAGTTCTATTAGTGCAGAAGAGGCAAAAAAAATTAAAAATCTTATTAACAAAAATAATTCAGATAAAAAAATACTTTCTATAAATAAACCTTCAATTAACAAAGATAATTTCAAACAAAACAAAGAAGATAAATCTCCTTTTATTTCAACTAAAAAAGGGAAACTTCATAAAGATAATTCAAACATAAAACCCTTATTGATAAAACCACTTAACAAGCCTGAGAGTGTAAAAATAATTTCAAATCAACTTCAAAATCCCAATAAACCTAATATTACTAACAGCTCACAATCTCGAGCAAATCTTATAAACAAAAATATAAATAGTAAAACTTCACAGAATTTAAACCAAGATAAAAAAACTTTCGAAAATAACACAACCCCACCAATCAAAAGCCCGGCAAAACCACCTATTCAATTAATTGCTAAGCCTAAAAATATAAATAATAATGTTAAATCTAATGAATCTTCCCAGAACATCTCTAGTGCAGGGGATAAAAGAAGACTTTCAAACAAACCTGATCAAAATACGAACAAACCTAATGCAAAAAATTATAATAATAGAATGAAAACCCCAGAGCTCGTAGGAGCTCCAATAAGAAGAGAAGATCCAAAAATAAATCCTAATAAGCAAAATAATAAGCAAAACATTGCTTTTAGACAAACTACCTCAAACAGACCTGGTTCTCCCAATAGACCCGGCATGCCCAATAATAGGCCTGGTTTAAGAAACAAACCTTCAGATCAAGGCAGACCTGGCTCATTTAATAGGCAAGGCAATCCCAATAGACCTGGTTCTCCCAATAGACCCGGCATGCCCAATAATAGGCCTGGTTCTAAATTCAATGGCCAAAATTCCTCTGGGATTAGGAAGCCAGTATCACCTAACGAACTTTTACAACTTCAAAAAAATAATAACTCTGAGAAAGACAAATTAAATATTAAGAATAACGCAAAACAAAATATAAATACACCTGATCAGAAGGCGAAATCGCCTAATAGTCGTCCAAATGCTACTCCAAGTTCCAAAAAACCTCCTCATAGAGCATTTTCAAATAGTTCAAAGAAACCTGGAAAGACAGACTGGGACGATAGCGCAAAACTTGAAGCATTAAGAAGTAAAAATCCCCAAAAACAAAGGCAGAAGGTTCATATTATTGGTGAAAATGATGATTCATTAACATCTGAAACCAGTGGATATTCAGGCGAGAAAATTTCAATTTTATCAGCAAGTCTGGCGCGTCCAAAGAAAGAAAAGTCTGAAGAAACTAAATCTCAAAAATCTATCAAACAATTTAAGAAGAAGAAAAAAGAGACCACAAGACAAAGGCAGAAAAGGAGAGCAATGGAATTAAAGGCTGCCAAAGAGGCCAAACAAGTAAGACCTGAAATGATAATAGTTCCCGAAGATAATTTAACTGTTCAAGAATTAGCTGATAAATTAAGCCTTGAAAGTTCTGAAATAATAAAATCTCTTTTCTTCAAAGGCATAACGGCAACTGTTACTCAATCACTTGACTTAGCAACTATCGAAACAGTAGCAGAAGAATTTGGGGTGCCTGTTTTACAAGATGATATCCAAGAAGCTGCTAAGAAAACAGTTGATATGATTGAATCTGATGATATCGATAATCTAATAAAAAGACCGCCTGTTATTACAGTGATGGGTCATGTAGATCATGGCAAAACAAGTCTTTTAGATTCCATAAGAGAATCAAGAGTAGCTTCGGGAGAAGCAGGGGGAATCACTCAACACATAGGAGCTTATCAAGTTGAATTTGAACATGAATCTCAAAAGAAAAAATTAACTTTTCTTGATACCCCTGGTCATGAAGCCTTTACTGCAATGAGAGCAAGGGGTACAAAGGTTACAGATGTAGCTGTTCTTGTAGTTGCTGCAGATGATGGTTGCAGACCTCAAACACTAGAAGCTATCAGTCATGCAAGAGCTGCAAAAGTACCAATAGTTGTTGCAATAAATAAAATTGACAAAGAAGGGGCTTCTCCAGACAGAGTAAAGCAGGAACTATCAGAAAAAGATTTAATTGCTGAAGATTGGGGAGGCGATACAGTGATGGTTCCAGTAAGTGCTATCAAAAAACAAAACATTGATAAATTGCTCGAAATGATCTTATTAGTTTCAGAGGTTGAAGATCTACAAGCTAACCCTGAAAGATTTGCAAAAGGTACTGTTATTGAAGCCCACCTAGACAAAGCAAAAGGACCTGTGGCTACTTTGTTAGTACAAAATGGAACCTTGAAATCTGGAGATGTTTTAGCTGCGGGTTCAGTCCTTGGAAAAATTAGAGCTATGGTTGATGAACATGGTAATAGAATCAAAGAAGCAGGGCCATCATTCCCAGTGGAAGCGCTAGGATTCAGTGAAGTACCTACAGCAGGGGATGAATTCGAAGTCTACCCTGATGAGAAAACTGGTCGAGCCATTGTCGGAGAAAGGGCAACAGATGCTAGAGCCACAAAATTAGCTCAGCAAATGGCCTCTAGAAGGGTTAGCTTATCATCCTTATCAACTCAAGCAAATGATGGAGAACTTAAGGAGTTAAACTTAATTCTCAAGGCTGATGTTCAAGGTAGTGTTGAAGCGATATTAGGATCACTAGAACAATTACCAAAAAATGAAGTTCAAGTCAGAGTCCTACTTTCTGCTCCCGGAGAAATAACTGAGACAGATATCGATCTCGCTGCTGCATCTGGGTCAGTCATCATTGGATTTAACACCTCATTGGCTTCTGGCGCAAAGAGAGCAGCTGATGCTAATGACGTTGATATAAGAGAATATGAAGTAATTTATAAACTCTTAGAAGATATTCAGTTGGCCATGGAAGGGCTACTTGAACCCGATCTTGTCGAAGAATCATTAGGACAAGCTGAAGTTAGAGCAACTTTCGCAGTTGGTAAAGGAGCTATTGCGGGCTGTTATATACAAACTGGTAAATTACAAAGGAATTGTTCTCTGAGAGTTATTAGATCAGAGAAAGTAATATTTGAGGGTAATTTAGACTCTCTAAAAAGAGCTAAAGATGATGTAAAAGAAGTAAATACAGGATTTGAATGTGGAGTTGGCTGCGATAAATTCTCTTCATGGAATGAAGGAGATGTAATCGAAGCATTCAAGTTTGTCACCAAAAAAAGGACCTTATCACAATAATTAAACCTCTAGTTTATTAATCTTTATTTCTGTCAAAGATTAATAAAGTGGGAAATATTACACAAGCACCCAACTGTATGAGAAGGTTATTTAGCTGTAATTCAGTTCCATTCGCAATTCTGGAAAGCATTATTAGAAGTCCCAAAAATGCAGAACCGCTAAAAGCAATCCACAATATTCTTCTCAATCCCTTGAAAGGAGCTTGGGATTCCTTTAATAATTTCTTTTTCAATTCAGGATCTATTTTTGACATAAATTCTTTCAATTATAAAATTAAGTCTATATGAAAAATTCAATATTTAATTTGGCCGGTGTAGCTCAGTGGTAGAGCAACTGTCTCGTAAACAGTAGGTCATTGGTTCAATTCCAATTATCGGCACTTTCATAGGAAATTGAAATGGTTAATAAAATTTTAAAATTTAGATATCTCTTTAAATTACTTGTATATTCCTCTTGTTTTTTTAATTTGGCAAAAGAAGTTATGTTGCGTTTGATAAAGGTTTTAAAACACTACAAAACAGATGAATATTAGAAAAAGTTAGTTAACAAAGATTTTCTTTTGAAGTGATATATACTTTAAAACCTTGGAAATTAATTTTAAAAAATTAAATAGTCAATCTATAATAAGATGTCTCTTGTAAACTTTAATGATGAAATCTGTTAATAGTTGGAATTTAACTAATAATGAACTTCATCAATTATTTAAAAATAATAACGAATTTATTTCTATTAAAGTACGAGGTAATACTTGGGAGCCAATTACAAGATGGCTAAAATTAGATTCAAGAATTTTTAAAGAAACTACCAGCAAAGCAAGAATAACTTTATGCGATATTGAATCTCTAGCGGAAATTTATAATTACAGATCAATAAGATGGAAAGCAAAAAAACTCACTCCTCTGCCCACGAAGGTAATTCCACAATCTTTAAAAAATATTTTTCGAAAAATACCAATCATAAAACAGCTTTCTTACGAACTCGAAATAGTTTTTTATAAATATAGCGAGAATATTTCAGAACATTTAATATCCATAGTAATTCCTGCAAGGAATGAGGCTGGTAATAAAGAACTTTTAATTAATGCTTTAAATAAATTCAAAAATATACCCAATAAATTAGAAATTATATTTGTTGAAGGTAACAGTAGCGATAATACATATGAAATTTTGAGAGAGTTAAAAGAAAATTTCTCAAATTTCTTCAAGATATCTCTTTTAAAACAAACTTCTAAAGGAAAAAAAAATGCAGTCGTAGAGGGATTTAATATTTCTTCAGGTGAGACCCTTGCCATAATTGATAGTGATTTTACTGTAGATATTGATGACAGTATTGCAGCAATTCTGGAATCAACCAAAAATAAAAATATCCTAATTAATTGTGCCCGCACAACTTTTCCAATGGAAAAAGATGCTATGAGATGGGCAAATTATATAGGAAATAGACTTTTTGCAATATTTCTATCAATTCTCATAAATAAGCCTGTATCAGATTCACTTTGTGGAACAAAAGTTTTTTCAAGGAAATTTTTTAAACTTATGAAAAAAAATGGAAGTTGGGATTCCAAGTCTGACCCATTTGGAGACTTTACAATAATATTTGAAGCTGCAAAAAATAACGTTAAAATACTAAATTATCCTGTTAGATATTATGCCCGAAAATCTGGAGCACCCAATATATCTAGATGGATAGATGGATTAAAACTTCTCAAAGTATGCTGGATTTACATGATTTCTGATATCTGAATTAAATAAAATTTTCGTGAGTATTTTTTTTGGATTTTTAATTTCTCCAAATTAGTAATAAAGTAGTTAGATTCTTAAAGAGATAAATTCATTAAATTTCATGACATGAATTTTAATTTGAAGTTTGAAAAATTAAATAAAAAAAATTACGACAGAAAGCACTATGGGAAAATCCTAACTGTAAGACTGCCATGTAATCCAATCTTTCCAATAGGACCTATTTATCTAGCAGACCATATTCATAAATCTTTTCCAAATATAGAGCAGCAATTCATTGATCTAGCAATAATTCCATCTAATAAAGTCTCTAAATATTTAGCTAGAAAAATTGATCAATTTAGACCACATCTAATAATTTTTTCATGGAGAGATATACAAATTTATGCACCTGTTGATGGTAGAAGTGGAAATCCTCTACAAAACTCTTTTGAAGTTTTCTACTCAAAAAATATTCTTAAAAAAATTAGAGGTTCTTGGGGAGGACTAAAACTAATTGCATCTCACTATGGAGAAATATATAGAAATACTTCTTTAGTCAAGATGGGACTCAAAAGAGCACAAAAATACAACAAACATGTAAAAGTAATATTAGGAGGTGGCGCAGTTAGTGTCTTCTATGAACAATTAGGAAATCTACTTCCAAAAGGGACTGTGATTTCTGTTGGAGAGGGTGAAAATCTCATAGAGAAAATCATCAGAGGAGATTCTATAGAGACAGAAAGATGTTATTTTGCTGGACAAAAACCTCGTAACAAATTAATACACGAACAACCATCAGGCACAGTTAAAACTGCCTGCGACTATAGATATATCCAATCAATATGGCCTGAATTCAATTGGTACATAGAAGGAGGAGATTACTATGTAGGAGTTCAAACGAAAAGAGGTTGTCCTCATAATTGTTGTTTCTGTGTTTACACAGTCGTGGAAGGTAAGCAGGTTCGCGTTAATCCTGTTAATGAAGTAATCAAAGAAATGAAGCAATTGTATGACCTTGGAGTAAGGGGATTTTGGTTCACTGATGCACAGTTTATTCCAGCCAAAAAACATATTGATGACGCAAAAACACTTTTGAAATCTATAAAGGATCAAGGCTGGGACGATATTAATTGGGCCGCATACATCAGAGCAGATAATATTGATGCCGAGCTAGCACAGCTAATGGTAGATACAGGTATGAGCTATTTTGAAATAGGTATCACTTCTGGATCTCAAGAACTTGTTAGAAAAATGAGATTAGCATATGACCTTGAAACTGTATTAAATAATTGCAGAATGCTAGTTCAATCAGGTTTCAAGAATCATGTTTCAGTAAATTATTCATTTAATGTTTTTGACGAAACCCCTAGCACAATAAGACAAACAATTGCTTACCATAGGGAATTAGAAAATATTTTTGGTAAAGGTTTAGTTGATCCAGCCATATTCTTTATAGGTTTACAACCTCATACTCTTCTTGAAAAGTACGCCCTGGATAATAATATTTTGAAGCCGAATTATAATCCAATGAGCATGATGCCTTGGACAGCTAGAAAACTTCTATGGAATCCAGGTTTATTGGGTGAAAAACTTGGTCAGGTTTGCTTAGAAGCTTTTGATAATCCAGAAGATGAATTTGGTAAAACAGTTATCAACATTCTCGAGAGAGAATATGGAAAATCTACCTTAAAAGAATCTTTAAAAGTACGTCCTTTATCAGAAAGGAAATTGGCTCAAACAAAATAATTCGTACCGTTATTAATCCTCTTTCTCAATTGAACTAGAAATTCCTTTTGATTTTAATGCTTCTGAGTAGAATTCTGCCGGCTCTAAATCACAAACAATTACCAACCCTATACCCGTATTATGTGCCTCTAACATTATTGCGATAGCATCTTGTTCGCTTAATTGCGGCACAACTTCTCGTAGTGAAATAGTGACGTACTCCATAGAATTAACTGGGTCATTATGGAGTAAAACTTTATATTTTGGAGACTTATTTTTTAATTCAGCAGGTTTCTTTTCAATCACTGCTGAATTATTACTTCCACTTTGTTCTAACTTTATAGATAACATTAAAATTTTAGAATCTAATACTAGTAATTATATATTAATTATTCTTTCCATTGCATCAATCACATTTGAACGTGAGTTAAATGCCGACAAACGAAAATAACCCTCTCCTGACAATCCAAATCCGCTGCCAGGTGTTCCCACTACACTAACTTTTTGAAGAAGGAAATCAAAAAAGTCCCAAGATGTCATTTGATCAGGAACCTTAATCCAAATATAAGGAGCATTGTCCCCACCATAAACTTTATATCCTGCATTCTGAAGTTTATTTTTCATGATTTTTGCATTTTCCATATAAAAATCAATTAAACCTTTCACCTGTTTCTTCCCTTCAATAGAATATACACTTTCAGCTCCTCTCTGAACCACATAACTCACCCCATTGAACTTTGTAGATTGTCTCCTATTCCAAAGAGGCCATAAATCTATTTCCTCATTAGTTGAGCTCAAACCTTTAAGATTTTTCGGAATTACTGTAAAAGCACATCTAACTCCAGTGAATCCTGCATTCTTTGAAAAAGATCTAAATTCAATAGCACAATCCTTTGCCCCTTCAATCTCATATATTGAATGTGGAATATCATTATCTTGAATAAATGCTTCGTAAGCTGCATCAAATAGTATCAGAGATTTGTTTTGAAGGGCATAATCAACCCACTTTTTCAATTCTTCTTTATTAATCGTTGCTCCAGTGGGATTATTAGGAAAACAAAGATATAAAATATCAACTTTTTTTTCAGGTAGTTCTGGAAGAAAGTTATTCCCCTCGTTTATTGCAAGATATGTCAATCCTTGATAAATACCATTTTCAAGTGCATCTCCAGTTCTGCCAGTCATAACGTTACTATCAACATAAACAGGATAAACAGGATCAGTTACAGCAATTGAATTATTTTTACCAAGAATATCTAATATATTGCTACTATCGCATTTAGAACCATCTGAAACAAAGATTTCTTCAGGTGAAATTTGACAGCCTCTCGAAATAAAATCATGCTCAGATATTTTTTCTCGCAGCCAATAATAACCTTGTTCTGGTCCATAACCTCTAAAACCATCTTTAGTTCCCATGTCATCTAAAGCTTTACCCATAGCTTCTATGCATGCTCTAGGTAATGGTTCTGTAACGTCTCCAATGCCAAGCTTAATAATATCTGCACTCTTATTTGATTGAGAATATGTTTTAACCCTTTTAGCAATTTCAGGGAATAAATAGCCTGCTTTGAGTTTTAAATAATTTTCGTTTACTTGAACCACTTTAGATAAAAAATTTCACCAATATTAGAATAATGTATCAACGTGCTTTAGTGGTGATTAGATGTTAATATTATCTTAGTTATGATTAATCGAAAGGATAATTATAGCTATGAATTCAATTTCAATTAGTTTGAAAATCGTTTAAAGCTTAATAAATAGCAGAATTCAATCGCATTTAACTTTATTAATTTCAAAAATAAAATAATAGCTATAAAAATTGCTTTATTTAAGGAAAAAAATCTAATTCTTTAATTTAGATGATTTTCAAAATCCAAATCACTTAGAATAAATTATATGTCTCAGCAAATTATCATCGCTGAGCAGGCTCGAATTGCAGCACTACTCACAGATGATCGAGTTGATGAATTAATCGTCGCACAAGGTCATTATCAAATTGGCGATATTTTTTTAGGAACAGTTGAAAATGTTCTTCCTGGAATCGATGCTGCTTTTATCAATATTGGTGAAAGTGATAAAAACGGATTCATACATGTTTCAGATTTAGGTCCACTAAGACTCAAAAAAGGAACATTTGGAATAACTGAATTACTAGAACCAAAACAAAAAGTTCTAGTACAAGTCATAAAGGAACCCACAGGATCTAAAGGGCCAAGACTAACTGGAAGTATTTCAATACCCGGGAAATACATGATATTACAGCCATATGGCCAAGGAGTAAATATTTCAAGAAAAATAAATACAGAAACAGAACGAAGTCGCTTGAAAGCTCTTGGAGTTTTAATAAAACCTCCTAGCACAGGCTTGTTATTTAGAACAGAGGCTGAAAAAATAAAAGAAGAACTTTTAATTGAAGATTTAGAACATTTAATTCAACAATGGGAAAATATACTAAAAGTTTCTGAAGCTTCTCATCCGCCAAATTTAGTAAAAAGAGATGATGATTTCTCTCTTAAGATTTTGAGAGATCATATTAAAGAATCAACTAAAAGCATCATTATCGATAGTAAATTTTCAGTTGAAAGGGCAAAGGACTTTTTAAAAAATTATGAATCTGAAATAGATATTAAATTTCACGATAACAGTTTATCCCAACATATTTTAGATGAATACAAAATTAAGAAAACAATTCAAACAGCTCTCCAACCTAGAGTAGAACTTCCTTCGGGGGGTTATATAATTATTGAACCTACTGAAGCTTTAACAGTAATCGATGTAAACTCTGGATCATTTACAAGATCGGCCAACTCAAGACAAACTGTTTTGTGGACGAATTGCGAAGCAGCAGTTGAAATCTCAAGACAAATGAAGTTAAGAAATATTGGTGGAGTTATAGTAGTAGATTTTATTGATATGGAATCTAGAAGAGATCAATTTCAGTTACTTGAACATTTTACATCAGCAATAAAAGATGATTCTGCTAGACCTCAAATAGCTCAGCTTACAGAATTAGGCTTAGTAGAATTAACAAGAAAAAGACAAGGACAAAATATATATGAATTATTTGGTAAAAAATGTTCTACATGCGATGGGACAGGACATGTAGAAAATATATTAAATCAGGAAATTTCTAACTTAAAAATTAAAAATGATGAAAATAAATTTAATCAATCAGACAATCTAAAATCTCTAGAAATAGATTCTTCTCAATCAACTGATGAGAAGGAAAAAATAATTAACAAGGAATTAATTAACTCCAAAGACCTAAGTAAAGAGATTGCTTCTTATAAAAAAGAAAATGATAATGATAATTTGAGCCAATCAAATTCAAAAGAAAAAAATACAATAACAGTTGATCTTACTAATGAAGAAAAAATTGTTTTCAGTGAATTAGGTATTAATCCTCTTATAAAGTTAGGTAAAGAATATCTCACTAGCAATAATTTTGTGCGTTTAACAGACAGCAGTAAGGAAACGGAAAAACCCCTAGATAAAAAGACAAAATCAAAACAAATTAAAAAAAGCTTAAAATCGGGAGAAGAAAAGATTCAAATTAAAATTGAAGATAATTCAAATTCTAAAGACAAATCAACAAATAAAAGTAATGAAGTTATATTTACAGATGAAAAAGACGAAATTGAACCTACTGATGACCTAAAAAATGCAAGAAAAAAAAGAAGAAGATCCTCAGCAAGCATTGAATAAATTATCCGAAGTTGGGATAGATGAAGTCGGGAGGGGAGCAATTTTTGGTCCAGTTTTTTCAGCAGTTGTTGAGTTAACTGAAAAAAATAAATTTTCTTTAAAACAATTAGGAGTAACAGATAGTAAAAAATTAACTCCCAAAAAAAGAAAATTACTTTTGCCAAAAATTTTATTACTCTCTTCAGATTATGGAATTGGGCAATCTTCTGCTCGAGAAGTAGATAAGTTAGGCATAAGAGTTGCGACAGAACTTTCAATGCTAAGAGCTTTAAAAAAATTAAAAGATAAGCCATCTGAATTAATAATTGATGGCCCCTTATTATTAAGGCCATGGAGGGGAATTCAGAAAAACATCATATCTGGAGACTCAAAATTTATCTCGATAGCTTCAGCAAGCATTATTGCCAAAGTTTCTCGCGACAATCTAATGGAGAGGTTAGAAGAAAAATACTCAGGATACTTGATATTTAAAAATAAAGGTTATGGAACCAAAGAGCATCTTTCATTAATTAAAAAAAATGGAATAACTAAACTTCATAGGAAAAGTTTTTTAAAAAAATCAAATCTTATTTGATTCACACCAATCTAAAAAATCTTTTACTAGTTGCTGTTGAACCCTTGACTTTATACCCAACAGAATCCCATTTAATACTGAATGACCAGTAGATTCCAAAATTTTCTTTGGTACCAGCTTTAGTAAAGGGGGTTGACTAACAGATACCCCAAGAAGTGCCTCACCTTCTAACCCAATAGCAGTTGCTTCCAAATTCGCTTTCAAAATAAGTTTAAAATCATCTATCATCCCCAAACCATCTAATGTACTGTCAAGGGCGCTCATTTTTAAAATTCCATCTTTATTTTCTACCGCAATTGAGACCACAGGGTTAATATCTAATTGAAAGACCTTAAAACTTGTTACTGTATACTTATATCTACCTACTCCTTCTGGTACTAATTTATTGGAGTCAAGCATTGCTCCAACAACTCTTTCTTCTTCCAAAAGATATTGAGAAAGATATTCTTTATTACGTGTTACAGAAAGCTTTAGTTTCTGTTTAGCATCAAAAGACAATAGCATTTTCTATCTTCCTCCAATGCTTATTTGATCTCTTTTTTTTTTACGATTAATCATGCGCAAACAAGTTGCATATTTAGGTCCTAAAGGAACATACGCAGAAAAAGCAGCTCATATATTATCAAAGCTTGCCAATTTTCAGACACCTATATTTGTACCATGTAATGGGTTACATTCGGTCATTAAATCAATAGCGTACAACAATTGTGATGCTGCTGTAGTTCCTATTGAAAATTCTGTAGAGGGTGGGGTTACAGCTACTCTTGATGCCCTATGGAAATTCCCTAATATATGTATAAATAAAGCGATTGTTCTACCCATAAAACATGCATTAATCAGTGATGGAGAACTCTCAAATATTTCAGAAGTATTATCTCATCCTCAAGCACTAGCTCAATGTTCAGAATGGTTATCTCAAAATCTTCCAAATGCAATCACTTTGCCAACAAATTCAACCTCAGAAGCTGTGAATATGGTAAAAGGGAGTAAATTTAGAGCAGCCATCGGTTCAAAATCATTAATTCAAATCGAAGGACTTAAAGAATTAGCCTTTCCCATTAATGATGTCCAAGGTAATTGCACTAGATTTGTCTTATTGAGCAAAGAAGAGAATTCTAATTCCCCTAATATTGCTAGTTTTGCATTCTCATTAATATCAAATAAACCTGGTGCTTTACTTGCAGCCATAAATTACATTGCAGATTTTGGATTCAATATGAGTAAAATAGAGTCTAGGCCTTCTAAGCGAGAGCTAGGCGAGTATATAATTTACATTGATTTAGAAATAACTAATCAAAATAATATTGGGAACCTTTCTGAATTAAAAAATCATCTTAAGCCACTTTGCAGGACTTTTGTAGATTTTGGAAATTATTTTTCTGAAAATGTTGAACTAGATTAATTTATCCTCTACATTTATAAACTCCAAACTCCATTAATCCTTTTCCAAATGCCCAATTCATAAGAAGTATTGTTGGAATCTCTCTCATCGACTTCAATATGGCTAAGGGACCAAGAGACAAAATTGAAAAAGGTCTTCGAATACCCTCAAAAATAGAGTCGTACCATGAAGGATTTGTATAGGAATTCCAATTTTCAGAAATAACTTTTCCTGAACTATTTTCGTTGGTTCTAAGAATAATACTGAAATCTTTAATGCTAATAAAATTAGGATGTACCCATTGTTCAAGTAATTGTTTGAGAACTAAATTTTCAAAAAATGATGGGGGGTTTGTTTCGAGGTCTCTTGAGTTCCAATCAGCCAATGCCAAATACCCTCCAGGTCTCAAAGTTCTCAGCATTTCATCTGCAAACCTAGTTTTATCATTCATGTGTGCGCCGGCCTCAACACTCCAGACGGCATCAAATGATCCATCTTCAAATTTTAAATCCAAAGCATCCATAACTTGGAAGTTGCAATTTAGCCCATCAGGAGTAAGTTCTCTTGCTCTTTTAACTTGAGCGGGACTAATTGTAATACCAGTGACATTAAACCCATAATATTCTGCAAGAATCCTAGAACTCCCCCCTATTCCACAACCTACATCGAGTACTCTAGATCCCCGTGGCAATTTATCTAAACTACTCCATTTGACTAATTCATGAACAAACTGAACTTTAGCCTTTCTGAAATCAATATGTTTTTTCCCAGAAGGATAAAAACCCAAATGTATATGTTCTCCCCATAATCTCTCAAGTAATTTATCCTGGGTCCAAGCATCATAAGCAGAAGCTACAGTACTGGAAGAAATATATTTTCTAGCATTATTTCTCCAGACTATAGCTATGACTAGAAAAAATAAAACTATTAAAAAAAAAGGGAATAATAATTCAAACATTTAATTTTCTTTTATATCAGGAAAACTCTCTTTCAATGCTGTTCTTGCTGCAAGTTGTTTTCTTGTATGATCAAGCATTTCATATTCTCTTTGCAAACGGGTAAAAGTATTTCTCTCCTCAAGAAGTCTTTGCTGTTCCTCCGCAACAGGACCACCCAAATGAGCCCCTATCCAAAATGATAAATCCATCGGGTTGTCAGGTAATTTATCAGGTAAATTTTTTTTAGTATTAGTTAATTTACTGGTTAAATTAATAACATCACTAAGTGCTCCTTTTACTGAATCTTTTAGAGAATCTAATTTTTGAAAGTCATCAATATTCTCATCACTAATCCAACTAACCATTGCAGAACAAAATGGCGTCGAACGGGTAATTTCTAAGACTTGAAATCTTTGTTGGCCAAGAGTGATAATATTACTTCTCCCATCCTCTGCAGTTTGATGTTTTAAAATTTGTGCGCAACATCCAACGTTAGCCATACTTTTAGTAGTTGGATCCCACTTAATAACTCCAAACATAGAATCACTTTCAAGAACAGATTGGAGCATGATCCTATATCTAGATTCAAAAATATGTAAAGGCAATACTTCTTGAGGAAAAAGGACTACCTCTGGCAAAGGAAATAAAGGTAATTCCCTTACTGAGAGTTCTCCCATTTAAACCTCATTTCAATATTTTTATACTAATCAATTTAGGGCGGTTTCGGGATTTATTAAAGTTTAACTTCTATATCTACACCACTAGGTAGATCTAGTTTCATTAAAGCATCAATAGTTTTTGCAGAAGGACTATAGATATCTATTATTCTTCTATGTGTTCTTGTTTCAAAATGCTCTCTAGAGTCTTTGTCGACATGTGGTGATCTTAGGACACAATAAATCTTCCTTTTTGTAGGTAAAGGTATTGGACCTATTGCTGAGGCAGAAGTAGTATCAGCAGTTTGGATTATTTTATCGCAAGATAAATCAAGCATCCTTCTATCAAATGCTTTGAGTCTTATTCTTATTTTTTGTTGTGCAATTGATGCAGTCATAGTTTCAAATAACTTCTAGTGAAGGGTCATTTTAATAAATGACCCTTATCCATAAACCTATATTAGATGATTGAGGTTAAATTTTTAAAATTCAAATGTATTATTTGAGTATTTTAGAAACAACTCCAGCACCGATAGTACGTCCACCTTCACGAATTGCGAATCGCATACCTTGTTCAATAGCTACTGGACAAATTAATTCTCCAGTCATTTTAATTCTGTCTCCTGGCATAACCATTTCAACATTAGAGCCATCATCAGAGGTAAATGCGGTTATTTGACCTGTAACATCAGTTGTTCTGATATAAAACTGTGGTCTATATCCTGCGAAGAAAGGAGTATGTCTGCCGCCCTCTTCTTTTTTGAGAACATAAACTTCACCTTCAAACTGAGTATGAGGAGTAATAGATCCTTTCTTAACAAGTACCATTCCTCTCTCAATATCTTCTTTCTGAACACCACGTAAAAGTAAACCAACATTGTCTCCAGCCATACCTTCATCAAGAAGTTTTCGGAACATTTCAACCCCAGTAACAGTTGTTAATCTTGTGTCTCTTATTCCAACAATTTCTACTTCCTCTCCAACCTTAACTTTACCTCTCTCAATTCTTCCAGTAGCAACAGTTCCTCTACCAGTAATCGAGAAAACGTCTTCGACTGCCATCAAGAATGGTTTAT
Source organism: uncultured Prochlorococcus sp. (assembly GCA_902535185.1). Lineage (GTDB taxonomy): Bacteria > Cyanobacteriota > Cyanobacteriia > PCC-6307 > Cyanobiaceae > Prochlorococcus_A. The sequence goes on from CACAST010000018.1 coordinate 16,367, forward strand.
CAACTTCTCTTTCTGGTTCAGGAATGCTAGCATCAACAGCTTTCATTAACTCTTCGATCTTTGATTCCCAAGTAGAATCACCTTCGAGAGCTTTTAAACCTGAAACTTGGACTATAGGAATATCATCTCCAGGGAAGTCATAACTATCTAAAAGTTCCCTAATTTCCATTTCGACAAGTTCAATAATTTCTTCGTCATCGACCATATCGCATTTGTTGAGAGCAACTACAAGAGCCGGAACTCCAACCTGTTTAGCTAATAGAATATGCTCTTTTGTTTGAGCCATAGGACCATCTGTGGCTGCGCAAACTAGAATAGCACCATCCATTTGGGCTGCCCCTGTGATCATGTTTTTCACATAGTCAGCATGTCCTGGGCAATCGACATGAGCATAATGCCTGCCTTCAGTTTCATATTCAACATGAGCTGTATTAATGGTAATGCCACGCTCTCTTTCTTCAGGAGCACCATCAATGTCTCCATAGTCTTGAGCTTGAGCTTGACCTTTTTAGCTAATACATTTGTAATAGCAGCTGTTAGTGTTGTTTTTCCATGATCAACATGGCCAATAGTACCTATGTTGACATGTGGTTTGTTTCTTTCGAACTTCTCGCGAGCCATTTTGAATTAAAGAATCGAGGGTTTAAGAGTGTTTTAGTTTAGAGATCAGGAGTTGCCCTGATTCTTGGCAATGATAGCTTCGGCAACATTACGAGGAACTTCCTCATAATTTGCGAACTCCATTGAAAATATACCCCGACCTTGAGTCATTGATCGGAGTTGAGTGGCATAACCGAACATTTCGGCTAAGGGCACTTTGGCCTGTACCTTAGACAATCCATCATCAACAGATTGTCCTTCTACTTGACCTCTTCTGGAAGAGAGATCACCAATTACAGATCCAAGAAAGTCGTCAGGACTTTCGACCTCAACTTTCATCATAGGCTCTAAAAGGACAGGATTGCATTTTTTGACCCCGTCTTTAAAAGCCATGGAACCTGCAATTTTGAAGGCCATTTCAGATGAGTCTACATCGTGGAATGAACCATCGACTAGTGTTACTTTTACATCAATGAGTGGATAACCGGCAAGAACACCCGATTCACAGGTCTCTTTCATTCCATTAGATGCAGGACCAATATACTCTTTTGGTACAGCTCCACCAACAATTTTGTTTACAAATTCAAAACCTTTACCAACTTCAGCAGGTTCCATTTCAATAATTACATGACCATACTGACCTTTACCTCCGGTCTGTCTTGCATATTTACCTTCACCTTTAGAACTAGACCTAATAGTTTCTCTATATGAGACCTGTGGAGCTCCTATATTTGCTTCAACTTTAAATTCTCTTAACATTCTGTCAACTAGGATTTCTAAATGCAGCTCACCCATACCTGCAATAACAGTTTGATTTGTCTCAGGATCTGTACTTACCCTAAAGGTTGGATCTTCTTCAGACAAAGCAGTTAAAGCTTTTGATAATTTTTCCATATCGCCTTTAGTTTTTGGCTCAACAGCAACTGAAATAACTGGTTCAGGGATAAACAATGTCTCCAAAACTATTGGATCTTCTGTATTACACAAAGTGTCACCAGTTGTTGTGTTCTTAAGACCTAGTACAGCTCCTAAATCTCCAGCCCTCAATTCATCAACCTCTTCTCTTTCGTCAGCCTTAAGAATCACCAGTCTAGAAATTCTCTCTTTAGCATCCTTAGTAGAATTCATTACATAACTTCCCTTTGAAAGAACACCTGAATACATTCTTACAAAAGTTAACTTCCCATAGGGATCTGACATCACTTTAAATGCTAATGCACTGAAAGGAGCATTATCATCTGAAGGTCTCACATCTTCTTTGCCACTTGGCAAAACACCTTGTATTGGTTTCACATCAACTGGGGCTGGCAAGTAATCAACTACAGCATCTAATACAAGTTGAACACCTTTATTCTTAAAAGCTGAACCGCATAATACTGGAACTAATCCATGTTTTAAAACCCCTTCCCTAATACCCTTTTTAAGTTGTTCTTCAGATAATTCCCCTGTGTCGAGAAATATTTCTATTAACTCTTCATCATTTTCTGCAACACTTTCCATTAACTTAAATCTCCACTCGGCAGCTTCATCCTCCATTTCAGATGGAATTGGTGCTTCTTCAATATCAGTCCCTAAATCGTTTTTGTAGAGATATGCTTTGTTGGCTACTAAATCAATAATGCCTGTTAGATCACCCTCAGAACCAATAGGCAACTGGATTGGAAGTGCATTTGCTTTTAGTCGATCTTTAATTTGCTTATTAACCTTTAAGAAATCCGCACCAGTTCTGTCCATTTTATTAACAAAAACCATTCTTGGGACGGAGTATCTATCTGCTTGACGCCAAACCGTTTCGGATTGAGGCTGAACTCCACCAACTGCGCAAAATACAGCTATGACTCCATCCAACACACGCATTGATCTTTCAACTTCAATAGTAAAGTCAACGTGTCCAGGAGTATCAATAATATTAATCCTATGATCTTGCCAGCTAGTAGATATTGCTGCAGCAGTAATAGTTATTCCTCTTTCTCTTTCTTGAGCCATCCAATCTGTTACGGCAGCACCATCATGAACCTCTCCTATCTTATGAACTACACCTGAATAAAACAAAATTCTTTCAGTTGTTGTTGTCTTCCCTGCATCAATATGAGCGGCTATACCTATGTTCCTTACTCGTTCCAGGGGAAAGTCGCGTGCCAATTTTAAAGCTCCAAATACAATAATTTTTGATAAGTGTAGTTCACCCTAAAAGCAAACTTTAATAATAATAAACTACTTAAGTACCTTTTGATGAAATTAATATCTGTAATGTGCAAAAGCTTTATTAGCTTCTGCCATTTTATGAGTATCTTCTCTTTTTTTAACGGCACTACCAGTTTCATTTGCTGCGTCCATCAACTCGCCAGCAAGTTTTTGGGACATGCTTTTACCATTTCTTGCACGTGAAAATGTAACAAGCCATCTTAATGCCATAGCGGTACCCCTCTCTTGGCGAACTTCCATAGGTACTTGATATGTTGCTCCACCAACTCTTCTAGCTCGTACCTCGACAAGAGGAGTAGCATTTTTTACAGCTGTTTCAAATAATTCCACTGCATTACCCCCTGTTCTCTCGCTTATTAAAGAAAACGCATCAGACAAAATTCTTTGAGCTGTAGATTTTTTACCATGTTTCATCAATCGAGAAATCATCATTGAAGCAAGACGACTATTAAATTGAGGATCAGGAAGAACTGGTCTTTTTACTGCTGCATTACGACGTGACATGTTTAAAAAAAGTGATGTTTAAAAATTAATCTTTTGGAGCTTTTGCTCCATACTTAGATCTGGATTGACGTCTATCTTTGACTCCAGCCGTATCTAAAGTTCCTCTTATTATATGATATCTAACTCCTGGCAAATCCTTGACTCTTCCACCCCTAAGTAGTACGACAGAGTGTTCTTGCAAATTATGTCCAATCCCAGGAATATAAGCCGTTACCTCGAAACCAGAAGTTAATCTAACCCTAGCAACTTTTCTCAAAGCTGAATTAGGCTTCTTTGGTGTTGATGTATAGACTCTTGTACATACCCCTCTTCTCTCAGGGCAAGATTTTAATGCAGGAGATTTTGTTTTCTTTGTCAGACGTTTTCTTTCTGAACCTACTAATTGCGAGATGGTGGGCATCTATTAAAACTTAGATAAAAATTAAATGTTTAACCATCATAACCTTTTGCGAGCACCAACTAAAAGTTTTTAATTAATATTTTTTCAAAATTTGTCAAATTAAAATTCTTTGGTAAATATTCATTATCTTTAGATTTATTTTCATATTTATTTTTATAATAGAAATACATAAATAACTAAATAGAATTAAATAATCTATGGGAGAGAGTATCAAAAGAATCGTTGGCCCATATCAAGATAGTTATTCCCCAAATGGAATAATTGGGGAGAAAGATGCGTGTGGAGTTGGTTTCATAGCCAATATTAAAGGGGTAGAAAGCAATTGGATCCTTAAGCAATCACTAAAGGGTCTTAACTGCATGGAGCATAGAGGAGGTTGTGGAGGAGATAGTGACTCAGGAGATGGAGCGGGCATTTTATGTTCAATTCCATGGGGATATCTAGAAGAGGAAATTAATCTAAAAAATAATCAAGAATTTAATAGAGGTTTAGGCATGGTTTTTATGCCTAATCAAAAAGAAAAAATTGAAGTATGTAAATCAATATGTGATCAAGAAGCAGAAAAATTAAAAGTCAACAAAACATCATGGAGAAAAGTACCTGTTAATAATGAAATCTTAGGTCCTTTAGCTAAAGCGAATGCTCCATTCATCTGTCAGTGGATTTTATTTATAGATAAAAAAGATCATCAGGATGTTGAAAAGCTTTTATTTCAATTAAGAAAAAGAATTGAGAAAAAAATAAGAGAAACTTTCAAAAACGATGTTGGGGATTGTGAATTTTATTTTGCATCACTAAGTTCTCAAACAGTTGTTTATAAAGGTATGGTTCGCTCTGAAATATTATCCGAGTTTTATCAAGATCTAAAAGAAGAGAGTTTTAAAGTTTCATTTTCTGTTTACCATCGTAGATTTAGTACTAATACACTTCCAAAATGGCCGTTAGCTCAACCCATGAGATTTTTGGGTCACAATGGCGAAATAAATACTCTCTTAGGTAATATCAACTGGGCTAAAGCTTCAGAAACACATATAGATGATTATTGGGGTGAGTTATCTAATGAAATCAAGCCCATTGTAGATGTAAACAAAAGTGATTCATCAAATCTTGATGCAACCCTCGAAATCAATATTCGTTCAGGTCAGCCCATTACTGACTCATTATTAAAACTCGTTCCTGAAGCATTTAGAGATCAACCAGAACTTGAGCAGAGAGAAGATATAAAAGCTTTTTATGAATATTCTGCAAGCCAACAAGAAGCTTGGGATGGTCCAGCACTCCTTGTATTTGCTGATGGAAATTTTGTCGGAGCAACGCTTGATAGAAATGGCTTAAGACCAGCAAGATATTCAATCACAAATGATGGTTTTGTAATAATGGGTTCTGAAACAGGAGTAGTAGATCTTGAAGAAGAAAGAGTAATAGAAAAAGGTCGATTAGGACCGGGACAAATGTTTGCAGTTGATTTTCATCAGAATAGAATCCTAAGAAATTGGGAAGTAAAATCTGAAGCCGCTCAAAGGCATGATTATAAAAATCTTCTCATTAATAGAACTATAAAATTTGAAAATAATGAATGGGTTAAAGACTGCAAACTAAAAGACCTTGAGTTGTTGCAACAACAAACTGCATACGGGTTTTCATCGGAAGATAATGACCTTATCTTAGATTCAATGGCTTCATTAGCTAAAGAGCCTACTTATTGCATGGGAGACGACATCCCATTAGCAGTTCTTTCATCTAAGCCACATATCTTATACGACTACTTTAAGCAAAGATTTGCGCAAGTTACTAATCCTCCTATTGACCCTCTGAGAGAAAAACTTGTAATGAGTTTAGAGATGCATCTAGGAGAAAGATGTACACCATTTGAAATTAAAGATGCTAAACCCTTTGTTCATTTACAAAGTCCGATTCTTAATGAGGAAGAACTCATTTCTATCAAAAAATCAAAAATTAAATCTCAGACAATTTCAAGTTTGTTTGATTTAGAGGAAGGTGTTCAAGGCTTAGAGAACCAATTAAAAGCAATTTGTAAACAGAGTGAGCTCTCTATAAATGAAGGTTGCTCTATAATTATCATTTCTGATAAGGGAATTAATCCTAAAAAGACTTTTATACCTCCTTTACTTGCTGTTGGAGCAATTCATCATTATCTTCTTAAAAAAGAAATCAGGCTAAAAGCTTCTCTAATAATTGAGACTGGTCAATGTTGGAGCACACATCACTTAGCTTGTTTAATTGGATATGGAGCAAGTGCAGTTTGCCCTTGGTTGACCTTCGAAGCAGGTAGACACTGGTTAAAACATCCAAAAACACAAAAACTCATTGATAGCAAAAAAATAAATCCATTATCAATAGTTGATGTTCAAAAAAATATTAAAAAAGCTTTAGAAGACGGTCTAAGAAAAATTCTCTCAAAAATAGGTATCTCACTTTTATCTAGTTACCATGGAGCACAAATTTTTGAAGCTGTAGGTCTTGGATCTGACTTAATAAAAATTGCTTTTGATGGTACAACAAGTCGTATCGCTGGCATAACATTAAAAGAATTAACTAATGAAACACTTTCAATACATACGAAAGCCTATCCGGAGATCGATTTAAAGAAATTAGAATTTTTAGGATTTGTACAATTTAGAAATAATGGAGAATATCATTCCAATAATCCAGAGATGTCCAAAGTTTTACATTCAGCTGTAAAACAAGGACCAGGATACGATCATTTTGAAACCTACAAAAAACTTATTAGTAATAGACCGACAACATCCCTTAGAGATTTACTAACAATTAATTCAACAAGAAAAAGTATTCCTTTAGAGGAAGTTGAAAGTGTTGCATCAATTTGCAAAAGGTTCTGTACTGGAGGAATGAGTTTAGGTGCTTTATCCAGAGAAGCGCATGAAGTATTAGCAGTTGCAATGAATAGAATTGGCGGGAAAAGTAATAGTGGAGAAGGGGGAGAAGATCCAGCTCGTTTTAATGTTTTAAATGATATCGATGAAAATACTCAGTCAGCGACGTTGCCATTTATTAAAGGCCTAGAGAATGGAGACACCGCATGCTCAGCTATTAAACAAATAGCATCAGGAAGATTTGGGGTTACACCTGAATATCTAAGAAGTGGTAAACAACTCGAAATCAAGATGGCTCAAGGTGCAAAACCTGGAGAGGGTGGACAATTACCTGGTCCAAAAGTTGATTCTTACATCGCAAAACTAAGAAATAGTAAACCTGGAGTAGCTTTAATATCGCCTCCCCCGCATCATGATATTTATTCAATTGAAGATTTAGCTCAACTTATCCACGACTTACACCAAGTTCATCCAAAAGCGAAAGTAAGCGTTAAACTTGTTTCTGAAATTGGTATAGGCACTATTGCTGCTGGAGTAAGCAAAGCTAATGCAGATGTAATTCAAATATCAGGCCATGACGGAGGTACAGGTGCTTCACCCCTGAGTTCTATTAAACATGCAGGTTTACCATGGGAACTAGGTGTTGCTGAGGTTCATAAATCTCTCTTAGAGAATAACCTACGCGAAAGAGTAATTTTGAGAACTGATGGAGGTCTTAAAACAGGCTGGGACGTAGTTATTGCAGCTTTACTAGGTGCTGAAGAATACGGTTTTGGTTCTGTAGCGATGATTGCTGAAGGATGCATAATGGCTCGGGTTTGTCATACAAACAAGTGTCCTGTTGGAGTTGCCACTCAAAAAGAAGAATTAAGAAAAAGATTTAAAGGTATTCCAGAAAATGTCGTCAATTTTTTCTTGTATATTGCTGAAGAAGTAAGACAGATAATGAGTAGTATCGGTGTCTCTAATATGGAAGAACTGATTGGTAATCAAGAATTTCTTTCTAAAAGAAATATCGATCTTCCAAAAACTTCTAATATTGATCTTTCTTCTTTAGTAAATGAGCACTCAACCCCTAATAGATCATGGTTAAAACATTCCAAAAATGCTCACAGTAATGGTTCTGTATTAGAAGACGAGTTTTTGTCTGATACTAAATTTATAGATTCAATTAAAAATCACGAAATATTAACCAAAGAAATTGAGATAAAAAATACAGATAGAAGTGTTTGTGCGAAAATATCCGGCGAAATCGCAGAACTTCATGGCAATACTGGATTCAATGGCGAACTCAACTTAAATTTCAAAGGATATGCAGGACAAAGCTTTGGTGCCTTTTTATTAAAGGGAATGAATGTTCAATTAATCGGAGAAGCTAATGATTATGTTTGTAAGGGAATGAATGGAGGAATACTCACAATAATTCCACCAAAAATAAATGAAATCTCCTCCGAACAAGTCATCCTAGGAAATACTTGTCTTTATGGAGCAACAGGTGGAAAATTATTTGCATTAGGAAAATCGGGAGAAAGATTTGCGGTTAGAAATAGTGGTGCTACAGCGGTAACAGAAGGAGCAGGTGATCATTGTTGTGAATACATGACTGGTGGGAAAGTTGTTATTCTAGGTTCCACAGGAAGGAATATTGGTGCGGGCATGACTGGTGGAATAGCTTTTATAATCGATGAAAATAATGATTTAAGTAATAAAGTAAATAAAGAAATAGTAAGCATTCATCAAATAACTTCATCAAAGCAAGAAAATATCTTATTGGAAATTATTAAAGAATATCAAACAAAAACAAATAGCTTAAAGGCTGCCAAAATAATTAAAAATTGGTCTCATTTTAAGAATAATTTCAAATTGATTGTTCCCCCAAGCGAAGAAGAGATGCTTGGTATAAAAAAAATGTAAATGCCTTTCTTTGTAAAAACTGAAATTATAAAAAAAGAATACTTAATTAATAATGATTTAAAACGAAAAATAATTAACGAACATATTGATTGGGTAAAAAAATTAAAAAAAGAGGGAATTAATATAAAAAGTGGCTTTTTGGTAGATGAGTTAAATAAGCCAGGTGACGGCGGATTACTTATTCTTGAGATGAATAATTATAGAAATGCACTAAAAATAATTAAGAATGATCCAATGATTAAAAATGATCTAGTTGAATGGAAATTAAATGAGTGGGTAGATCCAAATAAATGAATATAACTATCTTGGATACTTTTTCATAAGTTTTTGAATCTCTTCAGCATGGTAACTACTTCGAGTTAAAGGAGAACTAACTACTTGCATGAAGTTTAAATCTTTTTCCCCGAACGCTTTAAAGTAGTTAAATTTTGAAGGACTTACAAATCTTTTAACAGGTAAATGATTAGGACCAGGAGATAAATATTGGCCAATAGTAACAATATCAACGAAATTATTTTTTAAATCCTTAAGCAGACTTAAGACCTCCTCGTCTTTTTCCCCTAAACCAAGCATGAAGCCTGACTTTGTATAAATTTTGGGAGAATAGTCTCTGGTTCTTTTAAGCAACTCAAGAGTTCTTTGATATTTGCCTTGAGGTCTTACTTTTTTATATAGCGAAGACACAGTCTCAATATTATGGTTTAAAACGTTTGGATTAGAATCAAGAATTTTTTCAAGAGCTTTCCAGTTACCACAAAGATCGGGTATTAAAAGCTCAATAGTAGTTTCAGGCGATTTTTTTCTAACTTGAAAAACACATTCAAAAAATTGAGATGCCCCACCATCCTCAAGATCGTCTCTATTAACTGATGTGATTACAACATGTTTAAGTTGCATTCTATGAACAGCTTCGGCTAAACGATATGGTTCTGTTGGATCTAATTCTCTTTTAGATCTATCAAAATCAATATCACAATATGGACATGCCCTAG
>CACAST010000019.1 GCA_902535185.1 uncultured Prochlorococcus sp.
GAGATTTTAATTACCCTGATTGGTAAATATGCTTACTACAAAAATAACTTTTGCCTTGGCAGATTGGATTAGAGAGTGGCGTAAGTGCCGGGATAAGAATCCTTCTATTGATGAGTGTGTAAAATTTGTTGAGTGGAAATTGGAAGATTATAAACTTTCTGATAGCGATAAAAGAATAATTGAATCTATTTTGCTCTATGAATCTGAATAACTAAGGATTATAGACTTTAATTTTTATATTTATCTATAAAAAACAAAGGATCATTAATATCCTCTTACAAATTAAGAAAAAAGTAAATCAGCATATTTACGGATTTACTGAAAATATAAAAAGGAGTAATTTATAAATGTTGAGTTCGGAGGCAATCTAAATGATTGATAGTCCGCCTGAAATTTAGCAAATTCCAAAATATAGGAAGCGTATTCCTGAGAATGGGATTATTCGAAAATTAAAGTTCAATCAATTAGTCTGATAAGACTTCGCTTTATAATTACTAGCGACAATAGGGACTTAAATTATCGAGAGAAATCCCCGAATTCACGTATTCTAGGTTTATGAGTAAATAGACTTTAAAATATGTAATTTTATATCCTGTAAGAAGGAAATCAAATATTAAAAAGGACTGTAAAAGCAGTCCTTTTTTTGTTTAACAAAATTCTTCTAAACTATACTTCTTTTTGGATAATATGGATAAATAAAGTGATTTAAAATATTTCAAAATGAAAGATCAAGTCTTGTTTCCGAAAATTGAAGTACGTGAAAAGGGTTTTTTACAAGTAAGTGATATTCATACTATTTATTGGGAAAGATCTGGTAATCCAAAAGGCAAAAAAATTCTTGTTATTCATGGAGGTCCAGGAGGAGGAAGTCAACCAAGATATAGAAGATACTTTGACCCAGATAAATTCGATATCATTCAATTTGACCAAAGAGGTTGCGGTTCTTCAACTCCTTTCTCCGAATTAAAAGAAAATACGACCAATCATTTAGTTGATGATATTGAGAAATTAAGGATCCTTTTAAAAATAGATAGTTGGCATTTGTTTGGTGGATCTTGGGGCTCAACACTTTCACTTATATATGCGATTAAAAATCCCTCAAGAGTTATCAGCTTAACTTTGCGAGGAATATTTTTATGTAGAAAGTTTGAATTATTGTGGTTCTATCAATATGGTGCAAGTGAGATATTCCCCGATGAATTTGAAGAATATATTTCTGTAATACCAAAAGAAGAAAGAAATGATTTGATAAGTTCTTTTTATAAATATCTAACATCATCAGATGCAAATCTTAGATCAAAAGCAGCAGCAGCTTGGACAAAATGGGAACTCTCAACAAGTCATTTAATAAATAAAAAATTTGATTTTGATGAGTCTGCAGTTAATTCTTTTTCAGATGCCTTTGCAAGAATCGAATGTCATTATTTTATTAATAATATTTTCTTAGAGGATGATTTTATTTTGAAAAATATAAAAACAATAGAATCGATTCCAACAAAAATAATTCAGGGTAGGTATGACGTAGTATGTCCTGTTAGGAGTGCTTGGGATCTAAATAAAAAATTAAAGAATTCCGAATTAATTATTGTTGATAATGCTGGTCATTCAATGAGTGAAAAAGGTATTACTATCGAACTAATAAAAGCTGTAAAAGGAATTCAAAATCTCTAAAAGAAAGAATATTCCTTTAAAAATTAAAGACCATTATCTTCAATATTTTGTGCAATACTCCTAAGAAGTTCGACGATATCAGAATCTTCGCATTTAGTATCTTCTTTGAGCAAAATGCACTCGTCTCTAATACTTACATTAGTACTCCACCATATACCTGAACTATTGGTATCGTCCCATTCAAATCTTTCAGACATAATTAATAAAATCTAATAAATAGATTAAAGCTTGCATTAGTTCATCGTGGATTTATATATTTAATTTCAAAATTTAAGAAACTTTCCTAGGCGCTAAAAGGAATCTAGAAATTTCTGACAATAAAATTTAGAAATCTAATTTCAGTTCGTATTGTTTTTCCTTTTCCTCAGAAAAAGTTTTTTTAGTATTTATATCTTTTCTAAGCCTTTTTCTAGAGCCATGCTTTAAATAAATTTCTTTTGAGATATCCCAATATCCATCCTTTTTTGTGATTTCCTGGATTTTCTTCTTTGCAGTTTTAGTGCTATTTGGGATGTCAATTATTGGTCTTATGTAATTAATTTGTTCATATTCTTCTTGATTAAATCTAGATAATAGCCATGGTTCATGAATGAAATTAAGTGATATATTCTTTAATTCTGGTATCCATTTTTTTATAAATTTTCCTTGAGGATCATGATCTTTTCCCTGCTTAATAGGATTATAAATTCTATTGGTATTTATAGAAGTAGTTCCAGATTGCATTTGGCATTGGTTCCAATGTATTCCAGGCTCATAATCTACAAATTTATTTGCTAATTCAGAACCTGAATCTTGCCATGGCAGCCATAAATTATAGCTAGCAAAAGACATTAACATTGCTCTCATCCTGAAGTTAATCCATCCATTGAAATTTAATGAACGCATACATGCATCTATAAAAGGAAAGCCCGTATTACCTGAACTCCATGAATAAAGTAATTCATTATTTTTTTCTCTAATATTTTTAAAAAAAGGATGGAATTCCCTAAACTCAAGTTCTGGTTCACTTTCAAGTTTCTGAATAAAATGACAATGCCAAGTTAATCTGCTTTTTAACATCCTGGAATTATTATTTTTTGATATATTTGTCTTTTTAAAAATTTCTTTTAATGAAATGCATCCCCAACTAATGTAGGGGGATAGTCTTGTACAACTATCCAATGATTTTTCTGGGCTAGATATATCTTTTGAATAAGAATCTAATTTATTACTAAAGAAGTATTGCATTCTCTCTAAACCTTTCTTTCTCCCACCTTGCATTCTCCCAGGACAAGTTTCTTTTTTAAAGGTAAAAATTTCGTCTGAGGGTATGTCTCCAATATTAAAGTTAATAGAATTAATTCTTAATGGAGCTTTAAGTAAGTTTTTTTCGGAATTTTGTTGCCACTTTTTAGACCAATTATTCCTATCTAAATTTCCCCTAAAAACTGAAAATTGTAGAAATTCCTTCCAAATAATATTTTTGCTTAAAGCCCATTCTCTTACTTTTTGATCTCTTTCATAAGTAAGCCAATCTCCGGTTTCTTGATGGCTATATATTCCTTTGATTTTAAATTTTGTACTAATTTCATCAAAAATATTAATAACATTGCCAGTCCTAATAATTAATGGTTGTCCTATCCCAGCAAGTGCATTTCTTAAATCTATTAAACTTTCTTTGCAAAATTGCCATTGTCTATCTGAATGAGTATTTTGGCTCCAAATATCTAACTCAATAATATAAATAGGTAAAATATCATTATCTTTTATAGCCTCACAGAGAGCTTCGTTATCAAAGATTCTTAAATCTTTCTTAAACCATAAGATATTTATTTCTTTCATAATTTTTTGTTTTAATCCTAGAAAAATAAGATTAAGTTTGTAGGTAAAAAATATAAAAAATTTTAGAATAAGTAAAAAAAAAATGAAAATAACAAAAAAACTTTGGGAGGATAATTATGAGATTGCTTTACTAAGTTTAAATACAAAATTTGTTCAAGGTTTAAAGAATGGAAGTCTCCCTAAAAATATATTTCAAGAATATTTAGCTCAAGATTATTTCTTTTTAGAGACTTTTGCGAAGGCTTTTGGTCTTGCTGTTTCTAAATCAAAAGATAAGTATTCAATAAGGAAGTTAAGTGAACTGTTAATGGGTGTTTCAGAGGAGTTAATACTTCATGAAACGTATGCAAAAGAATGGGATATTGATTTGTCTAATAACTATATAAAAAAAGCTACTAAAAATTATACAGATTTTCTTGATGATACTTCCAAAAGACTTAGCTCCGTTGAAATAATGTTTGCAATGACTCCATGTATGCGACTTTATTCTTGGATAGGAAAAAGGTTGTATAAGGAGGATTTTGATATTAAATATAAAGAATGGATAATTACTTATTCTGATAAGAGTTTTGAAAAGCTAGCAGATTCACTTGAAAATCTTATTGAGACTAATAAAGAAATATATGATATTAATCAGGCTAAATATTTATACAGGAGAGCTATGGAATTGGAGTTAGATTTTTTTAATGCATATTCAGATTTCTAATTTAAATTTAGAATATTTTTATGATATTGATAAATCCTTTTTTGTTTAACTATGTATTCTAAAATTGCACTTTCAATAGGTGGTAGTGACTCCGGGGGTGGAGCAGGCATACAGGCTGACTTGAGAACTTTTATGGCTCTTAAAGTACATGGATGTTCTGTTATTACATGTATTACTGCGCAAAACAGTATAGAGGTGAAATGCGTTGAACCAGTTGATAAGAATACTTTATTAAGTCAGTTGGATACTTTATTTGCTGATTTTGGTATTGATGCCTTAAAAACTGGAATGTTATTAAATGAAAGGATAATTAATGATACTGCTTCAAAATTAAATACATATAAAATAACCAAAATTATTGACCCAGTAATGGTTACAAGAACTGGTTCTAAATTACTAGAAGATTCTGCGATTAATGCTTATAAAAAACTCTTATTACCAATTGCGGATTTGGTAACTCCAAATATTTATGAAGCAAATCTACTTTCTGGTTTAGAAATAAGGAGTAAAGAAGATATCGAAAATTCTGCAAGAAATATTATTGGTCTTGGAGCTAAAGCTGTACTTATAAAAGGTGGCGGTTTGAAAGATATGAAAGGGCAGGATTTTTTTCTTGACTTAAATGGTAGAAAAGAGTGGCTCTTTAATAATTTTGTAAATACAAAAAATACTCACGGTAGCGGCTGTACTTTGAGTGCTGCTATTTGTGGTTACAAGGCTTTAGGTTTTGGTCTACTTGATTCCATACAAAAAGCAAAATTATTTGTTAAGAAATCTTTAGAAAATTCTTATAAAATAGGATCTGGTCCTGGTCCCTTAGGCCATCATTAATTATTTATAAAAGTGGAGTTAGAACCACCATTTTCTATAGGGCTTTTTTAAAAATAAGATTTCTTCAGTCTCCCATCCTCCCTCCAACCACTCAAGATGCTCAAGTAATAAAGACTCACTTTCTCTTTTGCTTAATTGCCCAATTCTATTAGCAATACCATCGAACCTTACTTTCATCAATTCCTCAATCTTGATGTTATTCATAGGTTAAATAATAAATTTTTTCTACTCTTACTTGTATAAACTTTCTTGTCAACGATTTAATTCTATTTGTTTACGAGCAGCCCCATAATATGTATTAAATACAACTTTTTAAAATAGATAGTAATTAAGACTTATTCACATAGATTTAATTAAAGACTAATTTATAAAAAAATACTTTAACTATGAATAAAGAAGAAACTGCAAAGCAAAAAACCATTTTAAATGTAGGCTATTGTGAAACGACCTCTGAATGGCTCAATAGAATCATTACTGAACTGGCAGATGAAAATAAAAATTTTGTAGATTTGTCTGTTATTTGTGCTTAATTTTTTAGAAAATATAGTTTATTTTGATTTGTTTTCAGTTTGCTTTTAAGTATTAGAGAAATTTAAAAGATATTTTGTAATGTGAATCCTAATAAAAAAAACATAGAAATAATTAAACAATTCAATTTATCTCCTCATCCTGAGGGCGGATGGTTTAGAGAGATAGTAAGGAGTGAGAATTCTCTAATAAGGCA
This sequence comes from uncultured Prochlorococcus sp., assembly GCA_902535185.1. GTDB lineage: Bacteria > Cyanobacteriota > Cyanobacteriia > PCC-6307 > Cyanobiaceae > Prochlorococcus_A. The sequence continues at coordinate 5,754 of CACAST010000019.1, forward strand.
AGATGGCCAAAGTAGAAACTTTATTACGGGAATTTATTATCTTTTGGAGAGAGATGCAAAAAGTGCTTGGCACAGAGTAAAAAATGCTGATGAAATTTGGATTTATTTAAGGGGCGATCCTCTGAATTTATGGTGTCTAGATGATGATAATAAGTTAATAAGAAATTTAATTTTAGATTCCAATAATCCAGTAGAAATGATCCCATCTGGATATTGGCAAGCGGCAAAGAGTAAAGGCGAATTTACTTTAGTGAGTTGTTGTGTTGGCCCTGGCTTTGATTTTAAGGATTTTGAATTACTCAGAAATACAAATCATACTTCTAGATTGGATAAAGCAATTAATGATCTTATTTGAGATATTTTTTTGTTTATATTTTTGAAATTATCCTCTAGATTTATAAGGCTACTCAATCAATCTATATTTAATGAATCAAAATTCTATCAAAACAATTGGTATTAATGATGAACCAAGAAAAGATTCATACTTAGTATATATAAATCAGACTGATGGATTAAAAGGCATCCTTAATAGGGATTTTGATGAATGGTCGAATTTTGATAGTTGGGAAAGTATTTCAGTTCAGCAATGGATTTTTTCTAGAGCTCTAGAGGTTTTTAGGGGTAAGAAAATTGATATTAAATGCGACTGTTGTGAGCATAATGATTTAATCCCAAATGATTTTGAGAGTATTAAAAAAGAAAAATGTTTTGGTAAAAAAAGTGCTTACATGATTGAAAAAGTTGTAGATGAAATTGTATTAGCTAAGGAAAGAAGAGAAAGTGATGGAACATATTCTGCCTAAGATTCATAAATATTTATGGAGTGAAAAATCTTTTATTTACCAGTGAAAATTATCAGAAGAACCAATCGTTAAATTTCTAGTGGACATCTTATGGAACTTAAAGTGTACTGAATCACTAAACTCCTTTTCATCTGAGTAATTCACAAGATCCACTGGGTCGATGTTTTCATCGAACCATGCATCATATTCAATATGGTTTGGTTCAGCAAAGTAACTCATATCCAATTAATAGCTTTCAAAAAACATATAAACGGTACATGCGATACCAAATTAACATTCTTAATTTTTAGATAATCCATATTTTTAACTTGTTCATAAAGATTAGTTGCTAAAAAGATAGGAGAAATATCTATAAATTAATGTCTCTAGATACAACTATGGTTTCTATCCATCCCCACTTCACAATCAAGGATGGGAAGATGGACCAGTGCATAGCTCTTTTAGAAGAAATTTTGGTTCTGACAAAAGCTAATGAACCTGACTGCCTTTTTTTTAATATCACTACTTGCGGGTCAGATAAGGCTTATGTAAGAGAGGCATATAAAGATGGTACCGCCGCTTTATTTCATCTCAAAAATATGGGACATATGATTCCCAAGCTTTTTGAAGTGTCAGATATTACTGTGCAGGTCCAAGGCCCTGCCAAGGAGATTGAACCCTTGAAGGAAATACTGCCAGACGCTGATTTCTATGAAGCAATATCTGGATTCTGATTTAGGTTGTATATATTGACAGTCGATCGCTGGGGGCTTTTAGCTCCCTTTTTATTTAGGAATTCAAAATAAATTAATCTTCCCTTTACTTATATTAAGTAACTTTATTATCAGCTCAAATATTATTTTTATGGCATCAACTTTTTATATTGTTCATCATGAATTTAAGGCAGGAAAAGCTGAAAAATGGTGGGAAACAGCTTATGCGGCAATGTCACCAGGTGGTGGATGGGATGATGCGGTAGCAGCTAATAAAGAAAAAGGATTTTTTAACCATTCTGCAAATGCCGTAACTAAAACCGGTCCTCTATATTGTTTTTGGGAAGTAAAAGAGGGTATTTCAGCTGAGGAGTTTCAGGAGTTTATAGACGGTCCCTCTGGTCCAGGTTTCGGACAAGATGCATTGATGAATATCTGTAAACCAATTGATACATCATTAATGAATGGACAAACACCTTATCCATCAGTTTTTTCTTGATTATTGACAGTCGATCTAAAATAAAAAGCAATTAGCTTTTTTTTATGACTATTGAAACTACTGTTTTCACCTTTAAACTTTCAAATACATTTGAGGAGTGGGTAAAAATGTTTGATAGCCCAGAGATAGATGCATTCCATAAAACGGTAGGTCTTACTCCTTTATATCGTGGCAAAAGTTTAATTGATCCAAAAGAAGTTATTGTTATTCATCAAGCTCAAGAAGGTGTGGCTAAGCATGTTTTTTCAGATCCTGAAACCATTAAGAATATAGAATCTGGAGGTCATATTTATAGCACAACGAAAATCACAAGTTGGGTTTCTGCGTAGTCGAAACACTTACTATTTAAATCTATAAAAATAATGCTAATCAGGAGTTCCGCATAAGATCTTTAAAATAAAATTAGGTAATAACAGAGTTTAAAGATAAGAGTATTAACTAATTAGTTCGATTAAATTATTAATAAGAATCTGAGTGCAAGCGGTAACCAAAGACATAGAAGAAGCATTAGTAAAAGAGTAATAGCATGGATATTTGGAATGTATTGCTCTTTAAATATTTTCGTCTTCATAATTTATTTCGCCTTTTTAAGTTTGATTTCTCTTCTTATGAGCAACGCTATAACTACAACACACATATTCATTAGAAATACGTCTAATGGCATTTAATTAAAAAGTCTCTACTTAATTAATAGCAAGATTATTGATCTACGAATCAAGTAATGATTACTAATGTTTATTGGCTTAATAAAAGGCATTTAAAAATCAAATTTATGCTTAAATATCTCAGTTCTTTTGAATATATAAATGGTTTATTCAGAAACAAGAATAGTAATAGGTGGTCTAGCCCATGTGCCAGTTCTTATTTTTATAGCCAATTTTTTTAAAGGTAAGTTTGGAATTAAAACCGAAGAGGTCAAAGATACTTTAGTTAATGAAGAGCCAGTTAAAATTATTGAGGTAAAAGATGGCGTAATTAAAGAAGGAAAAACAGATGCTATAAAAGAAATCTCAAATAAGCTGGACAGTATTGAACAGAAGGCTGATGAGGTTTATGAAAAGGTAAAGAAGAAAACGAAAGATAATAAGAAGAAGAAAAAATAAATAACTAAATTGAGATCCTATCGAGCATCAATACATCTTGAGCTTGGATTGTATCTCTCTTATCTTCGTCTTCGAGATCTTTATAAGATTCAATTTCAGCTTGAATTTTTCTCTTGTAAACTCCTTTGATATAGTCCATTTCTCTTTTGTCTTTGTCCAGAAGTGAGAATGGTGATCTTTTTAAGTTCATAACTTTCTCCTAAATAAATAAAATTTAATCAGCTCCAGTTTTTATCAGATTCAACAAAGCTATCCAATGTTTGCTGATTCCTGATTTCTTCCTCAAGAAGTTCTTTTTCTGATCTTTCTTCAATCTCAGATTTATAATCTTCTTTTAATGTGGATTTGGTAGACATTTGCTCATGACGACTACATCTATGTTCTAACAAGTTGGAGAGGCCATTCGACTAACAAATATGTACGGTTTGAGGTACTCCAATATACGGATAAAGGATCAACAATTGAATTTAAATATGGGTAAAATGTAAAGATCTTTAGATTAATTTTTGCCTTTAAGAATCATCAATAATCGCAGGCAAAACTTGTGAGAGTAGATAAACAAGATTATCTTGATGATCCATATCATGAAGGCTATAAAATCCAGATGGATTTCTATGCCTATCTTCTAAAAGGAATGGGATTTGATGTTCATAAAACATCTTATTTTTTAGTTTGTAATGCAAAAAGAGACGACGAGGAATTTAATAAAAGAATGAATTTTGACGAATATTTAGTTCCTTATGATTGGAATATTGATTGGATAGAAGAAGAAATAGATTCAATGGTTTCATTGATGAATAATGACCATATCCCGGAACCAAATCTATCCTGTAAAAATTGTGCTTATTCAGAACAATATGCAAAGTTGGTTTGTAATCCTGCAAAAGATAATAAAGAGATTCAGGGAAATCTTTTTTAGCCAACTTTTTGTCTATGCTTAAACTGGAATGGGATAATTTTATTGATTGACAGTCGATCTACAATAAGGAGCAATTAGCTCCTTTTTTTATGTCAATTGAAACAACTGTTTTAGATTTCAAATTAAGCAATACTTTTGAAGAATATGAGGCTCATATGAATGCTCCTGAACAACAGGCCATGTTTAAAGAAATGGGAGTAAAAACTTTTTATATTGGCAAATCCTTGGAAGACCCCCAAAGAGCAACCGTTATGTTTCAAGGTCCAGTAAATACTTGTTACGACATCTTTGTTAACCCAGAAACTAAACCAATTGTTGAAGCATCGGGTCATATTTATGAAGGGACAATAATTAATCGCTGGATTTCTGAATAATTTTGAAACGCCTTCTACTTCCACTGCTGGCTGCATTCGTATTACCTAATGCTGTTAATGCCAATGAAAAAGTTCCATCTGAAATGAATGATATTGAAGCTAATAAAATACTTCTTGGTCAAGTTCTATCTGTCTGCTATGCAGTAGATCGAAATCACATAACTATGAAACAAAAAATAGATATGTTGGGATTCGCTCTAAACCTCCATGAAGGTGCTCATGGAAATAAAAAAAACATACAAGAAGATCAAATGAATGCTGTTGGGAAAGTCCTGGATATCTTCCCAGATTGTTTCCCTGAAGTAAAAAAGGATAAATGAAACGCTTATTTCTTGCCACAATATTATTTTTATTTCCTTTTAATGCTCAAGCAGGCTTCCCAGAAGATGAGAATGGATATGATCTGAAAAAAATTGAAGAGTCTTTTAGATTACCCTGTGATGAAATTGGAAATGATGATTGTATTGCAAGAGCACTGGGTGTCGGTGCCTGTACCTGGATATTTGAGATAAATAAAGACAAAGAAACTGGCGAAGCTTTAAAAATTGCAGACACTGTTTTAATTGCGCTTCTGAAAGGAAATAATCTTGATTTGAAATCAATTCTTGAAAAAGATGGGTTAATTAAAGCGAATGTAAAAAAAGAAGCCACTTATAGAATTAACTTCTGCAGAGAAGAGACAAAAAAAGCTATTCCAAAGTTAATAAAGAAATTGCCGGAGGGTGTTGTATTGGATGAAGAGAGAATAGAGAATTTAACCAGTGTATTTCCTCTGCAGTATTTAAGTATGTTGGAGCAATTAAGCAAATCTAAAAAGTGAAAGGTATATTACTGACTCCTATATTCAAACGTTTTAAAAAAAGTGCTTTTCTCTTATCACTTAATCAGAATATCTGTCCTGTTTATGATGCTGAAGAAATAAAAAAACTAGAGCAACAAGAGGCTATTAAAAAGTTATACCCATAAAAAAAGGCATTAGGCAATTTAAGTTATCAATTAAAAAGAAAACTAGAAATGAAAATATATTTAATGTAGATTATTAAAAACTTTTAATAAATTAAGTGTCTGCAGAGTTAAAAGAAAAACTTGGAAAGTTAAGAGAAAGACTACTTGATTTAAGTCGTAGGAATCCTTTAATACAATTTAGTCATAAACCAAATTCTCGTAATCCAAATAAACAGAGATTCATAAGAATAGTTAATGAAGTTCCCGAAAATCTTATTGAAAAGCTTCAAAAAAGTAGGAGATATAGATTATTGCCAAAACCTAAAGGCGAAAACTTTGATTTTAATTTGAAACATGCCTATAGCAAAACTTCAGCATTAGTAAAAAAAGATAGTAGAAATATTCAGGTTTTTGAGGAGGATCCCAAATTTAGTTTGTCATGTGGTTTGATTAGATCAGATTACAATTCAATTCTTCAAGATAAGGGAATTAATGTTCTTTATGTAGCCGTAGGTTTCTTAAAATATACTTCTTCTAAAATTGGTTCAAAAAAGAAAAAAAACTCTGAAGATAAAGAAGTAAAAACTCCAACTGATATTTATGCTCCTCTTGTCTTATATCCGGTAAAACTTACAAGGGAAAAAACTGGGTCTGGCTTCAATTATTTTCTTGAATCTGAAGAAAATGAGATAATTGTTAATGAATCATTGAAATCTAAACTTCAAAAAGAAGAAGGAGTAAATCTGCCGGATCTTAAATTTAATGAAGACAAACCTCTTATTGAAGATTATTTTAAACAAATATATTTAGCTATTCTCGAGAGAAATCAAGTTGATGCAGATAGTAATTGGGATTTAAAAAGATGGGCAACAATAGGCTTATTTAAATTTGGGAAAATAGCCATTTGGGATGATTTGGATTTTGAGGAATGGCCCAAAAATCCATTAACGCAAAAACAACTAGTAAAAGATTTTATTAATGGAGTTCCTACAAATGCTGTAGAAAATGTAGGTAGTATGGATATTGATCAGGATGAATTTGAAAAAAATCAATTTGTTGAACAAGTCCCAAAACTAATTGCTGATGCAGACAGCACGCAATATAAGGTAATTTTACAAGCATTAGCAGGTAAAAGCATGTCAGTTGAAGGACCTCCTGGCACGGGCAAAAGCCAAACAATAACAAATATTATTGGCGGTTTAATTGTTAAAAATAAAAAGGTTCTTTTTGCTGCAGATAAATTAGCTGCGTTAGAAGTTGTAAAACAAAGACTTTCCCATAAAAATTTAGGGGACTATATTTTAGAACTTCATAGTCCAACTAAATCAAAGAAAGCATTTCATGAAAATCTAAAAGAGAGAATTACTAAACAAAGGCAAAGATTCTTTAAGCCGTCTTATGAAGAGAATTTAGTTCAATTAAAAAAATATAGGAAAGAGTTAAATGAACATGTTAATGCCATTAATAAAGACATAAAAGTAAATAATGAAAAGAAAACTATTTTTGAGCTTCTTTGGCAAGATATTAACAATAAGCTTAAAATAAGTGGCAAAGATAATCTTGAGTTAATTAGAAATTTAGAAGATTATTTTGATAATGATAAGCTTTCAAATCTAAAGAAAGAAAATATTCAATTTATAAAATCAAATCTTGATTTATTAATAGATACTTTCGAAAAAGTTGAAGATTTAAGTTTAAAGGAGGTCCTAGAAATTCAAGGATATCCAGATACTCAAGATGACCTTGAGACATTAATTAGAATCGCATCAGATTTGAAAAATTCAATAAATTTGATTAGTAAAAATATGTCAGATCAAAATATTAAATTAGATCAAATAGTTGAAATTGATAGAGATGATTTTCAAACAAATTTTCAAAATTTAGATCAGTTAATGTCGATAGACGATATCAATACAAATTTTCTTATCGATCAAGATAATAGCAGTTTGATATCAGAAATACTTACTCTCGTTATGGATAGGGAAGATAAGGAAGATAATTTAGAAGAATGGGCTCAGCCATTTCTAGAAAATGAAAATAAATATAGTTTACTCTCTTCTTGCTTAGAAGTAATTAAAGAAGTAAAACCAGATGATAATTTGCAAACTATAAATTCTTTATTAAATGATCTTGATTATTTAAAGGATTTTTCAAATTACTTTATCAGAAAGATAGGAAGAATAGATAAAAGAATTAATTCACAACTGACCTTACAGAAGTTATCAAAAATTATTTTTTATCACAAAGAAATATCATTGCATTATTTAAAAAACAAAAATGATATTTTTCAAATACTCGAAGTTTCCAAAGATAACAAAGAGCTCAGAGATTTAATACAAAAAATCAAGGAAATACAGAGGAATAATTCTCAAAGTGAAAAACTGCTGGCTAAAGGACTTGATATAAAGAGGGTATTAGAGTTTGGGTATGAAAATTTTAATGAATCAATAGAGACAATTAAATCGGCTTCTTTTCTTGGTTGTCTTCTAGATAGTGAAGTCAGGCTAGTAAAAAAATCTTGGAATAAGGTTGCAAAAAAAGGAGAAAAAAGACCATCTCTGTCAAAAATTGCGAGAGTTTATAAATTGGCATCTGAATATTGCCAGAATTTAGACAAGGAAAAAAATTTTAATTTTGATCAAATTACACTTTCTGATTTAAGAGATATTTCCTCGAAATTAATATTTGATGAAGAGTTGGAAAAATTAATTCTTGATATAAAAAATCAATTTAAGAATTTATATTTTATAAAAATAATTTTCGAAATACTGGAAGATAAAAATGATGATATTTTCAAAAAAGACTATATACCTTCTTTAAGTAATTTTGATGATTTGAGTCTTAATGATCTTCAAAAAAATTCCAAAAATAATTTCTCTAATATTAATACTAAACTTCGACTATTAGGTGATAATTCTAAAGAAGCTATTTTAAATTCAACTTACTCAAATGTTTCATTCATACTAGAGGACTTATATTCCTTAAAAACAAATATTTCTAAACTTTCTTTTGTATTAGGTAAGTCTAATTTATACTCTAATAAAAATTTAGAGTATTCTCTAAAAGCCAATGATATTAATAAAATTCTAAACCTTCTAGGAAATTTAGATTTCTTAAGTTATCAAGAAATTTTTGAAAATAAGATCACTGAAAAATCAATATTTAATTACCATAAAACTTTTCAAAAAATCAATGAATATTTTTCATTATATGACTCAATAATCGATGCTATAAATACTCCTTTATTGGATAAATATCTCGTAGAAAATTTAGGGAGAAATTATGAAAAAAATGAATTTCCAAAAATTGAAAATTTGTTATCACTTATAGTTAAATCAAGAAATGAAATAGAATCAGTAATTAAAATCAAAAGATATAAAAAAAATATTTTTAATTATGGGTTCAAAAAAGGTGTTGATCAATTAATAAAATTTTCCTCTAATACAAAAATCAATCCCTCTGATGTTTTTGATTATTTCTATATCAAAAACCAAATAAAAGAATTATCCATAGAGAAAAAATTAAATAAATATGATGGTCAAGCAATTTCTGAATGCAGAGATAAATTCAGAAGGTTTGATAAGGAATTTATTGAGGACTCTTCATCATATATTGACGATTATCTACATAAAGATCCTTCCAGGTTGCTTATTGAGACAAATACTCTTGGAGGCCCAAAGGATTTAACTGAAGGTAAATTAATACGTTATGAAATTGATAAAACTCGAAAATACTTGCCATATAGAAGGTTTTTTAAGCAAGCAAGAAATTCGCTACAGCGTATGAAACCATGTTTCATGATGTCACCATCTTCAGCAGCACAATGCTTACCTAAAGCAATTGATATTTTTGATGTTTTAATCATTGATGAAGCTTCTCAAATGCACCCTGAAGAAGCAATTGGATTAATAGCTAGATGTAAACAAATAATTATCGTTGGAGATCAAAAGCAGTTACCTCCAGATAATAGATGGAAAAGTAATTTAGATGATGAAGATGATGATTATACTGAATCAGTTGAAATGGATATTAATGAATCAATTTTAGAACTTGCTTCTAAAGTACTAAATACTAAAGATTGTTCCTTGGGATGGCACTACCGCTCAAATCATAATTCTTTAATAGATTTTTCAAATAGATTTTTTTACAATAATAGCCTTACTGTTTTCCCTTCAAATAAAATAGGATCTGAGATAAATTTAGTGAGAGTACCCAACCCTCATTATCACCAAAGTGTTAATAAGCCTGAAGTATTAGAAGTAATAAAAACTTTGCGATCTCAAATAATTGAAGATCCAACCAAAACAATATTAGTTGCTACTATGAATAGAACTCAGGCAGAAGAGATAAAGATTGAACTTGATAAAATTGCTAGTTCCGATGATTTAATAAGTAATTATATTAGTTCTCATAAAGGGAATCTTGAAGAATTAATGATTAAAAATCTTGAGAATGTTCAAGGTGATGAAAGAGATATAGTGATCATATCAACTGTTTATGGACCTGATGAAAATGGAAGAGTTTACAATAGCTTTGGGGATGTATCAAAAGCCCAAGGAGACAGAAGATTAAATGTTCTTTTTACGAGAGCTAAAGATAAAATTTTTCTTGTAACTTCACTTAAATCTACTGATGTGAAGCCATCAAAAACAGCTACTACTGGTTCAAAATATCTTAAAGAATATCTTTCTTATGCAGAAACCGGAAGAATTGTAGATACCACTATTAGGTCTAGCGGTAAACCTGAAAATAGTTTTGAAGCTGCAATAATGAATGCCCTTATTAAAAGAGGCTATGAAGTAGATGCGCAGGTAGGCTGCTTGAGTTATTCGATTGATCTTTGTATAAAAGATCCAAGAGATACGTCGAGGTATATTTTGGCTGTTGAATGCGATGGTGCAAGTTATCATTCATCTTATTCAGCAAGAGTAAGTGATAGATTAAGGCAAGAAGTCTTGGAAAGTTTGGGTTGGAATGTATTTAGAATATGGTCTACAGATTGGTGGAGGAATCCCCATAGTGAACTTGATTTATTGGATAAACAAATCAATAAAATTATTCTCGAATCAGATAAAAATGAAGAAATAAAGATTAATTATGTTTCTGAAGAACAAAGCTCTTAATTTGTAGATTAAAAATAATTAGAATTTGCTTTAAAAAAGATTTTTTGGCAATATAAGTAACCGACTCCAAAATTGGTACATCAACAAAAGATGTTTCCATTAATGGCCAGATAGAACTGAAGAAATTAAAGTCAGGGATTTTCTAATATTTTTTCGGTTCAGCTGTTAAAAAGCTCTTACACACCTACTTATAGACTATGAAAATTATCAAGAAACTCAGGTCGCTACCAGGTAATTCTCTGAGCGTTATACGCCGCACCCCGCCACTTGTCTTCGCAATGGCTGTATTATCTCTCGGAGGATTTATAGGTGCCTCCACGGTCCTTGTGAGAGGGTTCAGGATGGTTGAGAATTCTATCACTGTTACAGGTGCAAGTACTGAAAGTTTTGAAAGTGATATTGCTAAATGGTCCGTACAGGTCAGGGCTACTGGAAAGACTCAAATCGACTCATTCAACAAGCATAAAGAGTCAATGAAAGAGACTATGAATTTCCTAAAAGCTAATGGAATTGAAGATGGCATCAAACAGGAAGTTTATCTAGGACCAGCCAGCATCAAAGAATATGAAACCAAGCATCCCAAGACCAACGAAATTATTAGAACTGAATGGATTACGTATCAGAATATTGAAATCCAGAGTAATGATGTTTATCGAATTCAAAAGACCCACAGTAAGATAACTGAACTTCTCGGTGAGGGTGTTTTGGTGAAGCCAAGCTCTCCAGAATTCACATATTCAAAGCTTGCCGATAAAAGAGTTGATATGCTTGCCAAGGCTGCGAAAGATGCACGAATCAGAGCTGAGGCTATTGCTTTTCAGGCAGGATCTGAAGTGGGTGGTCTTAAGAAAGTGAACACTGGTGTTTTCCAGATCACGGTACCAAATTCTACGAGAGTAAGTAGCTGGGGCTCTTACGATACAACTACTATCAAGAAAGATATTACTGCCGTTATGGGAGTCACTTTCGCAGTTAAGTGATGACTTAGGGGCCTTCTTTTTTCCTTTAAAAATCATTAATAAAGGCAGGCAAATAAGCATGAGACTCCCATCAATTAATAAAAAAGTATTCAGATTCATTTATCTATTCCTTTTGTGTTATCCCAATTAAGGGGGATACCCTTTTTTACTGAATGTTTTTTCATATCATCCATTTCTTGTCTGATTTTGTTGTAGTAGGCCAACTCTTCTGGATCATCGGAACCTAGACCATAATTCATGGTCGCCGCAAGGTAAATTCTGTGTATTCGGTATGACGATAGTGGCATTACTGAAGACAATATATTTTAAATATATCTGAATTCCAGGCAAAAATGCGGACCTCAGACATCCCATTCATATCAGTTGATTGTGTAACCCCCTCATAATAAACGGGGGGCAGGGGTAAAAGACAAGAAATTTAGAGGGGACTATTTACTGGATGTGTGTAGATCATCATTGTAAGTACTGTAAATAAAGCACTCTCAACCACATCTAAATTATTATTTCTTTACGTGGGACATGTGGATTAATCACATGATGCACGTACTGTAATAGTAGATAAATATTGGGTAGGTTGAGTAGTAATTTGTAAAACTGACTTAATTTAAACCTATGAAACATCTTTCCTTAATTATTAGTCTTATTGGTGTTGTAACGCCCTTAAAATCAGAATCTTATAAAGAGGTTGATTGCAACTCTGCGATGACTCAGTATCAAATGAATATTTGTAGTAGTAGATCACTTTATAAAAATGATTTAGAACTTAAAGAAGAAATTGGTGATGTTGAAGTATATAAAAAATGGAAAATAGGAAGAGAAGCTATCTGTCAATATTATTCGGGTAAACAATTCGAAGGTGGTTCAATAAGACCAATGATGCAAAACGGTTGTAATTTAAGGCTTAATTCAGAGGCTAAAAGATATTGTCTTACAGGAGATCCCCAATGCGGATAAATTTATTTTTCATAACAAGAATTAGCTTTTTATTACTTTTTTCTTTCTTCTTTCAATATCAATTTATTAAAGCTTCAGAAGTTAAATCTGAAGAGAAACAATTAAGCCAATTATGGAAAAGCGCAATCAAAAATAATATTAATAGGGATCATTATGCTGCCTTAAAAGATTATTCAAAGGCTTTAGAAATTGCACCTAAAAATCATTTTCTTTTTTATAACAGAGGATTAACTTATGTAGATCTGCAACTACTAACTCAAGCAAAAAGTGATTTCGATAAAGCAATAAAAATTAAGTCTGATTTTGGACCTGCATACGGTAATAGAGGGATGGTATTTTATGAGCTGGATAAAAAAAATAAAGCTTGCGAAGATTTTAAAAAAGCTGCAGATTTAAAATATAAGCGTGCAGTTAGTTGGATTAAAGATAAAAATAGAAGTGCTTGGTGCACTCAAAATTAAAATTATGCAAGCAAGAAACGGACTAAGAATCTGGCGTTTAGTTGGAGCAATATATGGCCCAATTTTATTTTGGATTTTAATTATTAATCTGCCCAAGGTTGAGTGGAAATATGTTTTTGAATCTAATAAAACGAGAGTTGACCGTCATCACAAAAAAGCAGAAGATATTGGTTTGCCTGGTATACCTTATTGGAGAAATTCAGGCTCAGCGGCAATAATTTATTTAAATAGAGATGGAGTCGCTTATGCGATGTGTGGTCCTGATTTCTTTTGTTCAGAAGAATTGAATGCAAAAAAAGGTATTCATTATATGCCTATTAATGGTGGAGCCAGAAGAATTAATAGCAAAGTTATATTTGCAGCAAATAGCTATTGGTGTGATAGCTATGACATAAATCATCCAGGAAAATGTAGATCTGGAGGTTGGCAGAGAGGTTCGGAAAGATAGAATTGGAATCAAGTATAAATTATCTGAACTATATAAAAATACTGATAAAAATTTTTATAAGTGAAGATTCAAAAGCCATTGCTTGCCGGCAAATTTAATTCTGAGAAGGCTAAATTTCCCTATGCAGCAACACCAAAGATTGATGGCATAAGATTTCTGATGGTTGGGGGAGCTGCTTTAACAAGGTCTTTTAAACCAATTAGAAATGAATACTTACAAAAAATTCTTTCCTCTAATTTGCCTGAGGGTATAGATGGAGAACTGACTTCTGGATCAACTTTTCAAGAATGCAGTTCCATTATGCGTATTAAAGGTGAACCTGATTTTAAGGTTTGGATATTCGACTTTGTGAATCCTAAAGGGGAGTTAAAGCCATACAAAGAAAGAATGGATGAACTTCGTAAGTTTGAGAATTTTAATATTCCCTCTTATGAAATTCTTTTCCCAAAAATAGTTTCAAATCAAGAACAGATTGATCAGTTAATGATTAATAATCTCAATGCAGGTTATGAGGGCTTAATGTTGAGAGATCCAAATGGGATATATAAATTTGGTAGAAGCTCAGTAAAGGAGAATATTCTATTAAAAGTTAAGGAATTTATGGATGATGAAGCCGAAATTATTTCCTTTAGAGAGAAAATGATTAATACAAATGAAGGCCTGAAAGATAATTTTGGTAGAACTAAGAGATCAAGTTGTCAGGATGGATTAAAGCCAAGCGGGACGTTGGGGGGATTTATTTTAAGAAATTCTGAAGGACTCGAGTTTAGTTGTGGAAGCGGATTAAACGATGCTCTTAGAGATGAAATATGGAAAAATAAGTCAAAATATCTTGGCAAGTTAGTTAAATATAAATTTATGTCAAAGGGTATAAAAGATCTTCCCCGACATCCCGTTTTTATGGGATTTAGAGATGAAACTGATTTAAGTTAATCTCACTAAATTTTTATATTTTCAACAAATTAAAAAATTCCTATCAAAATATCAATCTTCAATATCTAATTATGGAAAGTCAGGAACAAAATAATCACAATCTATCAAGAGGTTTTCTTGACAGTGCAATCCAATTAAAAAAAGAGTGCAAATTTGCAGAAGCTATTGAGTTAATAAAAAAGGCTATTGAGTTAAATCCATATGAAAGCTTGAATTTTTTTAATATAGGACATTGCTTCCATTTACTGAAAAACTTTGATGAAGCAATGCACTACTACAAAATTGCGATTGATTTAGATCCAAGGGATTCTTCTTCATATAATAATCTTGGTTGCTGTTTAGAAGAAAAAGGTTTTTATCAAGAGGCAATTGCTAATTATTCAATTGCAATAAGACATAACCCTAAGAATTTTGATATTTATATGAATCGTGGCGATATGAGAATGAAAATTGGAGACTACTATGGAGCTATTTCAGATTATTCTATCTATCAACAAAACTTTGCGACTTCACCAAATGTTTACTTAAAAAGAGGCTTGGCTAATTTAAAAGCAAATTTCAAAGGCAAAGCATATAACGATTTAAAAATGGCCGATGCTCTTGGTAGTGAGAGTGCAATGAGAATAATATCAGAGCAAAATCTATCATCTTGGGCTAATTCCTCCTCATCTAATATTTATCAAAGAGATAATTATGAATCTCTAAATGAATCAAGACCTTTTTATCAAAGAAATAGCTATAGATCCTACCAGGAACCAAATTATAATTCTCAAAGAAATTATCATGAATCAATTAGATATCAAAACTACTCATATCATCCCAGATACTTTTCTTTGTCTGAATTATATAAAAATGCAATTAAAGATTCACCTCGAAACAATGAAATACCAAAATCTAATAATAATGAAATAAATCCTACTTCTCTTAAAGATAAATACGTTGTTATTACTGGAACTATCCCTGGAATGACAAGAAAGGAAGTTGAGCTGCTGGTGAAAAAAGCTGGTGGCAATATAAAGGGATCAATTACAAGTGCAACAAATCTTTTGATTGTAGGAGAGGATGCTGGAAGTAAATTAAATAAGGCGAGGGAAAGATCTATTCAAATTATTGATATAGATGAGTTAAATTCACTTATAACAGTTAAGAGTACTCTTGAACTTTTGCATTTATGGAGTGAACTTGATGAAGAGGAAACATATCAAAAATTAAAAAAAGAATCTGTATCATTAGAAATTTTAAAATTATTAGTTAAATGTAATATCAGTAAAATCAGAAGAGCTGCCTTGTCAAACAAGAATATTACTCTCGATATTTTTTATAAATCTAGTGCTTTTTCAGATTCGACGAATAAATTATGTAAGTTTTTTCTCCAAAAATGGGGACAATTTTAAGAATAAAATTTTATTTGGAATCACTTTTAAATAATGAGAACTATATATAAATACGCAGGTTGCTTCTAGCAAAAAAGGCCTCTGACGTTTCGTCGTGGTAGCAGTAAAGCTAGTCAATCATCATCGGCTGTCGATGTCTCTCAGCGTGTTATAGCACATATGCACCTATAACATTACGCTGAGACGACTGTAAACAGTCCGTTTGTTATAGGTGCATATGTGCTATAACACGCCTACAGTGATCAACACCGATTACAGTTAGATAGGTAGAAGTAACTTGCGTTATATTTAGAAAACGGAAGTAATGCATCCTACACAATCGACAAAAATAGTTTTTGCGGCAAAATTTAAAGCTCAAAAGTTTGATATTTTTCTCCTTCAAAGAATTTATAAATCGGATTCAAAATTATTAATAAAAGTAAATTCTAGTTATTCTTCTTATTGGGAGTCTTATAAAAAACCTCATCTGGCTTATTGGGGAAATATCAATAAAAAAAATGGATCAGAGCAAATTGATGAATTAATATCTAGTATTAAAAATATTGAAAATAATAATAAGGTTTCAAAATTTCTTGAAAATATTTTAAATTCCTATCAACTTAATTCTCTAGAAAGTAATGGACTTAATCAGTCAATAAAAAATC
>CACAST010000020.1 GCA_902535185.1 uncultured Prochlorococcus sp.
GCAATCAATCGCGGGATTTGCAACTATTGATATCAAAAAAGATGAGAAAGGAATTTTAGAACTTGCTGAAGAAAAAAACTTGCCTATAAAGTTTTTTAATAAAGAAGATCTTTCAAAAATAATTGTTCCAAATCCATCAAATGTTGTGAAAAATGAAATTGGCACCCCTTCTGTAGCGGAAGCCTCTTGCTTACTCGCAGCAGGAGAAGAATCAAAATTATTAGAAGAAAAAAGAATTTTTAAAAATCAATCTGGGGCAGTAACTATCGCTGTAGCAGAATCGAAAAATCAATATAATCCAACCCTTGGCGAAATCCATATTATTGGAAGTGGGCCTGGTGATATCTCCTTCCTAACCAGTAATGCAAGAAAAGCACTTTCAAGATGTACTGTTTGGATCGGATACAAAATGTATTTAGATTTAATTAGGTCCTTAAAAAGGAGTGACCAAGTTTTAATTGAAAGTAAACTTACTGAAGAAAAAGAGAGATGCAGTAAAGCAATTAAACTAGCTGAGGAAGGAATAAAAGTGGCTTTAATTTCTTCAGGTGAATCTGGATTTTATGGCATGGCAGGTTTACTTTTAGAATTACTTCAAAAAGTCAAAAAAGAATATAGACCTTACTTTGAAATACATCCAGGTATAAGTAGTGTTCAATTAGCGGCTGCGATTAGTGGAGCACCACTAATGAATGACTTTTGTTCAGTAAGCTTAAGTGATAAATTAACTCCATGGTCTTTAATAGAAAAAAGAATTGAAGGAGCCCTTGTGGGTGACTTTGTAATAGCTTTATTTAATCCTCAATCCATTAAAAGAAATTGGCAGCTGAAAAGTGTAATAGATTTATGTTTAAAATCTAGGCATGGAGATACTCCAGTTTTAATAGCCAGACAAGTAGGGAGAGAAAATCAAACCAAAAATTTTTTTACATTAAAAACCATTCCTTTTAAAGAAATTGATATGTTATCAATCATTATTATTGGAAATTCTCAAACAACCTTAATAGACGAAATATTTCTTACTCCAAGAGGATATTTACAAAATTAAGTTTACGTAATAAATAAATTATCCATAGAATTTTTTTCTTTGCTTTTTTTTAATAAGAATACTAATCTTTTATAAAGGATTAAGAAAATTAATTGAAAAATATTGGTTTAATTTTATTTGACATAGATGGTGTAATACGAAGCGTAGAAAATAGTTACAGACTTTCATTAAAAAAAACAGTCTACAAATATACCGGATGGGAGCCAAGTTATAAAGATATTGATAATGCAAAAAATGAAGGGATCTGGAACAATGACTGGGATTTAAGTTTAGAATTTATAAAAAGATTCAAAAATAAAGGAAACTTTAACAATGAAATACCTCCAAGAGAGGAAATAGTGAAATGTTTTGAAGAGTTTTATTTTGGAGGAGATCCTAATGAAGATAGCAAATATTGGTCTGGATTTATAACAAATGAAGAGTTATTAGTTGATAAAAAGTTTTTTGATTTACTAGAAAGCAATGGAATAATTTGGGGTTTTGTAAGTGGCGCAGAGTCTGCCTCGGCAAAATTTGTTTTAGAAAAAAGACTTGGATTAAAATCACCACCATTAATATCAATGGGAGATGCACCGGACAAGCCTGATCCAAAAGGCTTTATTAACTTATCCAAAAAACTTCTTGGAGATAAACTTGGTTCATCAAATATTCCCATTGGATATGTAGGAGATACTATTGCAGATATAAATACAGTTATTAACGCAAAAAAAGAAATACCATCTCAGAAATTCATAAGTATTGGAATAGCTCCTCCTCATTTACATTCAAAGTCTCTATTAAATGAACGTGATTCTTACGAAAGAAATTTAAAAGATGCAGGTGCTGACTTAATTTTAAATTCTATTTATGACCTTAAAGATATTAATCTTGAATTGTTTTAAAAAAATATTAATTAAAAAATGTCTTAATTGAATACGGAGAGGGAGGGATTCGAACCCTCGACAAAAGTTACCTCCTGTAACTCCTTAGCAGGGAGCCGCTTTCAACCACTCAGCCACCTCTCCAGTTCTTATACATTATCAATTTTTATGCAAACATTCAAAATTTTTTATTCAATCGAAATGTCTAATCTACTTGAACTTTCGGTAATCTATTTTTAAAAGAACAAAGAATTTCCCAAGGGATGGTATTAGATTTTCTTGCCCATTCAAGAGGAGAAATTGTTTTATCTCCGTCAGATCCTAGTAATAACATGGTACTACCAACTTTAATTTCATTAGAGTCTGTTATGTCTACCATCATTTGGTCCATAGTTATAGATCCAACTTGAGGATAAAATTTATTTTTGTAGATAACGTTAATCTTGCCTGAAAGATTTCTTGGTACACCATCTGCATAACCAATACTTAATACAGCTAACTTAGTTTTTCTATGACTTACAAATTTGCCTCCATAACTTACACTTACACCTTCATCAATAGTTCTTATAAAAGCTACTTTGACCTTCAAAGATAAAGCTGGTTTAAGTAATAAATTTTTATCTATTTTTGCTAGAGGACTGTATCCGTACATGGAAAGCCCAACTCGTACCATGTGAAAATGAAAATCTTTGCTAAGAAGCATTCCCGCCGAATTAGCCAAATGAATCTTAATTTGATTACTGCTATCAACATTAATTTGCTTTAATAATTTATTAAACTTCAGTATTTGTAATTGTGTAATACTTTGGGAATCTAATGCTTTATCTTCATCTGCAGATGATAAATGACTATATATTCCTTTTATTGAAATGTTCTCAAAAGATTTTATTTTTTCAAATTGCTGAACAAATTTATTAGATTCAAATCCCAATCTTGACATTCCAGTATCAACCTTAAGATGTAATGAAAATTTCAACCCAAAGTGCTTTCCTATATTATTGCAAACTAAACACTCTCTTATACTACTTATAGTTGGCATAAGATCATTTTTAAAGGATATTATTAAATCTCTTTTTGTATATAGATTTCCGAGAATAAGAATTGGTTTTTTAACTCCAAAAGAACGAAGCTTAATCCCTTCTTTTAAAGTTGCAACGCCTAATTCCGAAGCTCCGCCTTTAATAGCATATTCAGATACTACTTTTGCATCATGTCCATATCCATCAGCTTTAACGACTGCCATAAATTGACAATTTTTACTTAATTTTGATCTTAACTTTCTAACGTTTTTTTCTATTGCTTTACCTTTAATTTCAATCCATGCTCTTTGTTTTAGATCTATATCTTTTTCAAAATTTGGAAATTTATCAAAATTAAAAACCTGATTTGTTTGCCTATTTTGCATTTACTTTGCACAAATATATGCGCTTATTGAAATATACAGTTAGCATGACATGTAAATTGTATTTTGGCATGGGCCAGACTCTAGTTTTAAATGCATCTTATGAACCTTTAAACATCACTTCTTGGCGAAGAGCAGTAATTTTGATGATTAAAGGTAAAGCTGAAAGTTTGGAGGAAGATAAAACATATTCAATTCATAGCGGGAAAAAGTTGCCGACAGTTATAAGACTTCGTTACTACGTCAAAGTTCCTTTTAGAGAGGTTTCTTTAACAAGAAAAAATATTCTTATGAGAGATAATAATTCTTGCCAATACTGCAACTATAGGGGTAATGACCTATCAATAGATCATGTTTTACCGAGAAGCAGAGGTGGAACAGATAATTGGGAAAATGTTACTACAGCATGTCTCAGATGTAATGTACAAAAAGGTAATCGAACCCCCGAAGAGGCGAATATGCCCCTAAAACGTAAGCCTTATCGTCCATTAAGTAATCTAAATTTTGAAGCTACAAGACAAATTGACTCTGGCAAGCATAAAGAATGGAGTAAATACGTAATAGGGGTTGCAATCTAATAAAAAAATCTTAATTTACTTCTTTATTAAAATCTTCCATCATTCTTTTTTGTTCTTGCGCTATACATGCATTAATCACTTCTTCTAATTGACCAGCAAGAATTGGCTCAAGAGAAAAATTGGAACCTAATCTATGATCAGTTGTCCTGTTATCTTTAAAATTATAAGTTCTGATTTTTTCACTTCTATCACCTGTTCCAACCTGGGAAAGCCTTTGTGATCTCTCTTTTGCATTGGCTTCTTTTAATTGAATTTCATACAATTTAGCTCTTAAAATTTCCATTGCTCGTTCGCGATTTTGCAATTGTGATCTCTCTTGAGTACAAAAAACTCTTATTCCTGTAGGCTTGTGGAGAAGATCAATAGCTGTCTCTACCTTATTAACATTTTGTCCCCCTGCACCCCCTGATCTTGCTGTTCCAACCTCTAGATCTGTTGGATCAATTTTAACCTCAACAGGATCAGCCTCAGGCATAACGGCAACTGTAGCAGTAGAGGTGTGAACTCTACCTTGAGATTCAGTAGCTGGAACTCTTTGAACTCTATGTACACCAGCCTCAAATTTAAGTTGACTATATACAGAATCTCCCTTAACGGAGATAACTAACTCCTTAAATCCACCCATATCTGACTCAGAAGCACTAACAGGTTTTACAGACCATCCAATTTTTTGTCCATATCTTTCATACATTCTTGCTAAATCACCCGCCCAGATACAAGCCTCGTTACCGCCAGCACCGGCTCTGATTTCTAACATTACACTTCTTTCATCCCTTGGGTCTTTTGGCAATAAGGCGATTGTGGTTTTTTGAATCAGTTCACTCTTAAATTCCTCAAGAGTTATTAACTCCTCATTTATCAAAGATTCCATTTCTTTATCATTTCTATTCTCTTTTAGTAGATTTTTTGAATCTTCGATTTCTTTATCAGTATCAAGCAACTTATTAAAATCAATCACCAAAGGTTCCAATTTTGATCTTTCTCTTGCTATTGATTCTAATTTTTTTGGATCATTAGCTATATCAGGATCTGCAAGTTGCACTTCTAAATTTTCAAAACTTTCTAAAGCAGTTTTCAACCTTGCAATTAATGTTGAGTATTCCAATTGAAATTGTGCTTAATTTTGAAAATTCTATTTCTTAGAATCTTTTTCTTCTTT
The DNA here is from genome assembly GCA_902535185.1 of uncultured Prochlorococcus sp. Taxonomy (GTDB): domain Bacteria; phylum Cyanobacteriota; class Cyanobacteriia; order PCC-6307; family Cyanobiaceae; genus Prochlorococcus_A. Next base: position 5,048 of record CACAST010000020.1, read on the forward strand.
TTGATCTTTTGATGTGGCTGAATTAGCTGAACCCATTCCATATTTTTTCATAAACCTATCAACCCTACCTTCTGTATCAAGGATCTTTTGAGTTCCAGTGAAGAAGGGATGATTACCACTCCAAACATCAACATGTAGTTCAGGCTGCGTGGAACCAGTAGTCATTACAACTTCTCCATTACAAATAACTTTTGCATCTGGATACCACTTTGGGTGTATTTCTGATTTTGGCATAATTTAAATTCCTTTAACGTTTAGAGAATTGAGGAGCTTTTCTTGCTTTTTTAAGACCATATTTTCTTCTTTCCTTAGCTCTAGGATCTCTACTGAGATGACCTTCCGTTTTTAGCGGTTTCCTATTTTCAGGAGATAATTCGCAAAGTGCTCGAGCTGCACCTTGCTTTATAGCATCTGCTTGACCAGTCAATCCACCACCAAAAACATTTACCAGAATATCATAAGAATTTTCAAGGCCTAGTGTTTGCAAAGGTGCTTTTATTGAATTTAAGTGCAGAGGATTAAAGTTTAAGTAATCATCTCCAGCACGACCATTAATTTTTATTAGTCCATTTCCTGGAATCAAGCGAACTCTAGCTACTGAAGTTTTTCTTCTTCCAGTTCCCCAATAGACAGCTTTGTTTTTTATTTGACTATTCATTTTGATAAATTAACTATTTAATAATACAGGATTCTGAGCAGCATGAGGATGATCAGAACCTTTATAAACTTTTAGTTTTTTAAATTGCTGTCTTCCTAAAGAGTTATGAGGCAACATGCCCTTAACAGCTTGCTCAATGATTCTTTCAGGAATTCTTTCTTGTAAAGACTCAAATTTTTCAATTTTCATTCCTCCTGGTCTTCCAGAATGTCTCCTGTACAATTTTTGTGATGCTTTTTTACCTGTTACCTCAACTTTCTCGGCATTTACTACAATGACAAAATCTCCAGTATCTAGATGAGGTGTAAATGTTGGTTTATTCTTACCTCTCAAAACTGTTGCAATTTCTGTAGCAAGTCTACCAAGCGTCTTATCTTTTGCGTCAACTAAAAACCAATTTCTTTCAATTGTTTCCAGAGATGGAGTAATTGTTTTATTCATTTACCAAATTTCTGCAAATAAAATTTAAATTAGTATTAAATTCTACCTTATTGAAGGAATATTAAACAACAGTTTTGAATGATTTACACAAAAAATTCGCTTAATTAAACCTTAATTAAGAAAAACCCTTAATTAAAAATACAGGGAAAAAATCATTGTTATTAATCTTTTTAAAAACATTATCTTCATAAACAGCATTTACAAAACATAACCCCTTAGCTGGAGCAGATTCTTTAACATCATTTTTCTTTTTGTTTACCCATCTATCTGTAAAAATTTCTGGCGATATTTTATTTTCTCCAACTAAAACTAGTTGCCCAATAATTAAGCGGACCATTCCATATAGAAAGCCAGTAGCTTTAATATCAACAAAAATCAAATCTTCTACTCTTTTGATATCTATATTTTTTATTATTGTAATTGAGTTTGTTCTAGTACTACCACTTTTCTGAAAAGCAAAAAAATCATGTTCTCCTATCATTTTCCTGGATGCATTTAACATTAAAACTTCATCCAATACTTTTTGATATCTATGCCATGACCAATTATTGATGAACAAGTTTGGGAATTTACTATTATTAATGACATATCGATAATGTCTATACATCGCTGAATAGCATGCATGCCAGCTATCTTTTACCTCAACTGATTCCAAGATCCTAATTGATGAGGGTAAAAGACTATTTAAGACATCAGAATAACTATTTCCTGGAACAACACAATCAACATCAAAATGTACTACTTGACCTGATGCATGAACTCCAGCATCAGTCCTCCCTGCGGCAAAAGTCTTTACTGTATGATTTGTAATCTTTAATAGAGCTCTTTCTAAAATTTCTTGAACAGTAGTTGCATTTTTTTGTTTTTGCCATCCTGAATAATGAGATCCATCATATTGGACTAGTAAAGCTACCCTTTTCAAAAGTTATTTATAGTAAAAGCCCCTTTAATAAACTAACTTAAACAAGCTCGATTATGGCCATCTGAGCGTTATCACCTTTTCTAGATACAGTTCTAACAATGCGTGTATAACCACCATTTCTATCTCCATATCTTTCTTTTGCTTTTTCAAATAATGAATGAACTAATTTTTTATCATAAATGTATCCAATAGCCCTTCTCCTAGAAGCCAAACTTCCCTCTTTGGCAAGTGAAATCATTCTTTCAGCTTCATTTCTTAAAGCTTTAGCACGAGCTTTTGTTGTAGTTACTCTACCTTCCCTAATTAATTGAGTAGTTAAACCTCTTAGAAGTGCTTTCCTCTGGTCAGCAGGTTTACTTAATAATGGAATTCTAAGTTGGTGTCTCATAATCTTTAAAATTGTTAAACAGATGTTCTGCTTTGTGGAATAGAAATGCCGATGCGCTCAAGAGCCTCAATAACCTCATCTGCAGATTTAGAGCCAAAGTTCTTAATTTCAAGAAGATCTTCATAACTGAAGCCCATTAAATCTGAAACTGAGTTAACTTGCGCTCTTTTCAAACAATTATATGCTCTAACGGACAAGTTTAGTTCCTCTAGAGGAATTTGAGCTTCAGGAGATGGTTCAGGTTCTTCAGGAATTTCCTCAACCATTGTGACAGTTGCAAGGGGTTGAAAAAGTTCTATTAACTGATTTGCAGCTTCAGCAATAGCATCGTCAGGACTTGTTGAACCATCAGTTACGACTTCCATTTTTAATCTTTCTCTTCCCGTTCCTCCTTCTGCTACAGCAGTTTCATCAATCGTAAAATTAACTCTCTTCACTGGCATAAATACAGCATCTATTTGAAGTAAATCAATTGCAGTTGTTTCTTCACTCTTACGGTCTACGGGTCTATATCCAACACCTCTTTCAACATGGATTTCCAATTCTAAGTTATGACCCTCCTGGATAGTCGCAATCGGTTTTTCACCATCAACAATTTCAACTTGAGAAGAGAATTGGATGTCATTTGCCTTCACCTCCATTGGACCACTCGCTACTAACCTGCCGATTTCTAGCTCTGGATTTGAACTATTTATAGATAGTTGCTTGCAATTAAGAAGAATATCTAAAACGTCTTCTCTAACTCCAGGAATAGTGGCATATTCATGATTAATTCCTGCTATTCTTACTGCAGTAACTGCACTCCCTTCCAGTCCTCCCATAAGGACTCTTCTAAGGGAATTGCCCAAAGTTGTAGCTTGTCCCCTTTCTAGTGGGCCAATTAAAAAAGTTCCTGTTTGGGAGCGATCATCTGATATTTGATGGTCGATTCTGTCAATCTGGTATTGCAACACGGAAAATAATGAGGTTAAGAGTTTTTTTTTGGGGGGGGTTGAGAATGGTTAAGATCTAAACGCGTCTTCGTTTAGGTCTTCTACATCCATTATGAGGTAATGGAGTGACATCTCTTATTAGAGTTATTTCTAATCCGGCCACTTGTAAAGCTCTTATGGCCGTTTCCCTACCTGCGCCAGGCCCTCTAACTAGTACTTCTATTTGTCTCATGCCTTGATCAAGTGCTCTTCTAGCTGCAGCTTCGGCAGCTGTTTGAGCAGCAAATGGGGTACCTTTCCTAGCTCCTTTAAATCCACTTGCGCCAGCAGAAGACCAAGAAATTACATGACCAGAGGTATCAGTAATTGAGACGATAGTATTATTGAATGTGCTTTGGATGTGTACCACACCATTAGGTACATTACGTTTAGATTTCTTTGAACCTGTTTTTTTTACTGTAGCTGCCATGATGTTTTAAGTTAATACTTCAATTTGTAAATAGATTTAGTTATTTATTTTTTTCTTCCAGCAACTGTTTTCCTAGAACCCCGTCTTGTTCTTGCATTGGTTCTAGTTCTTTGACCCCTTACTGGAAGACTCATTCTATGTCTTCTTCCTCTTACACACCCTATATCTTGTAAACGTTTTAAAGCCATTCCCTCTTTTCTTCTCAAATCCCCTTCTAAAGTGAAATCTTCTGTGGCACCTCTTAGTTTTTGCACATCAGAATCTGAAAGGTCTTTGACACGAGTATCTGGGTTTACACCCGTATTAGCAAGAATTAGCTTCGATCTCGTTAAACCAATTCCATAGACGTATGTAAGTGCAATTTCAACTCGCTTTTCGCGAGGTATGTCAATTCCTGCAATCCTGGCCACGTTTTTTGAATAAGTAAAAGTTTGAATTTTAAGGGTTAAAATTTAACCCTGACGCTGTTTATTGCGAGGTCTTTTCTTGTTAATAACATAGATTTTACCTCTTCTCCTCACGATCTGATCGTCAGGACTAATTTTTTTGACTGAAGATCTGACCTTCATAGGGGATTAACAAATAAAACGTTAATACTATATTCTACATCATCATCAAGCCATTTTTAGTTTGATATCAGAGGAAATGGTTTTTAAATCTCTATCAGCATCAATATATTCTAACAATGAAAGATCTTTAAAATATTGAATCAATGGTTCTGTAGTTTTTTTATAAATGTCAACTCTTGTTTTAATTGTCTCTTCTGTATCGTCTTTTCTACCTCTCAAAAGCAAACGCTTAATTAGTACTTCTTCAGGGATATCTAAATAAAAAACTAATTCCAAAGGTTGATTTATTTCATTTAAGACTTCATTCAATGAATTTGCTTGAGATAAATTTCTTGGGTAACCATCTAAAATCCAACCTTTGTTATCCTTGACTAGATTTTGTCTTACTATCTTTAATACGAGTTCATCACTAACAAGTTCACCTCGATTCATAATATCCTTTACCTGAATACCAAGGGCAGTATTCATTTCGATTTCTTTTCTTAATAATTCACCAGTAGAAAGGTGTAAATAAGAATTACTTTGACTAAGCAATTCTGCTTGAGTCCCTTTCCCTGCGCCAGGAGCTCCTAAAAATAGTATATGTTTCTTCATTAATTATTAATTAGTCCCTCATACCTTTGTGAAATAACATAAGTTTGAATTTGCTTAGCAGTATCAATAGCAACACCCACAAGAATAAGCAATGAAGTTGCTCCTAAACCTTGAAAGGTCTGAACATTAGTAGCTCTCTCTACTGCAGCTGGGATTATAGCTACTGAACCCAGAAATAATCCTCCTAATAAAGTCAACCTATTTTGTATACCTGATAGGTAGTTGGCTGTATTTGTTCCTGGTCTAACTCCTGGAATCGCTACTCCTCCTTTCTTTAAATTTGAAGCTACATCAACTGGATTGATAGTAAGAGATGCATAAAAATAGGAGAACCCTAAAATCAAGGAGAAGAATGTAAGAGCATATGGCCATGGATTAGAAGATCCGGGATTTAAACTACTGGCTAACTTTATTAAGACTGGATTACCCGTAACATTTGCAATAGTTATAGGTAAAAAGATTAAAGCAGATGCGAATATTATAGGCATGACTCCTCCAGCATTTAATTTCAAAGGTAAATAACTTTGCCTTGTAGGAAGTAGTGTTGAACTTCCTATCTGCCTTTTTGCACTAACGATAGGAATGCGTCTTGCTCCCTCTTGAACAAAAATGATCCCAACAATTGTCAGTAAAAATACTCCAAGTAAAACTGCGATACCTAAAACATCTCCTCTATCGCCGGTTTGAGCTTTTTCAATGGTTGAACTTAGAGCCTTAGGTAAAGTCGAAACAATATTCAAAAAAATTACCAGTGAAGCACCTTGACCTATCCCTTTTTCCGTAATAATTTCACTAAACCACATTACTAACATTGAGCCAGTAACCAAGGCAATGGAGGTTTGCAAAACAAATGTAGTTTCACTTATCCCCTCAATAGCATATTGTCTGAGAATTAAGGAAAAAATTATACTTTGCAAAAAACCCCATCCTAATGAAACATATCTAGTTATTTGAGCAATTTTTCTTCTCCCCGCTTCTCCTTCATTTTTTTGTAAATCTTCAAGAACAGGCAATGAAGCTGTGAGAAGCTGAATAATAATTGATGCGTTAATAAAGGGAAGTATGCCTAATGCGAATATTCCTAAGGTTGAAATTCCTCCTCCAGTAAAAATATCTAAAAAACCTATTAATTGCCCCCCTTGATCTATAAAACTTTTAAAAGCAACCCTATCAATACCAGGCATAGGGATATATATACCAAGTCTTACTAAAAGGAGCAGACCTAAAGTAGTTAAAACTCTACTCCTTAACTCTTTATTTAAAAATAATTGGGAAAGTATTTCAGAAGCGCTAGGATTTCTACTTTTGTTGACAAACATTTTAAGTTTTACCTAAATTTTTAGTAAATTTATTTATTATTTATAAGCTCGCAGGATCCACCTGCGTCCTCAATTTTTTGTTTTGCAACTTTTGTAAATGCATGAGCTTGGACTTTTAGCTTTACATTAATTTTTCCATTACCAAGGATTTTTAAAGGAAATTTGGGCTTGAAGATCAATCCTTTCTTAACTAGTGAGTCAAGGTTAACTGTATCGTTATCTTTAAAATCATTTAATTTTTCTAAATTTATTATGGAAAAGTTCTTTTGATTAATTATTTCAAAGTGCTTTAATTTGGGAACTCTTCTATATAAGGGCATTTGGCCACCTTCAAAACCTGGACGTGTAGGTCTTCCAGAACGTGACTTTTGTCCTCTCATTCCAAAACCACATGATGCACCCTGACCAGCTGCAATTCCTCTACCCTTTCTTAGTTTTTTCTTTCTCGAGCCAGAGTTTGATTTAAGTGAATTTAATGTTGAAGTCATAATTTTAAGAATAGAGCTGTTCAAGTGAGATGCCTCTCTCCCTAGAGGCAGATTTGTGTGTTCTTAATTGAGCAAGAGCTACCATAGCAGCTCTAGCGTTATTCAAAGGTGTTTTACTACCCAATCTTTTTGCTAAAACATTTTTTATGCCGGCTAATTCTAAAACTGTTCTTATTGAACCACCAGCAATTACCCCTGTACCTGGGGCAGCTGGTCTAATTAGAACATTAGCAGCACCATCTCGACCTAAAGATAAAGTCGGTATTGAATTATTTGGGGTTAAAGGAACTCTTACAAGATTCTTTTTACCATCTGAAACTCCCTTTCTCACTGCTCCAATAACATCACCTGCTTTACCAACTCCAACTCCAACTTGACCTTTTTCGTTACCTACTACAACAATTGCTCTAAAACTCATTTTTTTCCCACCCTTAACAGTCTTAGAAACGCGTCGAATTTGAACAACTCTTTCTTGCCAATCAGAATCTCTCTCTAGATTTTTTGAATCACCTCTTCTATTTCTTTTTCGATCATTACGATTATTCTTTTTTTGTTCTACGGGCGTAGCTGCAGGAACATTATCGTTCTTGGATTGAATTTCTTGTTTTGTTGGAGTGTCAGTCATAGTAAAAAATTAAAATTTAAAATTCTAGGCCGGCTTCACGAGCAGCATCTGCAAGTGCCTTTACTCTACCGTGATATAAATTACCTCCACGGTCAAAAATTACTTGCTTAATACCTTTTTTTATCGCTCTCTTTGCTAATAATTTTCCAACAATAGAAGAAGAATTACAATCAGAAGGTAATTTCTCAGATTTTTCTCTTAGTTCTTTATCAACAGTTGAAGCTGAGCAAATAGTTGTTTGAGCGCTATCATCTATAACCTGAGCATAAATATGGTTATTAGAGCGAAAAACAGACAATCTTGGACGAGTTGCATCTCCAATTAAGAATCTCCTTAATCTTCTATGTCTTTTTTGGGTTTGTAATTTCCTGGAAAGTTTGGTCATTTTTTTAATTGGAATTATTTTTTGCCAGATTTACCAGCTTTTCTGAGAATTCTCTCATCATGATATTTAATTCCTTTACCTTTATATGGCTCTGGAGGTCTAATTGATCTGATTTTTGCTGCTTCATTGCCAACAATTTCCTTATCAATTCCAGATACGGTAACGTTTGTATTACTCTCAACTTTGTATGTTATACCATCAGGGGGGATCATTTCTACAGGATGACTATATCCTGCACTTACAACTAGATTTTTACCTTTTACTTGTGCTCTTGATCCAACGCCTACAATTTCTAGTTTCTTTGAAAAACCTTGAGTAACCCCTTCAACCATATTTGCAATTAAAGCTCTACATAAACCATGTCTTTGCCTTGAATGTATTTTGGTTGTGGTAGGACTTACGACAACAGTATTATCTTTCTTATCAAAACTAACTCCCTCAGGCATGAGACGTTTCAACTCACCCTTTGGGCCCTTAACTGTAACTGTTAATCCATCAAAATCAACTGTAACTTTCTCTGGAATAAGTACTGGTGTTTTTCCGATTCTTGACATGATTAATTCTCCTTAATAAACATAGCAGAGGACTTCACCGCCAATGCCTTGCTTTCTAGCATCGCGATCACTCATAACGCCTTTAGAAGTTGATATTATGGCAACTCCAAGACCTCCAAGAACTTTTGGTAAACCTCTAGTATTTTTATAAATTCTCAAACCAGGTTTACTAACTCTTTGCATAGATCGAATAGTAGGAAATTTGTTTTTTCCACTATATTTGAGGCCGAGTATTATTTGTGATTTATAACCTTCACCTTCCTCATTAATATCAGAAATGAACCCCTCTTTTTGAAGAACTTTGGCGATACTTAAGGACATTTTTGAACCTGGGATTGTTGTGGTTGTATGCTTTTTTTGACTCGCATTTCTAATTCGAGTAAGCATATCGGAAATAGGATCGTGATTTGACATAGTTTTAATTTAATTCTTACTAAAAGGCATTCCTAACTCCTGCAAAAGAGCTTTACCTTCTTGATCTGATTTTGCACTAGTGACAATAGTTATATCCATACCTCTTATTGAATCTATTTTATCAAAAGAGATTTCAGGAAAAATCAATTGCTCTTTCACGCCAACGGTGTAATTACCTCTCCCATCAAAACTTTTTGGATTAACTCCTCTAAAGTCTCTTATTCTTGGTAAAGCAAGATTTATAAATCTCTCCAAAAAAGAATACATCCTGTCTCCTCTCAAAGTTACAGTACAACCAATTGGCATACCCTCACGAATTTTAAAACCCGCGATAGCTTTTTTGGCCCTAGTTACTAAAGCCTTTTGTCCTGTAATTGTTGCCATTTCATTTAAAGAGGCTTCAAGAGCTTTCGAATTTGAAGCTGCCTCACCAAGACCTCTGTTAACGTTGACTTTGACAACTTTTGGTACTTGATGAATATTTTTAAGACCAAGGTCCTTTAAAAGTTTTGGTCTAATTGATTCTTTGTAGCGATTTTTTAGAGTCATAATTTTTTTTGTTAATTCTGGTCTTTGTCAGAATTGATAAATTAGAAAAAGTTGAAATCTGGTTTCTGATGAAAAATTAATCAATTACTTCACCAGTTTTCTTCAATCTTCTTTTCTTAACCCCCTCTTTATCAATAAAGTATTCAATCTTACTTGTAAGATTTTTATCCTTTGAAAAGAACATTACATTTGATGCATGTAAAGATGCTTCTTCTGTAAGTATTCTTCCAGTTTCTCCTTCCTGAGTTGGTTTTACATGTTTCGTCCTAAGGTTAATTCCCTTTACGATTACTCTATTTTCAAGAGGGATAGTTTTTAAAACCTCACCAGTTTTCCCTTTGTCCTTGCCATTGATTACTTTTACTAAATCTCCAGTTTTGATTCTCATTTTTATTCTCTGGAAATTTTTCTTTTGTTTTAATGAATCCAACATTTAAATCACCTCCGGAGCAAGAGAAACAATCTTTGTATAATTTTTATCCCGCAGTTCTCTAGCTACTGGACCAAAGACTCTCGTACCTTTTGGATTCTTATCTTCATTAATCAATACTGCCGCATTATCATCAAATCTGATTGAATTACCAGTATTTCTTCTTAATGTTGCTTTAGTTCTGACGATAACAGCTTTAACAACTTCAGATTTCTTGACTCCCATGTTAGGAAGAGCATCTTTTACAGTTGCTACGATTACATCTCCTACATGCGCATACCTTCTATTAGAGCCTAAAACCCTAATACATTGAAGTCTTTTTGCTCCGCTATTATCGGCAACTGTTAAATAAGTTTCTTGTTGAATCATTTTTTAACCTCCTGAGACTGATTTGTTTTATTGAGAATCTCTTCTATTGCCCATCTTTTATGAGCGCTGAGCGGTCTAGTTTCTCTAATTTTAACTCGATCACCTAAAACACATGTATTTTCTGGATCATGTGCCTTATATCGTGTAGTTCTACTTACAATTTTTTTATAAGTGGGATGTGGATATCTGTTTATAACAGCAACAACAACTGTTTTATCCATTTTGTCGCTGACAACAGTACCAATTCTTTCTTTAAGTGCCATAAATAATAATTAATCAGAAGTAGTTTTAGAAGAAGATTGACTCTTACTGAGAGTTAGTAATTGCGCAACTTGTTTCTTGATGATTTTAAATTTATGAGTTTCATTAAGCTGTCTAGTAGCTTGCTTGAATCTCAAATCAAAAAGATCTTTTCGTAATTGATCAATCTTTTCAGTAATTTGATCAGGATTTAATTTTTTAAATTCTTTAAGTGACTCTGAGTTTTTCATTGTTTAACCTCCTCTTGAGATTTTTTACTATTTTTTGTATTTTCTTGGGAGGAAACTTCTAGATTTTTATCAATGGAGATAAATTTAGTTTTTACAGGAAGTTTGTATTGAGCAAGACGCATAGCTTCCTTAGCAGTTTCCTCAGTGATATCCTCACCACCCATTTCAAAAAGTATTCTTCCAGGTTTTACAACTGCGACCCAAAACTCTGGATTACCTTTACCAGAACCCATTCTAGTTTCGGCAGGTCTCATTGTTACAGGTTTATCAGGAAATATTCTTATCCAGATTTGACCACCACGTTTGATATATCTTGTCATAGCTCTTCTACTTGCTTCAATCTGACGAGCTGTTACCCAGCCACAGTCTTGAGCTTGGAGAGCAAATTGACCGAATGCAATAGTATTACCTTTTGAGGCTACCCCTCTCATTCTGCCTCTGTGTTGTTTACGGAATTTAGTACGTTTTGGACTAAGCATTTTTATACCTCCTATGAATTCTCATTTGAACGATCCTCAAATTGCTGAGGTCTTCTACTAGCTTTCCTCTTAGGGCTCGCACCCGCAGGGATAGTTTGATCTTCTTTAGGGAGAACTTCACCTTTGAAAACCCAAACTTTAATGCCTAGAACACCGTAAGTTGTATTAGCTTCACGTGTTGCATAATCAATTTCAGCTCTCAAAGTATGTAAAGGTACTCTACCCTCTCTGGTCCATTCAGTTCTAGCTATTTCAGCACCATTCAACCTTCCACCTACTTGAATTTTGAGACCTAAGACTCCAGCCCTTTGAGCCCTTTGTAAGGCCATCCTTATAGTTCTTCTAAAGGCGACTCTTTTTTCTAGTTGTTGCGCAATATATTCTGCTAGTAAAAAAGCATCTGCATCTACGCGTTCAACTTCAACAACATTTATTCTGACTTGTCTTGTTCTATCACCTATAGTTTTTTGAATGCCAGATCTTAATTCTTCAATACCACTACCTTGTCTTCCAACTATAACTCCTGGTCTTGCTGTTTTTAATTCAAGTTCCAGTTGGTCAGCTTTTCTAGCTATTAAAACATCGCTAATTCCCGCTGCTCCATATTTTTTTTGTATGAAAGTACGAATTTTAAAATCTTCTTGGAGAAGAATTGGATATGTTTTAGAAGTAGCAAACCACTTGGAGCGATGCTCTTGTGTAATTCCTAATCTCAGTCCAGAAGGATGTATTTTGTGTCCCATTAGTTTTGTACCTCCGCATTAGTTTGGTTAGGAGCAGATTCTACAGAAATACTTATATGGCAAGTCTGTTTTTTAATTGAAAAAGCTCGACCTTGAGCTCTGGGCCTATACCTTTTCATTACAGGACCACTATTGGCCCATGCAGAGGAAATCATTAAGGTTGATGGATCCATTCCAAGGTTATGTTCTGCATTGGCAACCGCAGATCTTAGAACTTTAGTAATAGGGTCTGTAGATCTGTAAGGCATAAATTCCAACATAATCAATGCATCTCTATAAGACTTACCCCTTATCTGATCCAAAACTCTTCTCACTTTAGAGGCTGATCCGCGAACATAATTGCCATGTGCAACGGCTGTTTTTAGTGTTTCAGGTGTTTTGGTCATGATTTTGCTCCTTTCTTATCTCTTATATGACCTCGGTAAGTGCGTGTAGGAGCAAATTCACCGAGTTTATGACCAATCATTTGTTCAGTTATAAATACTGGGATGTGAGACTTGCCATTATGAACAGCGATTGTGTGACCGATCATTAAAGGTAAAATCGTAGAGGATCTCGACCAAGTTTTGATAACAGACTTATCATTATCAGTATTTTGTTTTTCTACCTTCTTGAGCAAGCTATCTGCTATAAAAGGTCCTTTTTTAAGTGAGCGTCCCATAATTATGTAATAGAAATTGAATTAATAGATGAAGTAATCAAGAGTCTCTTCCTCCTCTACTCCTCTTAGAAACGCGACGACGTCTTCGAACTACTAATTTATTACTTGGTTTGTTCTTTTTACGTGTCTTTAATCCAAGAGCTGGTTTACCCCAAGGAGTAACTGGGCCTGCTCTACCAATTGGTGCTTTTCCCTCTCCTCCTCCATGTGGGTGATCACATGGGTTCATTACACTACCTCTTACTTGAGGCCTTCTTCCAAGCCATCTTCTTCTTCCTGCTTTACCTAAGCTAGTATTTCTTATTTCAGAATTGCCAACTTCTCCAAGAGTTGCATAGCATTCCTTTCTTACAAGTCTTACCTCGGTAGATGGGAGTTTTAACGCAACATAATCTCCCTCTTTTGCCATAACTTGAGCACTAGCTCCTGCGGATCTAACCATCTGAGCACCTCTACCAGCATATAACTCAACACAATGAACACTAGATCCTAATGGCATAACAGAAAGTGGCATTGCATTTCCATCTTCAATTGGAACACTTTCTCCAGATATGACATTTTGTCCGACTTTTACTCCTGCTGGAGCGATAATATATCTTTTTTCCCCATCTTCGTAGAATAAAAGTGCCAACCTAGCATTTCTATGAGGATCGTAATGTATAGCTGCAACTTTAGCGTTAATGTTTCTTTTATCTCTTCTAAAGTCAACTAATCTATATTGCCTTTTGTGACCACCTCCACGATGACGACAAGTAATAACTCCACGATTATTCCTACCTTTAACTCTATGTTTTGGAACTATTAGTGATCTTTCAGGTTTTGAACTTGTTATTTCACTAAAGTCAGTTACTACTCTCTGCCTAGTACCAGGTGTATAAGGTTTAAATTTACGGATTGCCATGATTAAAACTCCTTAAGATTCTGGAAATAGTTGGATTTTGTCTCCTTCGGCAAGACGTA
>CACAST010000021.1 GCA_902535185.1 uncultured Prochlorococcus sp.
GTCTTGTACATCCTGCACTAAGTAGAATTGACGAAAAATCTAATATACTAATTATTGGCGGTGGTGACGGTGGTACTGTAAGAGAATGCGTTAAATATTCTCAAATATCAAAAATTGATCTAGTAGAAATTGATGAGGAGGTAATCAAAATATCTAAAAAATTTCTAAAAGAAATTGGAGGCGAAGCATGGAATGACAAAAGATTAGAAATACATGCTGATGATGGCGTTAAATGGGTAAAAAAAACAAGAGATAATTTTTACGATGTTATATTTATAGACTGTTCAGATCCCTCAGAATTTTCAAGTTTATTATTTTCAGATTCTTTTTATAAAGAATGTAAAAGAATCCTTTCACCAAGGGGGATATTAGCAACGCAGAGCGAATCTCCTGAATCCTTCAAAAATATTCACATAAATATTTTGAAAACCCTAAAAAATATATTTAAAGTTTCGGAAACTATGTATTCCTTTGTGCCTATATATCCAAGCGGGATTTGGAGTTGGACATTTGCTTCTTCAGAAAATCTAAATTTATCAAAGCAAAATTATGATGAAGTCATAAAAATAGAAAAAGGATGTGAAATTTGGAATTTAAATTTTCAAAATGCAGCATTCAAAATGATGCCAAATAAAATTGTAAAAGAACTAGATTCATAAGATGACAAAAAATTTATTTGATAACGAAAATGCAATTTATATGGGAGCAAAAAGAAGTCCTGAGAATTGCTCAATTGGTATATTTGGAGTTAATTATGACGGTACATGTTCCTTTAAACCAGGAGCAAGATTTGGTCCAGAAGCAATCAGACAAGTCAGTACTTGTCTAGAAACATATTGTCCAAAAATAAAAAAAGACTTAGAGGATATTATGTATGTTGATTTTGGATCAATACTAATTGATAAAAATGACTCAAAGTCCATTATTGAATCGGTTAAATCAGCAACAAATTATTTAATTAGTAAACGCCTTAGTCCTATTATGCTTGGAGGCGAACACTCTATTACAAGAGGTGCTATCGAAGCATTAGTAAAAAAATATCCAGATTTGATATTGATTCAACTTGATGCTCATGCAGATTTAAGAGAATCATATATAGGAAATGAACATAGTCATGCTTGTACTATGAAAAGATGCTTAGAAGTGCTACCTGAAAAGAAAATTTTGCAAGTAGGAATTAGAAGTGGGACTAAGGAAGAATTTGAAATTATGCATAACAACAACCAATTAGTTCACTTTTGTCCAGGCGGAAATGCACATGAGTTAAAACAAGCTCTTCTACCATACGCTAAGTCTCCAATCTATTTAACAATAGATTTAGATTGGTTTGATCCAAGTTTATTAGCAGGGACGGGCACTCCAGAACCGGGAGGATTTTTTTGGAATGATTTTGAAGAAATACTGAAAACTTTAAAAAACCTTAGAATTGTAGCTTCAGATATTGTGGAATTATCTCCAGAAATTGATAAGAGCGGAGTAAGTAGCATAGTGGCAGCCAAAGTACTTAGAAGCTTAATTTTGTCATTAGAAAATATGCAATAAATAATTTCTAAACTACAGTGTAAAAATAAAAAATACAAACTAAATAATTCATGGATTTGCTAAAAAGTCCTCTTTATCCAAAATATGTTGAAGCCAATGCAAAATTAGTGGATTTTGCAGGTTGGGAAATGCCCATATCATTTTCAGGATTAATTAAAGAGCATGAATCAGTTAGATCTTCAGCAGGATTATTTGATATTTCTCACATGGGTGTGATTTCTATCAAAGGAATCAATCCAAAGGATTATATTCAAAAACTTTTTCCTACTAATTTATACTCCTTTTCTGAAGGTCAGGGACTTTATACAGTAATGCTTAATGATAAAGGAGGAATAATAGATGACTTAATAATTTATGACCTTGGTATACAAGAAAATGACATATCAGAATTATTGTTAATAGTTAATGCAAGCAGATATGAAGAAGATTTTCAGTGGATACAAAATAATTTAAATATGTCTGAAATTTTGATAACAAACTTTAAAAAAGACAAAGTACTTTTAGCACTACAGGGAAAAAACTCATTCGATTTATTTGAAGAATGGATTGAATCTTCGATATCACATATCCCTAACTTTGGATGCGAATATAAAATTTTTGAACATATTTCGCCTAAAGAAAAAATCTTTGTTTCCAAGACAGGATATACAGGTGAAAATGGTCTAGAAATACTTTTATCTAAAAAAGCAGCAATTAATTTATGGGATTTCTCAATTTCCAAAAATGTTGCACCTTGTGGTTTAGGAGCTAGAGATACTCTTAGACTTGAAGCAGGCATGCATCTTTATGGCCAAGACATAAATGAAGAAACTTCTCCATATGAAGCAGGGTTAGGATGGCTAGTACATCTAGAAAACAATCATGAATTCTTTGGAAGAAGATTTCTTGAAGAGCAGTCAAGATTAGGTATTCAAAAAAAGTTAGTTGGTCTCTCTATAGATGGTAAAGCAATAGGAAGAAAAGGTTGCGCAGTACTAAAAGGTGAAGAGAATATTGGAACCATCACTAGCGGTAGTTGGTCTCCAACTAAACAACAAGCTATAGCTTTTGCATACATCAATACTGCGCATGCCTCAATAAATAATGAAGTTCAAATATTAATAAGAGGCAAAAAATTCAAAGGGGTAATAACAAAAAGAGCGTTTTATAAAAAAAATTATTAACTAAATTTACCCTTAAAGAATTATTATAAGTTATTGATAAATAAATCATTCTTAGATGAGAAACAAAATTTGCAAAGAACTCAACAATACAGATATTGGTAAATTAGTTAATCTATGCGGATGGGTAGATAGAAGAAGAGATCATGGTGGTGTAATTTTTATTGATTTAAGAGACCATAGTGGATTTCTACAAGTAACAATTAACCCCGATGATGGTGCAGATCTATTTAAACAGGCTGAAACTCTAAGAAATGAAACAGTAATAATGGTAAGCGGAATTATTAATAAAAGGCCCAAAGATTCCATAAATACAAATTTAAATACTGGAGAGTTAGAGCTTAAGGTTAAAGATTTGCAAGTTCTCAACCAAATTAAAAACAACTTACCTTTTCCAGTGTCTATACATGATTATGAAAATACAAAAGAGGAACTCAGATTAAAATATAGATACCTTGATTTAAGAAGGGGAAAATTACTAGAAAATTTAAAAACAAGACATAAGATTATTAAAGTTGCTAGAGAATTTCTTGATAATTTCGGATTTACAGAAGTAGAGACCCCATTACTTACAAAGTCAACTCCTGAAGGCGCTCGCGATTTTCTTGTTCCTGCACGTCTTTCAAATGGAGAATTTTTTGCTTTACCTCAATCCCCACAACTATTTAAACAACTTTTAATGGTTGGGGGCTTAGATAAGTATTATCAAATCGCAAAATGTTTTCGTGATGAAGACTTAAGAGCAGATAGACAGCCAGAGTTTACTCAATTAGATATTGAGATGAGCTTTATTAGTGAAGAAGAAATAATTTCTTTTAATGAAAGTCTCATAAAAAAAATATGGAAAGAAGTGTTAAATATTAATTTTAATAATGCTTTTCCAAGAATTTCATGGCAGGCAGCAATGGATAATTACGGCACTGATAGACCAGATACTAGATATCAAATGTTATTAAAAGATTTAGGAGAAGTATTAGGTGATATTGGATTTAATATTTTCACCAAGGCAATTAAATCTGGAGGTTATATAAAATCCATAACAGTCAAAGGAGGTAATTCAAATATTAGCAACGTAAGAATTAAACCCGGAGGTGATATCTTCAAAGTAGCTCAAGATGCAGGAGCTGGTGGTTTGGCCTTTATAAGGGTCAAAGGAGATGAGCTTGAGACTATTGGGGCAATTAAAAATAATTTAAATGAAAAGCATATAGCTGATATTTTAAAAATCACAGAAGCAAAAGATGGAGACTTAATCCTCTTAGGAGCTGGAGATAAACAAATTGTCAATCAGTCATTAGATAGGGTTAGACAATATATTGCAAAAGACTTAAATCTTATTGATAAAAGTAAATGGAATTTCTTATGGGTAACTGACTTCCCTATGTTTGAGAGAAATGAAGATGAAAATAGATATGAAGCTTTACATCATCCTTTTTGTTCTCCAAAAAATATAAAATCTAAAGATTCTGAAAGCGTGAAAAAAGAAATTGAGAGCTCTACAGCAAATGCTTATGACTTAGTTCTCAATGGATTGGAGTTAGGAGGTGGCTCTTTACGTATTCATGAAGCGAACTTACAAAGAGAGGTTCTGAAAACAGTTGGACTAACTGATAAAGAGATTGATGAAAAATTTGGATTTTTAATTGAAGCCTTAGAAATGGGTGCTCCTCCTCATGGTGGAATAGCGTTTGGATTAGATCGTATTACCATGCTGATCATTGGTGCAGATTCAATCAGAGAAACAATTGCGTTCCCAAAAAATCAACAAGCAAAATGTCTTCTCACAAATGCGCCTTCAAATGTCTCTGAATCACAATTAAAAGAATTAGATATTGAAATAACAATTGATGAATAAGAATATATATGGATGTTCTAAAAGTTTTTTGTTTAAATAAAATATAAGGAGGCTGTGCTTAATCAAAAATAATTAATGTCAAAATTTGTATTTGTCACCGGAGGAGTAGTATCTAGCATTGGGAAAGGAATTGTAGCTGCAAGCTTAGGAAGATTATTAAAGTCTAGAGGATATAGTGTTTCAATATTAAAACTAGATCCATATCTAAATGTTGATCCAGGAACAATGAGCCCTTTTCAACATGGAGAAGTATTTGTAACAGAAGATGGAGCTGAAACCGATCTAGATTTAGGTCACTATGAAAGATTTACTGATACTGCAATGACTAGGTTAAATAGTGTGACTACGGGATCTATCTATCAAGCAGTTATAAATAAAGAAAGAAGAGGTAGTTATGACGGTGGAACTGTGCAAGTAATACCTCACATAACGGGAGAAATAAGAGAAAGAATTCATAGAGTAGCCGCAAACAGTAATGCAGATATTATTATTACTGAAATTGGTGGAACAGTTGGTGATATTGAATCTCTACCTTTTTTAGAGGCAATAAGAGAATTCAAAAATGATGTCAACAGGAACGATGTTGCATACATACACGTAACATTACTGCCTTACATCAAAACCTCTGGCGAAATAAAAACTAAACCAACACAACATTCAGTAAAAGAATTAAGATCAATTGGAATTCAGCCCGATTTACTTGTATGCCGAAGTGATAAATCTATCAATGAAGCTCTTAAAAAGAAGCTTAGTGGTTTTTGCGGTGTCAGTATCAACTCTGTGATTGAAGCTTTAGACGCAGACAGTATTTATTCTGTACCTCTTTCTTTAAAAAAAGAAGGTTTATGCAAAGAAACCCTGAAGTATTTAGACCTTGAAGATAAAAAATGTGATTTAAAAAATTGGGAGCAACTAATACACAATCTAAGAAATCCTGGAGCCCCAATTAAAGTTGCTTTAGTAGGTAAATATATTGAACTTGGAGATGCATATTTATCCGTTGTTGAAGCTTTAAGACATGCATGCATTGAACAAAAGGCTTTATTAGATTTACATTGGGTAAGTGCTGAAATGATAGAAAAAAATTCATCAGAAACTTACTTAAATGAAGTTGATGCAATTGTCGTACCCGGGGGATTTGGCAATAGAGGAGTAAATGGAAAAATTTCGGCTATAAAATTCGCAAGAGAAAATAAAATTCCATTTTTAGGTTTGTGCCTTGGTATGCAATGTGCAGTTATAGAATGGGCCAGAAATGTAGCTAATCTTCCAGATGCATCTAGTTCAGAACTAGACCCAAATACTCCCAATCCAGTGATACATTTATTACCAGAACAGGAAGATGTAGTTGATTTAGGTGGGACAATGAGACTTGGAGTTTATCCATGTAGATTGACAAAAAATACAATTGGAAAAAACTTATATGATGAGGATGTTATTTATGAGAGACATCGACATAGATACGAATTTAATAATTACTACAAACAAAGTTTTTTAGATTCTGGATACAAAATTAGTGGTACATCACCAGATGGCAGATTAGTTGAATTAATTGAGTTAGAAAATCATCCATACTTCTTAGCATGTCAATATCATCCTGAGTTTTTATCACGACCTGGCAAACCTCATCCTTTATTTAAAGGTTTAATAAAAGCCTCTCAAGTTAAGTTAACTCAATCAAATTAATATTCTTTATTTTTTTGAATGAAAATGACAAATTTTTTACCCTTAGTCGAACAATTTCATTCATTACAAGGTGAAGGTTATCACGCTGGAAAAAGTGCTTTTTTTGTAAGATTGGCAGGATGTAAAGTTGGATGTTCTTGGTGTGATACCAAGAATTCATGGGACGAAAAAAAACACCCTTCTATATCAATTGAAAAAATAATAGATCGCATAAAAATTGCCAGAAAAAAAGGAGCATCTTTTTGCGTTATTACAGGTGGAGAACCTTTACAACATAACTTGGATAATTTTTGCAAAGCCATAAAAAAAATGACGATGGGAGAAGAACAAAATCCAATGAGGATTCATATAGAGACCAGTGGAGTTAATTCGATATCAGGAAGCTATGACTGGATTACTTTATCTCCTAAAAGACACTCACCTCCAAAAAATTATTTTTTAAAAAACTGTAATGAAATTAAGATAATCATAAATGAAATAGAAGATATTGAATTTGCTATGGAAATAAAAAAAGAAACTTTAAAACAATATCAACTCTCTAAAAGCGAAGATGGCTTAAATAAAGAAGATAAAATTTTTTATTTACAACCAGCATGGAATAATGCGAATGGTTTTTCTCTTGCTATTGATTTCGTCAAAAATAATCCAGATTGGAAATTGAGCCTTCAAACTCACAAATACTTAAAAATTAATTGAAATCATATGACTCTTAAAAATAAATCGATAGTAGTTTTATTATCTGGAGGTTTAGATTCTTCTACAGTTACTGGTATCGCAAAAAAATCCGAAGCTAAAATTTTTGGCCTTTCATTTGACTACGGTCAACGTCATAAAAAAGAATTAAATTCTGCATCAATAATTGCAAAATACTTTGATATCGAAGAATTTAAAATCATTAAGCTTGACTTATCTTTATGGGGAGGCTCGTCATTAACTGATACTCAAAAAAAGATTCCGATAGAAGGAGTACAAACTAATAAAATTCCTAATACTTATGTTCCTGGAAGAAATACTATATTTATTTCCGTTGCACTAAGTTATGCCGAAGCAATAAATGCTGATTTTATAGGATTAGGAGTTAATGCACTCGATTATTCAGGTTATCCAGATTGCAGACCTGACTACATTAAAAAATTTCAAGAGTTAGCAGATTTAGCCAATAAAAGAGGAAGAGAAAATAATCCAATAAAACTTTGGACACCACTATTAGATTTAAATAAAGAGGAAATTATTAAATTAGCTTTTGATAATCATGTCCCTTTTGATAAAACATGGAGTTGTTATTCGGGTAATACAAAACCATGCGGTAAGTGTGATAGCTGCAGAATTAGAAATGCCGCTTATGAAAAATGGCTTAATAAGAATAATAAAAAATGAAAATAAAAAAATTAATTCTAGAAAAATGGATGGATCCAGCACTGATTACGCATCATCTAACAAAAAAATTCGGAGATAAAGGATTAGCTTGGCTAGACAGTGATGGTAAAGAAAATGGGCAATGGTCAATAATAGGAATTAAACCTAAAAAAATAATCCAATCGAGAGATATCAATAACTTAGACACAACTAATAATCCATTTAACAATTTAAAAAATATTGAAAAAGGATTTTGGATCGGATGGTTAAGTTATGAAGCTGGAGTTTACATTGAACCCAAAAACCCATGGCGAAAATCTAATATGGCAACCTTATGGATTGCATCATATGATCCAATCATTAAATGTAATCTAATAAAAAAAGAAATAATTATCGAAGGCACAAACTCATCTGAACTGATCAATTTTAAAAACATAATCAACAATATTAAAAATATTGAAGAAGAAAATATTATTAAAACAAATTTAAATTTTGATTTTTCAAAAATAAATTTGGAAGAAATGGCTGAAAAATTTCAGAAAAATATTCTAAAATTAAAAAAATTAATTTCCCTAGGGGATATATTTCAAGCAAACCTAACAACTAAATGCGAAATTGAATTTTCCAAAAATTATAATCCTTTAGATGTTTATTTAAAAATAAGAAGGAAATTAAGAGCTCCCTTTGGAGGAATAATAATAAATAATGATAATTATAAAGAGGCTGTATTATCTACCTCCCCAGAAAGATTTATAAAAATAGATAATAAAAATTTTGTAGAATCAAGACCCATCAAAGGAACTAGATCCAGAGATAAGGATTTAAATCAAGACGCAATTAATGCTATCGATTTAATAACGAACGAAAAAGATAGAGCTGAAAATATTATGATTGTTGACCTAATAAGAAATGATTTAAGTAAAGTTTGCGAAACAGGAAGTATTATGGTGCCAGAAATATTAAAACTTGAAAGTTTCCTAAAAGTTCATCATTTAACTTCAGTAATCAGAGGCAAATTAAAAAAAGACAAGAATTGGATTGATTTACTAAAAGCTTGTTGGCCTGGGGGCTCTATAACTGGAGCACCAAAATTAAGATCAT
This sequence comes from uncultured Prochlorococcus sp., assembly GCA_902535185.1. GTDB lineage: Bacteria > Cyanobacteriota > Cyanobacteriia > PCC-6307 > Cyanobiaceae > Prochlorococcus_A. The sequence goes on from CACAST010000021.1 coordinate 8,701, forward strand.
GCCAGAGACTTTTTGAATTAGAAGAATGTGAACGCGGACCATACTGTGGCTCATTTTTGAAGCTTGACTGGAATGGAGAGTTTGACAGCAATATATTAATAAGATCATTTTTAATTAAAGACAAAAAAATCAATATATATGCTGGTTGCGGAATAGTTATTGACTCAAACCCTGAAGAGGAAACTAATGAACTAAAGTGGAAACTTTTACCGTTAATTGATTCACTAAAATGATTGAAACATTAGGCTGGCACAAGGATCAATGGTTGGATATTGATAGAATATTTATTGCTGCTAATAATAGAGGATTAAAATTTGCTGATGGTATATTTGAAACCATTTTGATAAAAGAAAATAAACCTATTCTTTTTGATGAACATGTTAAAAGGTTAGAAAAAAGTAGCAAGATTTTAAATATTAATCACAAAATAAATACATTAACTTTGAGAAAACTTATTAACGATGGAATTAGAAAGTTATCGCTTAAAAATGATCAATTTGCTTCAGTAAGAATTAACTATAGTCGAGGAACTAATAAAGGTCGAACACTAACAATTGATAGTACTTCAGAGACAGAAGATTTGGATAATTTATGGCTTGAGTTCTATAGAATAAAACCAAATTTTAATCCGATAAGTGTTTGCATTAGTGAAAGGGAAAAAATAAATGAATTTAGTCTTATAAGTAAATGCAAGACATTTTCATATAATCAGGCAATACAAGTTTTGACAGAAGCTAATGAAAAATCATTTGATGATTCTATCCTTTTGAATACATCAGGTGAACTTTGTTGTGGAAGTACATTTAATCTTCTAATCAAAAGAAATAATCAATGGATAACTCCTAGAAAAGAGAGCGGCTGTTTAGAGGGGATTATGGTTTCTAAAGCTTTAAACTTGAAAATTGTAAAAGAAGAATTAATTCTTCCAGAATTTCAAAATGATGACATAATATTTGCAATTAATAGCTTATCTTGTAGACAAATTAATCAAGTTAATGATTTAAAGCTTAAAACTAAATACGATCCAATTTACTTTTGGGATTTGTTATATAGTTGAACTTTATTAATATCTGGTAATTCGACATCAGATACTTTAGTTATATTGTTATTAACCTTAAATTCAACAATTTTTCCAATTATGATAATTGATGGAGCTAAAAATTCTTTATATTTGATTTTATTTGGGAGATTATCTAAATTCTCTATCAAACATTTTTGATTTTTTAAAGTAGCTTCTTGAATAACAGCGCATTTAGTATTCTTATCTAAACCACCTAGTATTAATTCTTCAACAATAAATTCAATATTTTTTATACCCATAAAAATAACTAAGCTATCTGATGATTTAGCAAGATCTCTCCAATTAACAGTCTTTCCTTCCTTATCAACACGTTCATGACCAGTCACGAAAGTCACGGAACTAGCAGCATCTCGATGGGTTAGTGGAATACCGAAATATGTGGGGGCAGCTATCCCAGAAGTAATACCAGGAACAATTTCAACTGAAATTCCATTTTTTTCTAAAATTGATACCTCTTCACCACCTCTAGAAAAGACGAATGGATCTCCCCCTTTAAGCCTTACAACATTTTTGCCTTCTTTTGCCAATTTCAAAATAAGAGCATTAGTTTCAGCCTGAGGTACAGAACACTTCCCAGCTCTTTTACCAACATGAAAAATTGCTGTATTTTTTCCTGCTTCTTTAGTTATTTCATCTGGGATTAAAGCATCATGTACTAATGCATCACAGTTTTTGATTAGACGTAAAGCTTTTAGAGTTAAGAGTTCAGGGTCACCAGGACCTGCTCCAACTAAATAAACAATGCCAGGCACATTAATCTCCATTAACAAGTATGGTAGTAGAAGTTAATAGCAATGAAGGTAAATATTGTGAAAAAAAGTTTATTGAGACCAAATAAAAAATTTACTCTTTTGAGTGCTTTTATCACCCTTCTCAATGATCGGTTGAGTGAAAGTATACTATTACCCATTTTACCCTCCTTTGTTTTACTCTTTGACTCTAAAGCTAGTACATATGGCTTATTATCATGTACTTACCAGTTAGCCCAATTTACAGCTTCTCCTTTTATAGGACTTATGAGTGATAGATACGGCAGAAGACCTGTCACTCTTTTTTGTATTACAGGTTCAGTAATAGGAATATCAATATTATCTTTTACAGTTCTTTTTAATTGGTCAAATTCAATAGCCTCTATCCCGTTATTTTTATTATTTTTAGCGAGACTAATTGACGGTTTAAGTGGGGGGACTGCAGCGACTGCAACAACAATTCTTGCAGATATTTCAAGCCCTGAAAAAAGAGCAAAAACATTTGGGCTTATTGGTGTAGCTTTTGGTTTAAGTTTTTTCTTAGGTAATATTTTTGTTGTAATTTTTGCAAGAAATACAAATAATAATTTTATTATTCCAGTTTTGATAGCCTCAATCATTCCAATAATAAATTTTCTCCTTGTATTTTTTTACTTACCAGAAACCAAGCCTAATAATGACTCAAACAAATCAAAAACTATTTTTAAAAACCCTTTAAAAGCTCTTTTTACGGTTTTCAAAGAAGAAAAGATTAAAAAATTATCATTAGCTTTTTTTATTTACTTTATTGCTTTTACTGGATTGACTAATATCCTGATATTTTTCCTTCAAGAATCTTTAAACTGGACAACAAAAGCATCAAGTGGAACACTTGTTGTAGTAGGAATAATTGCAATTATCGTTCAGGGAGGATTAATTGGGCCTCTGGTAAAGCAATTTGGCGAAATGCGATTAACACTCGTCGGATCAGGCTTTATTCTTGTGGCATGTGCTCTTTTAATAACTGCTCCAAAAGAAAATGCGACAATTAATATTTATTCAGCTGTTTCATTTTTAGCCGTCGGAGCAGGGTTAATTACGCCCACGTTAAGAGCACTAATATCTAAAAAATTAGACATTGATAAACAAGGATCAATTTTAAGTAACCTTCAGGGTCTACAGAGTCTTGGAGGAGTTTTAGGAATTGCTATGGCAGGAAGGGTTTATGATAGTTTTGGTCCTAAATCGCCTTTTATAGCAGGTTCCGTTATCTTACTTTTCATGATATACCTTATTGCAGAGGGTAAAAATAATAATTCTTTTAAAAATCAAAAATTAAAAGTTTTTTAATGAAAAGCCAGACTAATTTTTTTATTAATAGAGAATTAAGTTGGATTGAATTCAATAAAAGAGTACTCCTTACTGGTATGGAAAAGGAATACAAAATTCTAGATAAAGTCAAATTTTGTTCAATTTTTAGTAATAATCTTGATGAGTTTTTTATGGTAAGAGTAGCTTCATTAAAGGCTCAAGTTGAAGCAGAAATTACCAAAAAAAGTATTGACGGACTTACCCCTAAAGAGCAATTAAAAAAAATCAATAATGAAATAAAAAAGTTAACTATTCTCCAAGAAAACTATGTAAATCATGAATTAAAAAATGAATTAAAAGAAAAAGGTGTAATTTTAAAAAAATATAAGGACCTAAGTGAAAATCAAAGAAATTGGTGTAATAACTTCTTTACAACATCTATTTTCCCTTTATTAACTCCATTAGTTGTTGATCCGGCACATCCATTTCCTTTTATAAGTAATTTAAGTCTAAATTTAGCAGCTTTAATAAAGGATGAGGAGGATTCTAAAAATCAGTTTGTCAGAGTAAAAATACCAACAAAAAATATACCCCGATTTATACGAATTCCCAATGAAATTAATCAACTTAGTGATGAAAGTTCTCACTATTTCATAAGTGTTGAAGATTTAATTGGAAATAATATAAATACTTTATTTAACGGAATGGAATGTATAAATTACTCTTTTTTTAGAGTAACAAGAGATGCAGATTTAGAATTAAAAGAACTTGAAGCTGATGATCTACTTTTAGCTGTTGAACAAAGTTTGCAGAAAAGAAGATTAGGTGGAGACGTAGTTAGATTAGAAGTGGAGTCAGACATACCAGAAAATATTCTAAAGTTACTTATTGAAAGTATCTCAATACAGAAAGAATATATATACTTTTGCAAAAGTTTATTAGGTCTAGACGATTTAAATCAGCTTACAAAAATTGATAGAGATGATTTAAAAGAAAATCTACTAATTGGAAAAACTCACCCAGAATTAAAACATTTAGATTTGCCTTCAAACAAAAAACCTAATTCTTTTTTTAATATCCTTAGAAAAAAAAATATTCTGCTTCATCATCCCTATGACTTATTTAAAACTTCAGTTGAAGAATTTATAAACAGAGCAGCTGATGATCCACTTGTAATGGCTATAAAAATTACTTTATATCGAGTTTCCCAAGATTCCCCTATCATTGCAGCTTTAATGAGAGCTGCAGAGAATGGGAAAGAAGTAATGACTCTTGTTGAACTAAAAGCAAGATTTGATGAAGACAATAACATTCAATGGGCAAAACAACTCGAGCAAGCTGGAATTCATGTTGTATATGGAATCATCGGATTTAAAACACATACAAAAATTGCTCTAATAGTAAGAAAAGAGAAAGGACGATTAAGGAATTATTTCCATATTGGAACAGGAAACTATAACTCAAATACTTCAAAGTTTTATACAGATTTAGGATTGCTTTCAACGGATCCTGATATTGCATCTGATTTGCTTGAGTTATTTAACTACTTATCTGGTTTTTCTAAACAAAAAAGTTTTCAAAAGTTATTAGTTTCTCCCTCTTCGATGAGAGAGAAATTTATATTTCTGATAAAGAGAGAAATTAAAAATGCAGAGGAAGGCAAAAAAGCCGAAATAATCGCAAAAATGAATTCTTTAGTAGACCCAGAAATAATTAAACTGCTTTATTTAGCTTCAGACTCAGGTGTAAAAATTAGCCTCATCATAAGAGGTATTTGTTGCCTATATCCCCAAAGAAAAAATTTAAGTGAAAATATTAAAGTTATAAGCATTATTGGCCATTTTCTTGAACACTCAAGAATTTTTTGGTTTTGTAATAACGGGGATAATGAGGTTTTTATAGGGAGTGCAGATTGGATGAGAAGAAATCTTGATAGAAGAATAGAAGCTGTTACTCCTATAGAGGATTATGAATTAAAATCTAAAATATACACGCTTTTGCAAACTTACATTAAAGATAATTACTTTTCTTGGATAATGAAAGATGATGGTTCATATTCGAAATATGAATTAGATTCATTGCATAATCGTTCGCAAATTGACCTCATAGAAAAATAAAATTAATATTTATTTTTACAACATTTAAAAAAAATACTTAATATTTTCATTTTTTTTTATTTTTTATAAAATCATTTCATATCAATGGATTTCAAGAAATAAGCATTAAAAAAAAATTTTTTGTCTTTAAAATTTCAACGTAAAAGTAGTTTTTATTTCAATTTCAGTGCTAGCTTTTTAAAAAATCCATTATTTAGGAGGCCAGGGTGATGGGGATCCCTCTGGAATCTGCGAAAAGCTCTTCAGATAATAATTTTGATGAGCCAAGATTACCAAACACTGCGGGCAAGTCTCGCAAATCGAAATCCAGTCTTACGGCAAAACAAAGCCAAAAAAAATCTGGCAGACTCGCTTCAGATTCTATTGGCCACTACTTAAGTAGCATTGGAAGAGTACCTCTTTTGACTCCAGCAGAGGAAATAGAGTTAGCTCATCATGTTCAGAACATGAAAAAGTTGCTACAAATTCCTGAAACTGATAGAACCCAAGGTAATCTTTATAAAATTAAAATTGGCAAAAGAGCGAGAGATAGAATGATGGCAGCTAATCTAAGGCTCGTTGTCTCGGTTGCAAAAAAATACCAAAACCAAGGGCTTGAATTATTAGATCTTGTCCAGGAAGGAGCTATTGGCCTTGAAAGAGCTGTAGATAAATTTGATCCTGCTATGGGATATAAATTCTCAACATATGCTTACTGGTGGATTAGACAAGGAATGACGAGGGCAATTGATAACAGTGCTAGAACCATCCGTTTGCCTATTCACATAAGTGAAAAACTGTCCAAAATGAGAAGAGTCTCTAGAGAATTATCACATAAATTTGGTAGACAACCTACAAGATTGGAAATGGCAACTGAGATGGGAATTGATCAAAAAGATTTAGAAGATTTAATTTCTCAAAGTGCTCCTTGCGCCTCCCTAGATGCACATGCAAGAGGGGAAGAAGACAGAAGTACTCTTGGTGAACTCATACCTGATCCAAACTGTGAAGAGCCTATGGAGGGTATGGATAGAACTATTCAAAAAGAGCATTTAGGAACTTGGCTTTCTCAATTAAATGAAAGAGAGCAAAAAATCATGAAGCTCAGATTTGGGCTAGATGGTGAAGAACCATTAACACTAGCAGAAATAGGAAGACAAATTAATGTATCTCGAGAAAGAGTAAGGCAACTAGAAGCTAAAGCAATATTAAAGCTTCGAGTAATGACAACTCATCAAAAAGCAGCTTAACCAAATTGATAAAATTTACTGTAGTTTTATTATATTTATTTTCAATTTTTTTAATATCAATAGTTTTTAAAAAATATAATGAAGATAGCAGGGAAATCGTCAGAAAAATAATACATATTGGGATAGGACCTTTAATACCAATTTCTCAATTTTTAAAAATTAATCAAAACTCTGCTCTAATTTTTACGGGAATTGTTTCATTAATGGTTTTCATCAATTACAACTATAAATTATTTCCAACAATTGAGGATGTTGAGAGAAAAAGTTATGGGACATTATTTTATTGTCTAAGTTTATTTATTTTAATTTATCTTTTCTGGGATCAAAATCCATATGCACTAATTAGTGGATTTTTCATAATGACCTTTGGTGATGGATTAGCTGGATTAATAGGAAAAAGCTTTAACTCAAAGAGTTGGATTTTTTTTAAACAAAAAAAATCCTTATATGGAACCATAACAATGTTTTTAACAAGTTTGATAGTAGTTTGCTCAATAGGATACTCTCAACAAAATAGTCTAAATTTAAATTATCTTACAATAGCTTTTATTGCGACTTTGCTCGAACAATTTAGTGTTCTAGGAATAGATAATTTCATTGTCCCAATCTCTTCAGCATTATTTTTTAATTTTTTAATAACTAGCTAAGTGAATCGTATAAGATAGCGATTAATTCTTTTGTTGTTTCTATATCTATACATGCATCTGTAATACTTCTTCCAAACTGGAGATCTTCTTTTTTTAAAAGTTTTTGATTTCCTTCCTTCAAATGACTTTCAAGCATAACTCCTAAAATATTTTTTTCACCATTACTAATTTGAGAAGCTACATTTTTTAGCACTTCCGACTGTTTTCGGAAATCTTTATTGGAATTTCCATGACTACAATCAATCATCACTTTATGGGGAAGATTACACTGCCTCAATTCTGCTGAAATTCTTTTTACATGATCACTTTCGAAATTTGGGCCTTTTGAACCCCCCCTTAAAACTATATGGCCATCTGGATTTCCTGTAGTATTAACTATAGAAG
>CACAST010000022.1 GCA_902535185.1 uncultured Prochlorococcus sp.
TTTCCAGGTTTTCTAGCCACAATCATTGGTTTACGGGCCTGAAGCGAAATTGCTGAACCAAAAATAAATCCTCTAGCCTCTATAGAAATTATTGCCTCAGAATTTTTAATAACATGATTTAATGACATTCTGAGTATTAGTTCCCTAAAGATTTCTGAATCTTGAATTATTCCAAGTAAGTCTTTGAAAGCTATACCTTTTTTAGGAAAATCATTATACGTCTTAATCAAATTCTCTAATTTTTCCATCCAACAAAAATCCAAATAATATTTTGATAATAATTCCTCAATAGAATTTAATAATCAGATATTTGTATTGGGTGACAAATTTTAAAATAAAAAATTATTTTCTAAATTTTTTAGTGAAGTAAAGAGAAAAACAATGATTTTTCTTTAAAAAAAAACCATAAAAGTAATTTTGCAACCTCAAAAGTAATTTTTTATAAAATATTTAGGGATTTGGTCTTTTATAGATGTCTTTAATGGACTAAGATCTTATGAACGGGGCGTGGCGCAGCTTGGTAGCGCGGGTGCTTTGGGAGCACTAGGTCGCAGGTTCGAATCCTGTCGCCCCGACCATTTAAAAACCAAGTCATACTAGCGAGTTACCCAGACTCGCTTTTTTATTGGGAAAATCTGTCCGCAGCCAAAGCGGACAAATTGCGGACAAATAGTACTATTTTGAATTAATCTTTAAAATAAATTGAATCTTTATTTTGATAGATATTCCCAAGTGGCATCATTTTATGAAACCTTTACTAGAGGTTTTAAAAGAAAATGGAGAGATGCCTCGTCAAGAAGCAATAGATGCCGTTGTAGATAAAGTTGGTTTAAGCGAAGAACAGCTATCTGTATTAAATGAAGGCAATGGTAAATCTAAAGCTAGGGGAAGAGTTGGTTGGGCCTCTTCTTATTTAAGAGTGGCAGGTGCATTAGATGGACCAAGAAGAGGTTATTTTGCTCTTGGCAAAAATGCTGAAATGCTTTTGAATTTAAATAGAAATATCACTCAGGCAGATTTAAAGCAAATTCCTGAATATCTCGAACATCAGAAAAGGAAAGCAGAAAGGAGGCTTTTAATAAATGAAGATATTGAAAATGACGATTTAAATGATGATACACCTCAAGATTTGATTGATAGAGGTATTAAAAGACTTAGATCCCAACTTATAGATGATCTTTTAGAACAAGTAAAGACAATAAGTCCGGCTTCTTTTGAAAGTCTAATTTTGCAAGTTTTAGCCCAAATGGGATATGGGGGAGGAGATGCTAAAAGAATCCAAGGTGTGCCTAGAGGTCCTGATGGAGGAATTGATGGGACTATTGATGAGGATAAGCTCGGTCTAGATCAAATTTATATTCAAGCAAAAAGATACTCTGATAATTCTGTAGGGAGACCAACTGTTCAAAGTTTTCTTGGTGCAATGACTGGGGGTGGTTGTAAAAAAGGAGTTTTTGTCACAAGTAGTACTTTTACTTCTGAAGCCAAAAAATTTGCGCAAGGATTAACTGATGTTCGACTAGTATTAATTGATGGAGTTGATTTGGCAAAATTAATGATTGAACATTGTGTAGGTGTTCAAGTTAAAGAAACCATTCAAGTAGCAAGGCTTGATCAAGATTTCTTTAGTGGAGATGATTAAATTTGATATTTAATTAAGTAAAAATTTACTTAGACATTTTGAGCACATGTAGCGGACATATAATTTGCGATTAGCCTTTATTTTATATTTCTGATTTTTTTAAACATAATTCTCTTTCTGATTCTGTGATCAGATTTTTTGGAAAGTGATTTGCTGCAAATAACCATGTACCCTCTTCTTCCCATAAGGCATAAAAGTGATCAAAAACCTTTTCCAAATCTTCAAGTTTCATTAGTCTTACTTCATCTCTCCCCCCCCATTTATAGTCATTTTGAATTTCATCTGGACAATCCCAGAAATCCAAGGAATTTCCAAGAACTGCCTGTTCAACAAAATATGCATCCTCGCGGGAAGGGAACACTTGTTCAAGGAGTAAATCTTTGTACCATCTTTTCTTACCTCTTTCAAGAACATCAAAAGTTATTCCAGCCTTTAGATGATTCGGATAATTTATTAAGTTAAAAATATAAAAACTTGTATCTCTTTGAAATTCAAACAGTCCAGTTTGATTCAATGCATGTTGAACGGAATCTCCAAGATTACCTTGATCTCTAACTTCATAATTATTTCTTCTTAGCGTCCTAAAAATTGTTGTTTCCTCAATGCCATACTTTTTTTCAAGAATTGAAGTTGGTGTCCCTAATTTATATTCTTCACAGAGTTCTATTTCAATATCATCTTTTAAATTATGGCTCCACTTTTGTTCCTCTTGTAATCTAGTTTTCACTCCTTCCTTTTCAAATAATCCATATAACGCGGAATTTGAGCAACTAAATTGTTTTCTTAAATATTCCATCGATTTTCCCTCAAGATATAGTTTTATAATTTCTTTTCTATCTTCAAGATTAATTGCTCTATTAGCTTCTTCTGAAGTTCTTAATTTTACGCCTTGATGTTTAAGGATAACTTTTATTTTCTCTTTAGTGATTTCATATTCTTTAGCTATTTTATTTACTGATAATCCATTTTTGTAATCATCACTAATTTTTTCATAAAGAGGTTCCAAACTTACATCTCTTTGAGTACCTCTTATTTCAATATTATTTTCTTTAAGAACTCTAATAATCGCAGCACTACCTACCCGGAAGAAATCAGAGAGTTTTTCTGAACTTTCACCATTTTTATACCTTTCACAAATAGTTTCTTTAAGATCCTCCTTAATCATATTTTTTGATTCTTCATATGTCCGCAGTTTTATCTCTTTCTTCATTAAGAATTTTTTTAAAATATAACTGTGAATTTTGTACTCTTTACAAAGTTTTTTTTGGGATTTGCCTTCTTTGTAGTCATTACAAATTTTTGTTTGAATTTCTGATGAAGTTTCTTTTAAAAATTTTTTTACTGCATTTTCAATATATATCTCTTGTTTTTTTATTTCATGGTCAGATTTTTCCTTGATTTCAGTTCTTTTGAAGACACCTTTTCTTTTAAGTGTATTTCTTATAGTTCCGTCACTAACTTTATATAACCTCGCAATAGAAGTCCTTGTTTCGCCATTTTCCGTTCTTTTAACAATATCATTTTCATCTTCATTAGTTAGTACTTTGCGATCACTTACAGACGTTGTTACTTTTAGTAAATTACTGATTGTTATACCACTTTTATAGCCCAACTCTTCTGCAATTTTTTGATAAGTCATTCCTTCTGATCTCAATTTTGATGCTTTTTTAATTTCGGCTTCTAATTTTTTCGGATCTTTTTTTGAAGCTTTTCCATTTCTTTCCATCCCACAGGCAGGACAACCCCTATATGGCTTATAAATTAGGGCCCTAGGGTGTGCAGGCCAAAATCCATGACCATCTACTTTGCATCCAACTTGAACAGTATGATTAGTAGTTATAAATTTAACCTCTGAAAAATCGTATAAATCACCCCAAATATTTTTACATCTTCTAATAAATTCAGTTGGCGTTATTTTGCGTCCCATACTTTTTAGGAAAAATCTAGAAAAATGCGGACAAATTGCGGACAAATATATCTTAGTTTGACATCACAAACCCCGCAAAGTTAAGCAAGAAATAAGTTATAGCTTAAAAACCTAGTGATGCTAATGGGGTGTGCGGTGCTTTGGGAGCACTAGGTCGCAGGTTCGAATCCTGTCGCCCCGACCATTTAAAAACCAAGTCATACTAGCGAGTTACCCAGACTCGCTTTTTTATTGGAAAATCTGACGGCAGCGAAAGCCGTCAAAATGCCGTCAAAACAATTTTTATTAAAACTTTTTTTTAAAAAAAGTGGAAATCATACGACAATCAAATTATTATTTGTCAACGATATATTCTTTAATGCGTTTTAAAAAATCAATAATCTCAATAATTTCTTTTGGGAGCTTTTTTAGTCTATCCACCTTCTCCCCTTTATCAGAAAGTGCATTTGCAGTGAAAATTAATTGTGAATCTCCTGTTCATAGAGGTAGACATAAGGATTGTGTTGATAAAGATGGGCGACCAAAGAGAAAAGAACTAATTGATCCTGATACGGGCCTTTCTGTTGTTGAGATGGAAAGTGACATATTATGGAACAGAATCCCAAGAAGAAACAGAGTTCCTTATGGTCAGATAGTTAAAGCTACATCTGGTTTTGATGGGACTACTGAGTATGTTGTTTATGATCGGAATTATACATTTCGTTATCCATATGAATCCACCGTTTTTACAAAGTGGTCATCAGATTATGTAAGAGGTATTTGGACTTTAAAAGCAGGTTGTGGTCTTATAGCTTGTACTGCAGGTTATGAGACAGATGGTGGAGATTTACCTTCCCCTTTAGAAGTTAAATTTGCTGGGAAAACTTATTCTCTGTATGGCGATGATGGCAAATTTATGCTCCCTAATAGCTTTGTGAATGATATCAAAAACGCAAAAACCTATGATGGTTTATCAATAAGAGTAAAGCGCACTGTTGTTCCTATAGGAGAAAAAACTGTTGAAAAGCTATCTCTTCTTTATAAGAAATCAATTAAAAAATGGGAAATACCAAAGATTGCCATAAACATAAAAAACATAAAAAAGAATCCCTCAATTAAAGAAATAGCGGGAAGCTCTCTTCCTAGTGTGGTTACTATAAGAGCTGGGAGTGGGCAAGGAACTGGTTTTTTTATTACTGACGATGGCACTTTACTTACCAATAGGCATGTTGTTAGTGGAGCATCAAATAAAGAAATTCTCATTGATACTGTTTCAGGGAGACAATATAAAGGAAAAGTATCATATATAAGTAGAGAAGATGATTTTGCGATCATTGATGTCAAGGGTACTGATCTTCCAAAAGCCTTGCCTATCTGCTACTCAAATTATCCAATGGCAGGAGAAGATGTGGTTGCATTAGGCTCTCCTCTTGGTTTGTCAAACACAGTTACTAGGGGAATAGTTAGCGCCTTGAGAAGATCAGGAAGTGACTTTGATTCAATTGTTATGAGTGGCTCTTCTTTAATTCAAACTGATGCTGCAATAAATCCCGGTAATAGTGGAGGGCCTCTTTTAAACGAGAATGGAGAAGTTATTGGAGTAAATACATTTGGTAAAACCTCAAGCGAAGGTTTAAATTTTGCTGTTTCAATAGTTGATATAATGCAACAACTTAAAGTGAGAAGACCTGGAGGTTTAGACTCCTTAGAAATGAAGTTAAACTCTTGTGGCAACAAGTTCAATTAACAAATTCAAATAGCCGTCAATATGCCGTCAATATGCCGTCAATCATCAGTTAGTTTTAATGTCAAATTAAGCAATACCCCGCAACTATTTAGTCATGGCTTGTAGACATAGTGCCCTACTAGGGTTGTTAAGTGCTTTGGGAGCACTAGGTCGCAGGTTCGAATCCTGTCGCCCCGACTGGCTTTTCAGCGATTGCCTATTTTGACTTAGGGAAAATTAGGGAAAATGACCTCCTTTTTAGGGGGTTTCTTATGGTTTTTCCCTAGACTTTATAGAATTTTATTAATTTTTTTAGGATATAAGCCTACCTTATATAAATAGATAGAGTTGTTTGCTATCCACATTTGGCAATGGCTATTAAGTATTGAAGGAATTTTAAATCGATCTTTAGCAGAATCATCACGACCCATATCATGAAGCTTATGGCATAAGTGGAGTAATAGTTTTGTTGGTAATTTATAATCGCTTACTCAATAAATATCGGTAACAAGAAACCCTTCCAGAAATTCCAACTACTGAAAGGGTTATTAAATCGACTCGCAACTATATAGAATCAATCTATGTCTTGCAGCAAATGTAGATTTTGCTGACGAGGTTTGGCCTCAATTAATTTATAGCAATAATTTTTAAACTCCCGCTATTTTTTGTTCCGCTAGTCTTTTTTTTAGAATTGAATAATTTTGTGAAGCCCATTTTCGAGAAATATCTAATTCAGCATCTAACAACTTTTGAAGTGATTTGATTATTTTAAATACTTCTAGGAAGCCTAGATAAATTATTACCAGCACCTTAGTTATGTTTACTGCAACAGCCACTAACCTTTCAATTTTTTGATCTTGCATTTGAACTTATTGAAGCCTACTAAAATTATCAGTTGTAAGAAATTATGCAAATGTTTTTTCAGATTAAAAATAACTTCTAAAAATGCTGGTTTTCTTCTGAGCTAAGACTCCCTTCACACATACCAACTTTTAAAACCTTATGGAGCACTAGGTCGCAGGTTCGAATCCTGTCGCCCCGATCAGTTATAGCAGTAAGTCTCAGCTAATAATATATTTAGCCATAAAAGTAGAGTGTCCAAAAAGTGCCCAAAACCTTAACTTTTGTTTTTCTAAAAATTTTTTAAAAAAGTTATGGAATCTCAAATATTAGTATTCACAACCATCAGTTTTGGCTTGAATAATATCTGTCTTCATTTGAATCAAATCAAATTTAACCGCTTGAGGAACGGATTGATAAGGAGTCCATTGAAAAACTAACGTATTAGATTCTAATAACTTGTTAATGAATTTTTTCTGGTTTTGAGTAATTTTAGTATGAAAACTCAAGGTGTTTGCAATAATTAAAATTTAGTTTATTACTGGGGTTAAAATCTTTTCATATTTTTGTGGTTTTTCTAGCTAATGCCAAATAGATTTTTTTATTAAATGAATTAAGATTTTATAATATTTAATTTATTGTTCTTTTTATTTTACTGAAAAAAAATGTGAGAGACCTGGAGTTCAGGATCTCTCACGCTAAAAACTTTAAATTTTGTTTGGTTTAGAACCAACCTGGGATGATTTGTCCAGTTGTTACATAAGCACCAACAGCTGCAACAAAACCTAACATTGCTGCCCAACCATTAAAACGTTCTGCTTCAGGAGTCATAATAAAAAGAAGTAAATTAATATGTACTATTGTAACAGGTATTGTGAAGCTTTGTAAAGTATTTTTGGAATATCCCAATGGTACTCTTCCTTGATTATCCTGAATATCACAAATGTTACAAAAATGAATCATTTTTGAAAATTTTTAAATCATTTAAAGCTTGCATTTAGATGAATTATTAGTAAGTTTCATCAATGAAATGATCTGATAGATTTGTTTTAAATTTTTTTAGTTTTGGGATTTCTGAAGAATTTAGAGCTATAAAAATTTTGTTTTAACTAAATTTTGGGTATATGTATTTTTGATCTTAATTTATGCATAATGATTTTCGTTGTTTACTTTCTATTAATAAAAGATTCTTTATGTTGTAAATAGTTATTCTAAAAGTAGAATATAAATTAATATATGCAAATAAAAATATAAAAAATTAGATTGGTTGAAGTTTATATTTTTTTAATTAATAAGATTTCAAGTATTTGACTCAATTTTAAGTAAATGTGGGTCGCCTGAGATTCGAACTCAGGACCAGCCGGTTAAAAGCCGGATGCTCTACCGCTGAGCTAGCGACCCATTTTGTAAAATCGAGTACATATGAAATTATCCCTTTTTAAGGTAAAAAAAACAACTTTTTATCTCAAGTTGAACAATAGAAAAACAATTCTTAACTTATGAAATAAAAAATTAAAATTTCTCTCTAAATTTACAGTTAAAAGTTAAAATAACCTAATAAATAATATGATTTCAAAAATGCTAAGAACAATCGTAGTTTTTGCACCCATAATCGCTGCTTTAGCTTGGGTTATATTCAATATACAAAAACCAGCAAGAGAGCAATTTAATAGGGACTTTTTGGGCAAGGATTAATCTAATTTGTTAGATAAAGAAGTAATAGTTATTGGTGCTGGTCTTGCAGGATCTGAAGCTGCATGGCAATTAGCAAATTCTGGTGTACCAGTTAAGTTAGTTGAAATGAGACCTATCAAATCAACTCCAGCTCATCATACGAGTGAATTTGGAGAATTGGTTTGTAGTAACAGTTTTGGAGCTTTAAGTCCTGATAGAGCTGCGGGTTTATTGCAAAAAGAACTAAGGTTTTTTAAATCGTTAATAGTGCAAACAGCTGATAAATTTGCTGTTCCAGCAGGAGGTGCTTTAGCGGTTGATAGATCTAAATTTAGTAACGCTTTGACTGAAGCATTATCAAATCATCCATTAATTGAAATCAAGAGATTTGAACAATTAGATCTCCCAAGCGAAGAAAATATAACTATCCTTGCAACTGGGCCATTAACCGCCGATGATTTATCCTATAAAATTCAAGCTTTTACTGGTATCGATGATTGTCATTTTTTTGACGCGGCTAGCCCTATAATTCATGGAGATTCTATTGATCAAGAGATTGTATTTAAGGCTAGTAGATACGACAAAGGAGATCCAGCATATCTCAATTGCCCTATGAATAAAAATGATTACATCCATTTCAGAAACGAACTTATAGAAGGAGAACAAGCTAGCTTAAAAGACTTTGAGAAAGAATCAGCTAATTTCTTTGAGGCTTGCTTACCAATTGAAGAAATTGCAAGAAGGGGAATTGATACTATGAGATATGGCCCCTTGAAAGCAATTGGGTTGTGGAATCCAAAATGGGGAGATTTATTCGATAAAGAAAATAGATTAAAAAAGAGACCTCATGCAATTGTCCAATTAAGGAAAGAAGATTTAAAAGGGAAACTACTAAATATGGTGGGTTTTCAAACTAATCTCAAATGGTCTGAGCAAAAAAGAATATTTAGGATGATTCCTGGTTTAGAAAAGGCTGAGTTTGTACGTTTTGGAGTAATGCATAGAAATACTTTTTTAGAATCTCCAAAATTACTTTTACCGACATTGCAATTTTTGAAAAGAGAAAACCTTTTTGCTGCGGGACAAATAACTGGGACGGAAGGTTATGCAGCAGCAGCTGCAGGAGGCTTGCTTGCAGGAATAAATGCATCCTTATTAGCTAAGGGTAAAAAACCAGTAAGTTTTCCTGATGAATCAATGATTGGTTCTCTAATGAATTTTATTAGTAACAAAAATCAAATATTATCTAATCAGAAAAAGAATAAATTCCAACCAATGCCTGCTTCATTTGGTTTAGTTCCAGAACTAACTAAAAGAATAAAAGATAAAAGATTAAGGTACAAAGCTTATCAAGAAAGATCCACAGAAGCCTTGAATGACTTTAAAAATAAACTAGATTCTTGTTTTGATAAAGACCACTTACTCAGCAAAATTTACTAAGATTAATTATCAAGGATCCACAAAATGGAATTAAATAAGGAAAATTTCGATGCAATTATTATTGGCTCAGGAATAGGAGGGTTAGTCACTGCTTCACAACTGGCAGCGAAAGGAGCTCAAGTATTAGTTCTTGAAAAATATATTATTCCAGGCGGGAGTGGAGGCTCTTTTAAAAGAAAAGGATATACCTTTGATGTAGGGGCTTCAATGATTTTTGGATTTGGAGAAAAAGGTTATACCAATTTATTAACTCGTGCTTTGAAAGATGTGAATGAAAAATGCGAAACTATTCCTGATCCTGTTCAACTGGAATATCACTTACCACATAACTTTAATATTTCTGTGGATAAAAATTATGAGCACTTTATAAGCAAATTATCAGCTAGTTTCCCCAATGAAAAAAAAGGTATCAAGAAATTCTATGATACTTGTACTAGTGTATTTAAATGTTTAGATTCAATGCCTCTTTTATCAATAGAGGATCCAAGTTATCTTTTTAAAGTCTTCTTTAAATCTCCATTATCCTGCTTAGGGTTAGCTAGATGGTTACCAGCAAATGCAGGAGATGTTGCGAGAAAGTTTATAAAAGATCCTGAACTTTTAAAATTTATCGATATCGAATGTTTTTGTTGGTCTGTAATGCCAGCTCTAAAAACTCCTATGATTAATGCGGGAATGGTATTTACAGATAGGCATGCTGGGGGGATAAATTATCCAAAAGGGGGAGTTGGAACGATTGCAGAGAAGTTTGTTTCTGGTATTGAAAAATTAGGAGGAAAAGTAAGATATAAAGCCAATGTGACTGAAATCCTCTTGAAGGATGAGAAAGCGGTAGGAGTTAAGCTCTCAAATGGAGAAGAGATATATTCAAATATTATTGTATCCAACTCCACTAGATGGGATACATTTGGATTAAAACATAATACTAAAGGATTAATTCCAAGTGAAAACGTGCCAAAAAGTGAATATAAGTGGTCAGAAACTTATAAACCCTCACCTTCTTTCGTTTCGATTCACCTTGGAGTAGAAAAAAATCTTATACCCGATAATTTTAATTGTCATCATATAATCGTTGAAAATTGGGATGAATTAGAAAGCGAAAAGGGAGTTATTTTTGTTTCTATACCTACTTTGCTTGACTCGTCTTTGGCTCCTGAAGGTAAACATATCGTGCATGCATTTACTCCTTCATCTATGAGTGAATGGGAAGGCCTAACAAGGAAAGAATATTTGCAAAAGAAAGAAAAATATTTTTCTTTCCTTGTTGAAAAAATATCAACAGTTCTTCCTAATCTTGAACGAAATATTGACCACAAAGAAATTGGTACTCCCAAAACTCATAAAAAGTTTCTTGGAAGATATGAAGGTAGTTATGGGCCAATACCCAGTAAAAAGCTGCTTGGACTTTTGCCAATGCCTTTCAACACTACAAAAATTCAAAACCTTTATTGTGTAGGGGATTCATGCTTTCCTGGCCAAGGCCTAAATGCAGTTGCTTTTAGTGGATACGCATGCGCTCATAAAATAGGTGCAAAGTTAAAGATAAACAGTTTTCAATTGCCCGATTAAAAGGATCCTTCTGAAATGATAGAAAAATTTAAAACTCTTTTTTTTGTTAAAAGTTCGTTAATTTCTCTTTATTTAGCGCTTACAATCCCTTTACCATTAATTTCAATCGAAAAATTAAAAATCCCCTCTATTATAATTTTTGCCCTAGGACTTTATTTGATAATCAATATCACTAGTGATTATGTAGAAACTTCTAATAATAAAATTTTATATAAAACAAGCTTTATTTCTAAATTCTTAGGAAAAAAAAATTGGGAGATTTCTTGGAAAGATATTAAGTTAATCAAATCTTTACCAACGAGTCAGGGTAGTAAAGTTTATTACTTTAATACGCATCAAGGTGAAAACTATCTCATCCCACAAAGAGTAGAAAAATTTGAAAAATTTTTATTAATTGTTTCCAGTAATACTGGGATTGATATTAATGAAATATCTTACATATCACCTCTATGGACTTATAAGTTATTGACTTTACTTTCAATAATGATGATTGCCGGGGAGATTTTTGCTTTTCTAAGCTAAATATTATCAATACTGAATCTATAACCTTGCTGTCTAACAGTGGTTATACCACCACCTTCTCCTAGACCTGCCTGTTCTAATTTTCTCCGAAGAGTTAACACCTGAGTATCTACAGATCTCGGTCCGCCGCTGAAGGGCGGCCAGGCCATTCTCAGAAGCTCTTGTCGGCTCCTAACCATGCCAGGTGGCATCAAAAGGGCGCAAAGGAGTGCAAACTCTCTAGGGCTTAATTCTACAGGCTTCTCGCTAAGAGTTACTTGTCTTAAAAGAAGATGAACCTCTAGTGGGCCAACCTCAACTTTCTCTTGTAATCCAATTCTCCCTCTTTTTAAAAGGGTTCTACATCTAGCTGCAAGCTCTTCTAGACCAAATGGTTTTCTAAGAACATCATCTGCCCCTTCATCTAACAAATTAACTAATGCTTCAACACCTGATCTTGCCGTTAAAACTATGACAGAGCTCCCCAATTGTTGGGCGAGTCTCATTGCAGTATTCTGATCGAGGATTTCTGCGCTAACTAATAGGTCTGGTGACTGTTCTCTACATAAGTCAACGGCTTCAGCAGCTGTACCTACTGCCGCGGCTAAATGGCCATCTTGACGAAGCCTTTGCACAAGGACAGTTCTTAGTGTGGGGTGAGGTTCAACAACTAGAACTCTTGAAGGAGTTTGAGAGCTCTGAGGCAATTGTGAACTACCAGGAGTTGAAGCTAAGATTTGCTCAGTTGATTGCATTCTTAATTACTGTTTGGCCGGGCATTTTTGGTCATCCTTAATAAGGTATAACAAATGCTAAATAAAAATCAGAATCTATCGAATTATGACATCATTTGAAAATCCTAAAGCAATTCGCCATTTTCAATCAATTTGCGATAATCTCCAGGACCTAGTTACTCGTTTTCATACGCCATCTGATCTTAAATTATATAGTGATGGTTATCTCCAAGCCTTAAGGAATTGCAATGGTTTAGAGCAAAATGACCAAAAAAAATTAGAAAGATTAATTGAAAGATGGATTCTAGATCCGTCAAGTTTTATTGATCCAGAGGGGGATGGAAATAAAGGCTTTTTTGATAAAAAAAGGATTTAAAATATTAATTTTTATTAATCAATTCAGTATTTATACTTACTAATTGTCTTAAGACGCTAATTCAATTTCTATTTTTTCTTTAAGAGATCCTGAGTTGTACATCTCAATAAGAATGTCTGAGCCTCCAAGAAACTCTCCTTTTAGGTAAACTTGCGGAATTGTTGGCCAATCTGAATATTCTTTAATACCTTCTCGTATAGCAAAATCACTTAAAACATCAAACGTCCCAAATTCTACTCCCAGGGAATTTAGTATTTGCACTACATTGTTGGAAAACCCGCATTGAGTCATTAATTTTGTCCCTTTCATGAAAACCATTATTGGATTAGAATCAATCAGTTTTTGTATTTTATCTTTTGTTGGTTTGTCCATAATTTAATTTGGAGTTTCTGTTTTTAATGCCAGTGCATGAATAGCCTCTGAAGCTAATTCTTCCTTCAAGGCTGAATAGACTAGCTGGTGTTGTTTAACTAATGATAATCCATTAAATTCAGATGCAATTACAGTTACTTGTAAATGATCATTTCCCTTAAGGTTTTCAACAAAAACTTTGGAACTTGGAATTTTTTTAGTGATTAAATTAATGACCTCTGCTTTCGTAATCATAATTAGTTTTTAATTAACCTTTGTATTTTGTCTCAACAAATCCTAGTTGGATCAACCTTTCATAAGCTTCTTTACCTTCTGGACTATTAGGTGACATTATTCTAATTGTCTCAACAAGTAAGGGTACTGCAACCTCAGGCTTTTCAGTTTTTATATACATGGATGCTAATCTCTCATTTGATTCTGCCAATATTTGTAATGTTTCCTTACCTTTCCTTTGCATTTCATTTGGTATTCTTGCATCAACTCCTTTGAAGGATGAATTTAGGTCAGAATAAAAAGACGCAAGTTGCTTTGCTAATTTTCTAGCATCTAAATAGAAATCCTTAGCTTTTTCAAAATCCCCGTTTTTAATATATTTATCACCCTCTTTTATAAAATATTCAACGTTTGAGATGGAAAGCTTTTTATTCTCATTTGAGAGTACTTTGAAGTCTTCTGGATTCTTTATTTCTGCATGAACTTCATTTTTGTAGGGAACATTCCCAAAAAATATAAATAAAATTGGGATTAATTTTAATAATTTCATTTTCTTTTTCAATTATTAAAATTCATAGTAACTTATTGCAGATTCATCTACCTACATTTTTTAATGCTTTTTCTTCCTCTTGAATCATTTTTTCATTTAGAAATTTATTGAAGTCTTTAATATTAAAGTTTGAGTAATCATTGATTGAGATTGGTTTTCCAAAGGATAAACAAAATTCGCCCCTAAAGTTTGGAGGTATTTTGCTGTAAGCAATTCCAATTGGAATAATAGTAATAGAGGTTGTTTTTTTGGTAGCTAATCTAGCTAATCTATATAGTCCTTCTTTGAGAACTAATTTTTTTCCGTATCTATTAATCTTTCCTTCGGGGAAAACAACTAGTTGTTCTCCTTTTTCTATAAGATCAATAGCATATCTTAAAGCTGAAAGAGATGGCGATAATTGATTTATTGAAAAACATCCAAGTCTTTTTAAAAACCAACCTTGTATTCCTCTCATTTCGGATTTAGTAACCATAAATCTACAATCCTTTTTTGTTACCCTTCTACCCATCGCCATTGTGAGTATTAAGCCGTCCCATCTTGATCTGTGGGTTGGAGCTAGAATGATAGAGGAATTTATGGGAATCGAAAAACCATTTTTTAATATTTTCTTTTTCTTAAAAAAGAATCTCAAAACAACGTCCTGAGTAACAAACATTGCAATAAATCCCAATACAGGGTTGATTTTATGCCAAATATTTAAGGAATTCTTCTTCAAGTTCTATTTACTATATATTAATAATTTAAGTGTTTGGCTTTTTTTATTAGCTATTATTGGGCGGTTACTAGATTGTCTAGAAACTAAGATTTTCAGAATTATGGCTACTTTAGGAGTAAACATTGATCATATTGCAAATGTGAGGCAAGCAAGGAAAACTGTCGAGCCTGACCCTGTGCAATTTGCTTTTTTAGCTGAATTAGGAGGGGCGGATTCCATAACGGTGCATCTCAGAGAAGATAGAAGACATATACAAGATAGGGACGTATTTCTTCTGAAAGAGACTATAAAAACAAAACTCAATTTAGAGATGGCTGCTACAAGAGAAATGTTAGAAATTGCCAAAAAAATTCTTCCTGATTATGTAACGCTTGTACCTGAGAAAAGAGAGGAAGTTACTACTGAAGGCGGGTTGGATTTAAAAAGTAATGTCCAATACCTTAAAGAGGCTGTTGGAAATTTAAAGGATTCAAATATAGAAGTAAGCGCATTTATTGATCCTCTTGGTGAACAGATAAATTATTCCAAAGAAATAGGCTTTGATTTTATAGAATTACATACTGGAAAATATGCTGAACTATCGGGATCTGAACAATATAAAGAGCTCCAAAGAATTATAGAGTCTACACATTTAGCAAATGACCTTGGATTGGTTGTTAATGC
>CACAST010000023.1 GCA_902535185.1 uncultured Prochlorococcus sp.
TTTTTTCTTTATTTTGTTCTTTATCTGGATCAATACAAAGTATTCCAAAGGACAAAGGGCTATAAGCAAAAAAATCAATATTATTTTCGTCGCAAATTTTTTTTACCTGATATTGTTTTCCTAAATCGGGAGCAAGCAAAGAAAACTGTATTTGAACACTCTTTAGGCTCTGATCTCTTTTTGCTAAGAAATTAATTAATTTCATCAATCTTTTAGGGCCTATATTTGATAAGCCTATTTGAAAATCAAAGCCTTCATCTTTTAAATCGCAAAGATTATTCAACAGCCCTAACTCCTGCCAAGGATTGTATTTTGCAGTTGACCAATGTAATTGCACTATATCTAATTTGTTATTAAGTCTTTCTAAACTTTTCAAAAAAGGTTTATTAAAACCTCTTTTACCTATTCTCCAGGGATAAGGTGCAAGTTTGGTTGCTACTTGAATTCTTTTTTTCTTTGCTGAAGGAGTATTTAGTAAAAATTTTCCTATCAACAATTCGCTTCTACCCTGAAGATTTCCAGTACCGTAAGAATCTGCAGTATCAATTAGATCGAAACCTCTTCGTAACGCTTCATTATATGTCTCACGTAAATCATCGTCATTTGTAGATTGGTAATTCCAGAAAAGCTTATTCCCCCAAGACCACGTACCTAATCCAATTCTTTTCTTCACTAGCCAATTTAAATAAGGAACTTTATAAGGTTATCTAAAAATATTAACTTCTTTAAAATATTTCAAAAAATAAGTTTTAAAGCATTAAAAATCAATTTCTCTTGACATTAAGAAATTATTCTCCAAAGTAAGAGAAATAAAAATAAAAAATTGTTCATTACTGTTTGCGGACAAAAAGGGGGGGTGGCCAAGACCTGTACAAGTATTCACCTTGCTAGTGTTTGGCATTCTGAAGGTAAAAAAGTTTGCATAGTTGATGCCGACAAGAATAGATCTGCATTAGCATACGCATCAAGAGGCAATCTTCCATTTCCAGTTTTCCCAGTCAGTTCAGCTGCTAAAGCATCAAGATCATCAGAAATCGTAATAACTGATGGCCAGGCTAGCAGTGATCAAGAAGAACTTAAACACTTAGCGTATGGCTCAGATTTAGTTATCTTACCTACAACTGCAAAAGCAAGATCAGTAGAATTAACTGTTGAACTAGCTAATTTATTAAGCAACTTAAAAGTAAACCATGCTGTAGTAATAGTAAAAGTTGATTTTAGACAGCAAAAAGCAGCGCAACAAGCCAAAGCAGCTCTAGAAAATTTTGGTTTGTATGTTTTTGATACATTTATACCCTTACTTTCAGCATTTGATAAAGCAGAAGCCTCGGGTAATGCTGTATTTGAAGCTGTAGACGATTTAGGTAGATCAGATCCTCGTCGAATGACGGGCTGGTCTGCTTATTGTTCAATTGCCTCACAAATTCCATGCCTGATTTCGAAGCCCTCATCCGACACCAACAACTCAAACAACCAACAACCAATCAGCGCTTAAAAGTAGTTGATTCTCCTAATTTTGAAGAAAAAAACGAAGGAGCAATAATTAGACAATCTGGATTATTAATTAATTTTTTTGGAGGTTTTATAGGCTCTGTAATTGGAACTTTAACAATACTTTTTCTTTATATAAATGAATATCTACCATTAGATTTACTAAAACTTAAGTAGTATATTCGCTATTGATAAAAACATACAGGATAAAAGTCAGTCATACCAACGGTTCTGAAGGATGAGATAAGTGTTTTATTGGTGTTTTATTTTTGTTTTTTTCGCTGAGATCAATTGCAATGACTAGATTACTGTTTTTTTAGTGTTTTATTAAATTAAATTTGAGTATTATTAGTAGAATCGTTCCAAAACTAAAACTATTTAGTTTAGATGCCCAATCAATATACAAAATTAGTACCGGGGAAAAATGATTTTGCATCTCTTTTACCTGAAATTGCAAAAGAGGCATATGGATGGGATCCTTCCACCGTATCAATTGGAAGTAATAAAAAAAAGGAATGGATATGTAAGTTAGGACATATTTGGGAAATGTCTCCTAAAGATCGTAAGAGAGGGAGAGGATGTTCCATTTGTGCATCAAAAAAAATAATAATTGGAACAAACGATTTAGCATCTCAATTCTCCAAAATTGCAGAGCAAGCATATGAATGGGATCCATCGAAAATAATGCCTGGAAATCATGATAAGAAAAAATGGATATGTTCTTTAGGTCATATTTGGGAGGCGACGCCAAAAGATAGAACTCAACACAATACAGATTGTCCATACTGCACCAATCAAAAAGTATTGACAGGATTTAATGACCTTAAAACAAAAAGTCCTGAAATTGCTGAACAAGCATATGGCTGGGACCCTCAAAAAGTTTTATACGGTAGCAAGATAAAAAAGAAATGGAAATGCAAATTAGGCCATACATGGCAAAGTGTTGTTTATGATAGATCTTCTAAAAAAACTGATTGCCCTTATTGTTCCAACAAAAAACATCTTAAAGGATTTAATGATTTAGAAACTAGATGTCCAGAAGTTGCTGCTGAAGCATACAAATGGGATCCATCGAAGATAATGCCTGGAAATCATGAGAAGAAAAAATGGATATGTTCTTTAGGTCATATTTGGGAGGCAGAACCGGCACTAAGAACATTCAATAAAACAGGTTGTCCCTACTGCTCAAATCATAAGGTTCTTGAAGGATTTAATGATTTAGAAACTAGATGTCCAGAAGTTGCTGCTGAAGCATACAAATGGGATCCATCGAAGATAATGCCTGGAGATCATGAGAAAAAAAATTGGATATGTTCTTTTGGTCATATTTGGGAAGCATCCCCTAATAGCAGAACCAATACTTCCATCAGAGGAGGGAGCGGATGTCCAGAATGTTCAGAAACAGGGTTTAAAAAGAGTCAATCTGCGTGGATTTATTTAATGGAAAGAGAGGGTGAACAGCAAATTGGTATATCTAATAATCTGCAAAAAAGAATGCAAGAGCATGGAGCGAATGGTTGGGAAAAATTAGATTCAATAGGTCCTTACGAAGGAGATAAAATTTATGAAACTGAAAAAAAATTTAAGCAATGGTTAAAAAAAGAAATTGGATTAATACAAGGAACCACGGAAAATTGGAAGCAAATAAATTTACAAGTCAAATCGCTCAAAGAATTAAAATTAATTAGTGGAATTAAAACAGATCTTTTTTAAGAAAAATAAGTAGATTAGAAATTTAAGTGTTTTATTAGTGTTTTATAAATAAATTTTATCGCTGAGAATGACTGCGCTGCAATGGATTTGAATTAAGTTGTATACTCGCTATTGATTTCTACGTAGGGGTATAAGTCAAGTTATAACTGGGATCTCAAGGATTTAATTAGTGTCATATTGGTTTCATAAACCTTTTACAAGATGTTCATAAGCACTGCCATCACTTAACCAGTGTCATAAAAGCGTCATAACGATACCAATAATCAATAGTAATTAGGCAGCAAGATTTCTTAAATTTATAGAATTAAAGTTCCTTTTTAAGATTCCTAATAATCATCCAGATGCCATGTTTTGAGTATTCTTGTTAATTCTAAAATTTCATCAGAATTAAAATATTCAAAGATTTGAAAATCAGGAACAAAAGAAACTTCATTACCTTGCATGCCATAAAACATACTTGGAGGATTTACTCTATATCGGACATAAATAGATTTTGGATCAGATAAATCACCAATAATTTTTTTAAAGAGTCCTGATTTTTTCAAAATATTTATTATGGATTTTTCCAGATTAATGAGTTTTTTCTCACTATATTCATCCTCTCCTAAACCATAACAAATACTTGAACGATTAAGTAATAGTAAATTATAAGTACTGGATTGTGTAATATAAGCGAATTTTCCTTCTTCGAAAGAATCATCATCCGGAAATCCAGAATCATCTATAAAATATCCAGTGTCAATACCTTTGAAATTCAGTTCATTAAAAATTTGTTGTTGTAATGGACTAAATTTGAAATTAGTCTCAATTATTTCGCAAAAAGATTCAGACAAGGATTCATTATTCATCCAATTACCACAATCAAAATTAGGTTGATTCTCAATTCTTAAAAGTTCTGTACGAAACGATTTGATATTTGCTTCTTTAAAGTTATCCATAAGGAAATAGTTCATCTTTGACTTCTTCATATTCCGGATGCTCCATATTAAGTTCTTTTATTGTTTGGTTGATATCTTCTTGTTTCATATCAGTTTCATCTTTATATTCATCACCTTCTTCAAAATAAAATGAAAATATAAAGAGTTTGAATTCCTTTTTAAATTCTTCTCCATTAGGAATTATTTTTTTGAATTCGGTTATTGTTTCACTGTCATGCTTACTAAATCTCTCTTTATCCAAACAAATATGCTCAATCTCTAAAAATAGAAAATCATAATCATCTTCATCAAGATTATATTGATCTAAAAAAGAAAACTTCATTTCTTGCCAAGTATCATCCTCTGCATCACCAGTATCTCCTCTATTGAAATCACTATCTATAAAATTAATCTTATCTATTTCGTTCTTGCACTTCGATGCCAAATCTAAGCAGGTCTTTCTTTTCTTTAGATCCTCAATGGCATCTTTAAGAAGTTTTAACTGATATGTCAGTTCCATAATCTTGGATTCAATTCGGTTATCTTTTAGTTCTGATTGTTTCTTTTTGATTCCTAGAGATGTAAGTAATTAAATATTTACTAATTATGAAAATATTAATTATGTAGAGATCAAGTGCTATAACACCGTTATATAAAACTGCAATCACTTTAATCCCTTTCCCTGCAATGGATTTGAATCAAGTTGTATATTCACTATTGATTTCTCCATAGGGGTATAAATCAAGTTATAACTTTGATCTCAAGGATTTAATTAGTGTCATATTGGTGTCATAAATCTTTTTAAGGTCCCAAGAAGTACTGCTATCACTATATCGGTGTCATAAGAGTGTCATAAAATTGAGAAAATACTATGAATTAGTCAGCAAGATTATCAATATTTAAAATTCTTTCCATTCCTTTTTATCCCTTTTATAGTTCTTTGTTTTTTGTTCTATGTCAGTAATCCATAAGTATCCAAGTTCTAGGGTTACAGGGTTTATTTTGAATACAAAATCTTTCTGCCAGGAAACTTGGAGATCAACAATTTTCATATTCATATTTTTTTCTTTGCGACATACCTGATTTATGTAATCAAATAAATTTTGATATTCAACAAACTCTCCAAATTCAGGAGTAAAGTTGAAAGTTTCACTGAGATTTTTAATATCCTTGACTAGTTTTACTTCCCATCTAATTTGAACAATAGCACCTTTATTTTTATGAAATATCAACTCTTTCTGTTTGGTATCTAATGTTGAGCATGCATAATATCTAAGACCATCTCCATCTTGATTTGTATGGTATTCAATATTGCGAAAATCTTTTGCCAAGAGTTTGAAAATTTCATTTTTCCAAGAGTATCATTTCTATTATTGGAAGTAATTAATTCATTTAGTTTTCAAGTTTTTAAAAAGAGCACTAAGTGAAAATTTACTAATATGTAATTAATTAAAATTTTTGCGAAGGGTTTAGAAATTCCAAAAAGTCAGTCATTTATTACTCACAACCAAATGGAAATATATCTGGATTAGCACAAGCATTTACATTTGGATTTGCCATAGGATTTACATTTGGATTTGCCATGGGATTTACATTTGGATTTGCCATAGGATTTACATTTGGATTTGCCATGGGATTGATATCACTATTTCCAAAAATATTGCCTCCGGCGGAATTTAAATATTTTGCATTTATCGCTTCAGTATTTACTAATAATCCACCCGTTAAAAATAGACTTGCAACAAAAAAAATATTTGCTGATTTGTGGTTGTAAAGTTTCATAATCTTAGATTCAATTACATTATCTTTTAGTTCTGATTATTTATTGTTGATTCCTAGAGATATAAATAAAATTAAATATTTACTAATTATGAAAAAAGAAAAAAATTAATTATGTAGAAATCAAGGGTTATAACACCGTTATATAAAATTTAAATCGCCATAATCCCTTGCCCTGCAATAGATCTGAATCAAGTCGTATATTCGCTATTTATTTCAACATATTTTTTAGATAGATCGCACCCCCAAGCTGTACCTTTCGATTCGCCAGAATTTAGATTAATCATAATTTTTACAATATCATCTACTAAATATCTACCTTTCATTCTGGACTTAATATAGTCTGTGACTTTTTGTGGATCAAATTTATTTAACTTGCCGTTTTCCAAAATCTGAGATTTTCCTATATACAAATCAACGTCATTAAAATTAAATTTAACCCCAGAGTTACCTGCAGCAGAAATGATTCGTCCCCAATTCGGATCACAACCATGTATCGCAGTTTTTACCAAGGCAGAATTACAAATAGATTTCGCGAGCATAATTGCATCATCTGTATTTTTTGCTCCTTGAACCAAAACTTCTAATAAACAATTTGCTCCCTCTCCATCCCTCGCAATATTTTTTGCCAAGTTCTGACATACAATATCAATCCCTTGTTGGATAATTGGAAAAAACCTTTTTTCAATTTTCTCTCCTGCATTTATTCCAACAAAAGAATCATTTGTGCTTGTCTCCCCATCAACTGATATTGCATTAAAAGATTTTTGAACCGCAATAGCAATCATTTTGTCCCATTCTTCTTTTTGAATACCCACATCACAGGTTAGAAAAGCAAGCATTGTAGCCATGTTGGGGTAAATCATTCCTGAACCTTTTGCAAATCCTGCTATTTTTATTTTTCTACCTTGAATAATCGTCTCTATTGACACTTTTTTCAAAGTCAGATCAGTAGTTAAAATTGCTTCTGCTGCATTTTCAAAATTATTACCCTTTAAATCACTAACTAAATTCGGTAAATTTTTTAATAAATTATTTATTTGTATTGGAACACCAATTACGCCAGTTGAGCACATTAAAACTTCTTCTTCTTTGATTCCTAAAA
The DNA here is from genome assembly GCA_902535185.1 of uncultured Prochlorococcus sp. Taxonomy (GTDB): domain Bacteria; phylum Cyanobacteriota; class Cyanobacteriia; order PCC-6307; family Cyanobiaceae; genus Prochlorococcus_A. Next base: position 7,006 of record CACAST010000023.1, read on the forward strand.
GTTCCGCAATCTTTCCTGTAGCAATTTGAAAATGTTGAATACCAAGATTTCCTGTACATGCATTTGCTTGACCAGAATTAATTAGTATTGCTCTTACAAACCCTGAAGTTGTTTTAATCCTTTCCTCACAAATATCCACACAAGAAGCTCGAACTATTGATTGAGTAAACATCCCACTAAAAATACTTCCTTCTGGAGCGAGTATTAGTGCTAAATCTTTTCTATTAGAAGCTTTTAAACCAGCGGATATCCCAGCAAAAAGGAACCCCCTGGGTGTTATCTTACTGTCATCAACAAACGACCAATTGGAATCTAACTGGCTCAAACTTTTTGGTATTTTAATTCATACTAACTACTCTTTAATACTAAAGAAACTAAGTAATTAGATTATTATTAATTATATGGATATTCTTCAAAAATTAAAAAACAACCAAAGAAGGATTGGTTTAACAGGAGGTATTGCAAGTGGGAAGACAACCATAACTAATTACATCAGAAAACATAAAAACATACCAATATTAGATGCAGATCATTTTTCAAGAGAAGTAATCAAACCAAACACATATGGATATAAAAAGATTTTAGATTATTTTGGAAATAAAATTGTTGATAATAAAAGCAATTCAGAAAGGGAAATTAACAGAAAACTTTTAAGGAACATTATTTTTAAACATTCAGCAAGCAAGGAATGGATTGAAAACCTACTTCACCCCTTAATTAAAGAAAGAATGATAGAAGAATGCAGTCAATACAGAAATAATCAAACTATATTATTGGTTATTCCATTATTGTTTGAAGCAAAATTTGAAGATATTTGCACTGAAATATGGTTAGTTAAATGTTCTAAAGAACTACAAAAAAAAAGACTTATCACAAGAGATAAAATTAGCGAAAAAGAAGCATATGAACTGATAAATTTTCAATTAAGTTTTGAAGAAAAAAGAAAATTCTCAGATATTATTTTAGAGAATTCGGATGATCAAAATAAATGGATCAACACGATAAAAGAGCTTCTTTAAGCTTTAGCTATTTAATTTTTCCATAAGAAGTTTATTTGCAAGTTTAGGGTCAGCTTTACCTTTTGTTCTTTTCATAAGTTGACCAACAAAAAAACCAAGTAACTTAGTTTTGCCATTTTTAAATGCTTGAACTTCATTTGGATGTTCATTTATAAGTTCATCAATTATTGGTAAAATACTTGAAGAATCAGATATCATTGCCAACCCTTTTTCTTCAACTAATTTTTTCGGAGAAATATTTTTTTGAATAAGTTCAGGTAAGATTTCTTTTGCTATTTTTCCACTAATTATATTTTTCGAAATCATCTTAATCATTTCAGCAAGATTTTCAGGACTAAGCTTTAAGTCACTAAAACTTAGTTTGTTTGATTTTAAATAGCCCACAATATCACTTGTTACCCAATTTGAAGCTAGTTTGGCCTCGGCACCATTTGCTACTGTTTCTTCAAAAAAGTTTGCCATGCTTATTTCATCAGAAATTACCCTTGCATCATATGCAGATAATCCAAATTGACTTATGTATTTATTTCTTTTTTTTGAAGGTAATTCTGGTAGTTCTTTAAACCATATTTCTTGTTGGGCTTTTGTTATTTCAATTGGACCTAAGTCAGGATCAGGAAAATATCTATAGTCACTGCTACCTTCTTTTAATCTCATACTTTTCGTTAATTGCTTAGCTTCATCCCATAACCTTGTTTCTTGGAAAATTTTTCCTCCATTTTCATAAACTTCTATTTGTCTGGCTATTTCATAATCACAAGCCTTTTGAATTGCAGAAAATGAATTCATATTTTTTATTTCCACTTTGGTACCAAAAGGAGCATTAGGTCCTTTTCTAACTGAAATATTGACATCACAGCGTAATGAACCCTCTTGCATATTTCCGTCTGATACCCCTAGATATCTAACTGTTCTTCTAATCTCTGAAGCATATTCAGATGCTTCTTTACCTGATCTAATATCTGGTTTACTTACAATCTCACAAAGTGCTATTCCCGCACGATTGTAATCAACTAAAGAATACTTAGAGCCAGCTAATCTATCACTTCCTGAGTGGACTAGTTTTCCGGCGTCTTCTTCCATATGTAGCCTTTCTATACCAATTTTTTTGATATAAGGTTCTTTGTCCTTTTCAATTATTTCAACCTCTAGCCAACCATTTTCAGCTAATGGCTCATCAAATTGTGAAATTTGATAATTTTTAGGAAGATCAGGATAAAAATATTGTTTTCTATCAAATTTACAATGTTCTGCAACGTTTAGATTTAATGCTAACGAAGTTTTTACAGCATACTCAAGAACAGTCTCATTCAAAACTGGAAGAGTTCCTGGTAATCCACAAACTACAGGATCTATATGTGTATTAGGTGCATCACCAAAAGCTGTTGACGCAGATGTGAATATTTTACTTTTCGTATTAAGCTGTACATGAGTTTCTAAACCAATCACAGCTTCCCAAGATTCCAAATTGTTCATTATCAAAAGTCTCTTTATTAATATTATTGGATATAAAGGAAAAGAGGACCAAAACACACATAAAAATATTAATTATTAAATGGCACAAGAAACCAAAAATTCAATATTAATCATTGGCGGTGGACTTTTAGGTTTATCTATTGCTTATGAATTCTCTAGAAGTAACTTCAAAGTTTTAGTTTTAAGCAAAAACAGAAATGAATCAGCTGGATTTGTTGCTGCAGGAATGTTAGCTACTCATGCCGAAGGGCTCGAAGATGAATTACTAAAATTTGGCCAAGAAAGTCAAAGTCTAATTCCAAAGTGGATAAAAAGTATTGAACAAGATAGTAATATTAAATGCGGTTTAAAAAAATGTGGCATAGTAGTTCCTTTCAAAAACAAAGAAGATCTTGAAGAGTTTCCCAATTATGAATATGGAAAATATTTAAATCAAAAAGATCTTCAAACAGAAATTAATGGAATGAATTCTATTTGGAAACATGGTTTACTTTTTGAACAAGATGGTCAAATAGATAATCGAAGAAGACTGATGCGTGCTCTTGAGAGAGCATGCTCCTTGCATGGAGTCGAATTTCAAGAAGGATCAGAAGTAGAGGATTTGACATTCGAAAAAAACAAAATTACAGGTGTAACAGTTTTATGTGCCACTGGGGAACTAAAAAAAATTAATTGTGAAAATGCAATTATATGCAGCGGTGCTTGGAGTAAAAAAATTTTTAATAAGATTCCTGTCTTTCCTGTAAAAGGACAAATGCTATCAATACAAGGTCCAACAAATTTTTTGAAAAGAATTATTTTTGGTCCAAAAACTTATCTTGTTCCCCGTGATGATGGACTTATTATAGTTGGAGCGACAGTTGAAAAAGATTCAAAATTTAATCAGGGTAATACTCCTGGTGGAATAAAACAACTGCAAGAGGGCATTCGCTCCTTATTGCCAGAAGCTATTAATTGGCCACAAATGGAACATTGGTGGGGTTTTAGACCTTGCACACCAGATCTAAAACCAATAATTGGGAAATCAAAAATTGAAAATCTTTTTATAGCAACAGGTCATTACAGAAATGGAGTTTTATTTTCTGCAATAACAAGTGATCTTCTTTTGAAAATAGTTCAAAATAAAAATCTCAAAGAAATAGAAAAAAACTTTTTAGAAAAATTTAGTTTAGATAGATTTGCGATTTAAATTTTAATTTTCAGATCGCCATTTCGAATCAGATGTTTCCCACACACATAATTCCTCTTCGTTAAACCATAGATCAATTTCAAATTTTGCTGTATCATCTCCATCAGAACCATGAATAATATTCCTTCCAATATCAATAGCTAAATCCCCTCTAATTGTTCCAGGCTCTGCTTCCAGAGGTTTTGTTGCACCTATTAGTTTTCTAGCGCTCAAAATAACTCCTTCGCCTTCCCACACCATTGCCACAACAGGTCCACTTGAAATAAAGTCTACTAAATCACCAAAAAAGGGTCTTTCTCTATGTACTCCATAATGATTTTGAGCAAGTTCTTTTGAAGGAATTAATTGCTTTAATCCAACCAATTTAAATCCTTTTTTTTCAAATCTGCCAATAATCTCAGAAACATATCCTCTTTGAACGCCATCTGGTTTAATTGCAATAAAGGTTCTCTCTTTGGTCATTTAGTTAGTAATCACTCTATGTATATTCATCTTTTAGGTGGTAACTTGGCAAGTAATCATTAAAATAAAAGATATTGTTTTGAGTTATTTTCAAAAACATTTATTAATCACTAAAACATAAATTGACCAATTTTGAACCGAAAAAATTAAAGAATATTTGGACTATTGAAGATAGTATTTCGACTTATAACATAGACAAATGGGGAGATAAATATTTTTCTATAAATTCCAAAGGAAATATATCAGTAACTAAAGATATAAAATCTGAAAATAAGATAGATCTTTTTAAACTCGTCAAAGAACTTAAGAGTAGAGAAATAAATCCTCCATTAATCATAAGATTTAATGATATCTTGAAAGATCGCTTAAATGCATTACATGACTCTTTTTTAAAAGCAATAAAAACCTATAAATATAAGAACATTTATCAAGGCGTTTTTCCTGTCAAATGTAATCAACAGAAAAATGTACTAGAAAAGATAATAGAGTTTGGTAGCCAATGGAATTTTGGTTTAGAAGTAGGAAGTAAATCAGAACTATTAATTGGCCTTGCACTTCTTGAAAACCAAAATTCATTATTAATATGCAACGGATATAAAGATAAAAAATATATTGAGATTGCTACTTTGGCCAGAAAACTCGGCAAAAATCCAATAATAGTTATTGAACAACGAGATGAAGTAAAAAGAATTATTCAAGCAGTTCAAGAACTTAACGCGACTCCATTGATAGGAATTAGAGCAAAGTTATCAAGTAAAAGTAGTGGGAGGTGGGGTAAATCTATTGGAGATAATTCCAAATTTGGATTATCAATCCCAGAAATTATGTTGACAATAAAAGAACTAAAAGAAGCAGATCTTATCAACGAAATGAAATTGCTCCATTTTCATATAGGCAGTCAAATAAGTGATATTGCTGTGATCAAAGACGCATTACAAGAAGCGAGTCAAATATATGTTGAACTGTGTAAACTAGGAGCCCCAATGCAATATATCGACGTTGGGGGAGGATTAGGAATAGATTTTGATGGAACTAAAACCTCCTCCAACACCTCTACTAATTATTCTCTTCAAAATTATGCTAACGATGTAATTGCAACTATTAAGGATTCATGTGAATTAAATAATATCAAGCATCCAATCATAATCTCAGAAAGTGGAAGAGCAATAATTAGTCATTGTTCAGTTTTGATTTTTAATGTCTTAGGAACAAGCCATGTCAGTTCCAAACTAAAAATTTTGGATAAAAAAAATCAACAATTAATAATTTCAAATTTACTTGAAACTTTCTACGAATTAAAAAAACTTAGAAATAAAAAAATAAATTTATCTCAAATCATTGAACTATGGAATGATGCAAAAAAATTTAAAGAAGATTGCTTAGTCGCTTTTAGATTAGGATTTTTAAGTTTGGCAGAAAGAGCTTATGCCGAAGAACTTACTTGGGCTTGCGCAAAAGAAATTTCCAATAACCTGAATAATTATGAAATCAATCACCCTGATTTATCTGAAATTACAGAAACTTTAGCATCAACTTATTATGCAAATTTATCTATCTTTAAATCTATTCCCGATAGCTGGGCAATAAATCAGATTTTTCCAATAGTACCAATACATAGACACTTAGAGGAGCCCTTCTGCAAAGGCAACTTTGCAGATTTAACTTGTGATTCAGATGGGAAACTAAATAATTTTATTGATGATGGAGAAATTAAATCATTACTAAATTTACATAAGCCAGAGGAAGATAAAGATTATCTAATTGGAATTTTTATGACTGGAGCCTATCAAGAAGCACTAGGAAACTTGCACAATTTATTTGGCAGTACAAACGTTGTTCATATAGATATAAATCAAGATGATTCATATAAGGTCAAAAATATTATTAAAGAGGACAGTAAATCTGAAATTTTACAATTATTAGATTACAGTTCAGCTTCTTTGGTCGAATCTATAAGAATTAATACTGAATCAGCAATTGATCAAAAAAAATTAACTATTGAAGAAGCAAGGAAATTAATGGATCAAATAGAAATTAGTCTCAGAAAAAGTAGTTATTTATCAGAATGACTATCTAATGTTTTTTGCAAATAATTTTTAGCATAATCTAAAGCATCACTTAACTTATCAATATCTTTAGCACCTGCTTGAGCAAAGTTAGGCTTTCCTCCTCCACCTCCCGAACAAATTCTTGCAATCTCATTAATTAATTTACCTGCATGCATTCCTATTTTTATTGCATCATCACCTAAAGAAACCACAAATAACAACTTTCTATTTTCTGGATTTGGTATTCCCCCAAGAATCACTATTGCTTTATTTCCCAAATGAGAAGTTAAATTAAGTGCTGCAGATTGCAAAGAATTCCCATCTAAGCCATCAATCTGATTTACTAAAATTGAAAAAGAATTTACTATTTCTGCGGATGATTTTATGGAAGAGTATTTAAAATATGCAATTTCATCTTTCATTTTTTGTATCTCTTTATTCTTATTAATAAGCTCTGCTTGCAAATTATTAACCCTTTCAAAAAGTTGATTAGGATTTGCTTTTAACAAATCACTTAATTGATTTACTACAGCATTTCTATCACTGAAATAGTCTAATGCTGATTGACCTGATAATGCT
>CACAST010000024.1 GCA_902535185.1 uncultured Prochlorococcus sp.
AGAGGCTCGGCTAGCTTGCGAGCTTAAAAATTCACTGAGTTACAATTGTACATCATCAAGTACCATAAAATAAAATAAAATAGAAATAAAGGAAATTTTTATGCCATTACTTCTCACAGGGAAAAAGTTTCATAACGATTTAAAAACTAACAAATGTCTTGCAATCTTTGCTCCTCTTGAAGGTGGTTATGAAACTCGTCTGTTGAGGAGAATGAGGGCCAAGGGCTTTAAAACTTTTATAACCTCAGCAAGAGGCCTTGGAGATCCAGAAGTCTTCTTTCTCAAATTGCATGGCGTTAGACCACCGCACCTTGGTCATCAAAGCGTAGGAAGAAATGGAGCACTCGGGGAAGTTCAACAAGTTATCCCACAAGCTGCTGAGTTATTTAATGAAAATGATAAAAATAAATTACTTTGGTTATTAGAAGGTCAAGTACTTTCTCAATCTGAATTAGAGAGCTTAATAGAGATTTGTACTAACGATAATAAACTAACGATAGTTGTTGAAATGGGGGGTTCAAGAAAACTTGAATGGAAGCCATTAAGTAATTATATTTTAGATGAATTTGAAAGTTAAATTGTTTGATTACAACTAAGAATAAAAAAGATAAATGGATTAAATTAATCTGTGGTGCCAGTAATGAAGATATTGTTGCCATAGAAGATTTATGTGCAATTTATACTGCTGCTGGTGTCGACTACATAGATGTTGCCGCAGAAGAATCTATAGTCTACGCCGCAAAAAAAGGAATTAAGTGGGCAAAAAAAGTCTTTAACAACTCCCCAGGATTAATGATAAGCATTAGTGATGGAAATGATATCCACTTTCGTAAAGCAAAATTTGATTCATTGAAATGTCCTCCTAATTGTCCAAGACCGTGCGAAAAAGTATGCCCCACCTTTGCAATTGATAATTCTGGAATCAAAAAGAGTAAATGTTATGGATGTGGTAGATGTCTGAATAGCTGTCCCCTAAATCTAATTACTGAATATGAATATAATTTGTCAAAAGATGATTTAGGATCAACGCTTCGAAAAATAAAGCCTAATGCAGTAGAAATTCATACAGAAATCAATCGCCTAGATTCTTTTTCAAAAGTTGTCAGTGTCCTTAAAACTTCTGACATGAAATTAGACAAGATATCTATCAGTTGTGGATTAAATCAATCCTTCAAAAAACCACAAGAGCCCGAAGATCTTTTGAAAGCTCTTTGGGAAAGATATGAAATTCTTAAAAAACTTGATATTCCCCTTATTTGGCAGCTAGATGGTAGGCCAATGTCTGGAGATCTTGCTCCTTCAACAAGTAGAGATGCTGTAAAGTTGTTTGAAAATATCGGTTCAGATCTTCCACCTGGATTAATTCAATTGGCAGGAGGAACAAATGAAAAAACTCATGAATTTTTGAATTCAAACAATCTCCCAGACGGAATAGCATTTGGAAGTGCTGCAAGAAAAATTATGCAGCCCCTTATTGAATTTGCTCACAAAAATAACAAAAAACTCTATGAGTATCCTGAAAGAATGGCTTTAGCGATCAAAAAAGCTAAGAAATTTCTAGAGCCATGGAAATCAAGCTCATTCAAATAATATTTTTATTTTTCAAAACTAGCGCCATGTTTATAAAAACTTTGTATTTTTTGGATAGAAAAAAATCTTTTCATGTATTAAAATAAAAAATCAATGGGCCGTCGCCAAGTGGTAAGGCATCGGGTTTTGGTCTCGACATTCCTAGGTTCGAATCCTAGCGGCCCAGTTCTAATATTCAATAGTGTCTTCTCAAAAAATATTTCTATTTGATTTCGATGGAGTAATAGTCGACGGAATGCAAGAATATTGGCATAGTTCCTTACTGGCCTGTGAAAAATATTTAAATTCACCCTGCATATCTGTTGATCAAAAACTTTATAAAAAAGTACCAAATTCTTTCAAAGAAATTAGGCCTTGGGTTAAATATGGTTGGGAAATGATTCTTATTGTTCACGAAATTATAAAAACAGAAAATCCATTAAAAAATGATAATAAAGATGATTTCATTAATAATTATCATCAAAATTGCCAGAGGATATTAAATGAAAATTCCTGGACTGCCGAAGATTTACAAAAAATGTTAGATCAGTCGCGCAAGTACCAAATTGATAAGGATTTTAAATCCTGGGTAAATTTACATAATCCTTTTTTTGAAATTATAAATTTTATGCAAGAATTAATGAAAAGAGAAATAAAAACTGGAGTTATAACAACTAAAGGTAAAATATTTGCAGAAAGAATTCTTAAACAATTAAATATTTTTCCAGAATTTATTTTTGGTTATGAATCCGGAACAAAAGTCAAAATAGCTGAGAAGCTTACACAAACTTATGAAATTTTAGGCTTTATAGAAGATAGAAAAAAAACTCTAATAGATATTAAACAAAATTCAAAAACTTCTCACATTCCATGCTTCCTAGCTGATTGGGGATATTTGAAAGGATCAGATAAGTATACTTTAAGTAATGAAATCAAATTATTAAAATTAGGCAACCTTGAGGAATTAGTTGCAATTTAAAGATAATCAGTTAGAGTACAGATGTACTATAGTTTGTATTTATGAAGTTTGGTTTAAATAAAAATTTCCAAATTTAGAATAATTACAAGAACTTTAACCGATAAATCAAACAATGAGCCTTGAAGAAAAGAAAAAAGCTGAATCAAAAGAAAAAGACAAGGCATTAAGTCTTGTCTTAGGTCAAATAGAAAGAAATTTTGGACGAGGATCAATAATGAGACTTGGTGACGCCTCAAGAATGAAAGTAGAAACAATATCTACTGGAGCGCTCACCTTAGATTTAGCATTAGGAGGAGGGTATCCAAAAGGAAGAGTAGTAGAAGTTTACGGACCAGAAAGTTCAGGAAAAACTACATTAACGCTTCACGCGATTGCGGAAGTCCAAAAGAATGGAGGAGTAGCTGCATTTGTAGATGCTGAGCATGCACTCGATCCAGTTTATGCAGCCTCTCTAGGAGTTGATGTTGAAAATTTGTTAGTTTCACAACCAGATACTGGTGAAATGGCTCTAGAAATAGTTGACCAACTTATAAGATCAAGTGCAGTAGATCTTGTAGTTGTTGACTCGGTCGCTGCACTAACCCCAAGAGCCGAAATAGAAGGAGAAATGGGAGATCACGTAATTGGAAGCCAAGCAAGACTAATGAGTCAAGCAATGAGGAAAATAACAGGAAATATTGGTAAATCTGGATGTACGGTAATATTCCTAAATCAATTACGCTTAAAAATTGGCGTTACGTACGGCAATCCAGAAACAACCACAGGAGGTAATGCATTAAAATTTTATGCCTCAGTGAGACTTGATATCAGAAGAATTCAAACTCTTAAAAGAGGTACTGAAGAATATGGTATAAGAGCAAAAGTGAAAGTAGCAAAAAACAAAGTTGCACCACCATTTAGAATTGCAGAGTTTGATATTCTCTTCGGAAAAGGTATAAGTACAACAGGATGTTTATTAGATTTAGCAGAAGAAACTAATATCATAATAAGGAGAGGTGCTTGGTATAGTTATGAAGGAGAAAATATTGGACAAGGAAGAGATAACACGATTATTTGGCTTGATCAAAACTTAGAAATTAGGAATAAAGTAGAATCCATGGTTAAGGAGAAATTAACAGAAGGGACTGAAGTAAGTTCTAATTCAATGAAAGCATTAAATACTAATCCAGCTAATACAATCGCTGTTAATGATATAAAAACAGTAGCTTAGATTTATAAAGAATCAGCTAAAGTCCACCACCCAGCAGCAGGGCCTATAAATCTCACGACAACCCATAAAATTACTAACCCTCCGATCCCAAACCAACTGGCCTTGATACTTAACTTAATTAGTTTATCTCTTTGATTGATTGTAAAGGGTAGCCATTCAAATAATCTTGGAGAATCATCAAATTTAGTTTTAGTATTATTTTTTTTTGGAGGTAAACCAAGTGTTTTACGTCTTTTTGCTTCTCCCATATTTCTTTAGTTATTTACAAAATCATAACCTAATCGAAAGGTAACATATAGTTAATTTTTTTTGAGGGTTGAATGTTTTGCAAAAGTAATCTTGCCCAGTTTCTTTTATTTACTCTTCCATCTAGAATTATTAACTTACCTGAATTTCTTCTTAAAGGGGAAACAGATCTTTCAAGTTTTGTTCTGGCTTGAGGAAGAAAGAAGTCTCTAAACCAATCCTGAGAAAGCTTGTTTTTATAAGAAACCGTAATTGCATTAATAGGTTCTGACATATTTGGAATCGGAAGTAAAGGAATGATAATTTGTTCTGGAATTTGAATTAAAAAAGAATTAATAATCCACCAGTCAAAACTAGAGCAAAGAATTTCATTTTTACCAGAGGGAATAGTCTCTAACAATACCCTCTTCCCGTACTTAGAAGCTAATTCTGTAGCAAGGTTTGTTTTTAAATCAATATCGTCAGACAAAATTAAAGTTAAACCGTTTCTAAAAAGTATTAACTTTTTGCAAGTATCCAAGATTGAGTTGGTAAAAAGAGGATTATTAGGAAGCAACTGTTTAGGAGGTATATATAATTTAATCTTTTTCTCTTCAAAATTACTTTTAAAATTAATAACCAAGTCAATATCTAAACTATGCTTTTTTAGATACATTTGGAAAAAATTATCTTTTCGCAATGCTGATAAAAAAACAAATTTATTATTCAAAAAAAGTTTCTTAATTTGAGAAAGTTCATCTATTGGCTGCAAATACAAATTCCAATCTAAATTTATATCATTTAATTTTACCCAGCATGCCCAGCCTTGAGATAATGCTTTATTAACGCTAAAAAATTTATCTGAGAAAAAAGAATTTTCATGAAAAAAGTTTGAAAAGAAACTAATTTCATTTTCATCTAAATTAATATAATTATTTCCTAAGACCTTTCTCGAGAAAAACTTTTTCTTCAACGAATCATATACTTTTAAAAATTTTTGATTTATTAATTCAAATTCTTTAAAGTTTTTTGTCCAATCCTTTTTAAGTAAAGAAATTCTAAAGTGATTTTTTAAATCCTCTTTTATATCCTCAATTCCAGAATATACTATTCTATGGTTTCTAAGATTAAAAAAATTAGGATCATTAAGTAAATCTTGAATTGTTATCAAGCGGACATGATGATTTGGAAAAATAAATTGATCATTTTTGAAAATAAAATTAAAGCCTAAATTTTTCAATGAATCAATCTGAAATTGGCTTATAAATTGAATTTTTTCTTTAGATAAAATAAAAGTTGAATCCTCTTCCCTTAAAAATAGAGAAATCAAAATTGGAGGTAACCATTCATAGCTAGAGAAAATTTCTGAATTAATCAAATATGTAGAATCATTTTCAATACATTTGGAAATTATCCTCCCAAAAGAATATATATGTTTCCAGCTAATACTTTGATCTTTCAAAAAAATTTTCAAATATTGATGACTTAAAATTTCAAGCATTTATAATTTATTTAATTTCAAATACATACAAAAATTTATGAACCTAATATACAAAAAATTGGTATCAATATAAGAGAGTCTTGAATTAATCAATCTATGAAAATTGGAATAGTAGGATTAGGGTTAATTGGCGGTTCTTTAGGATTAAAACTCCAAAGTCTAAACCATACAATTTATGGAATAGCAAATAATGAATTTAATGAAAAAAAAGCTAAAGATAAAAAACTTGCAAATTTTGTTAGCTGTGATCTGAGCTTATTAAAAAAGTGTGAGCTAATAATTTTGGCATTGCCTATCAAAGATTTAATCAGTCCTTCACAACGATTAGTAGCATCAATACCACAGGAGACAATACTAACTGATGTAGGCTCTGTTAAAGAACCAATTGTAAATACATGGGAAAATTTACATCCTCTATTTATTGGATCTCATCCAATGGCTGGAACAGAAAGAAAAGGAGTTGATTCAGGTTTTGAAGGTCTTTTCAAAAATTCGAAATGGATTATTACCCCAACACAAAATAGTGATTTTAATGCAGTCAGAACCATTTCCCAGCTAATAACTTCAATGGATTGTGAAATTTGCCAAGCTTCGCCAAAAGAGCATGATGAAGCAGTATCTCTAATTTCTCATTTACCTATATTTGTAGCTTCTGCCTTAATTCAAACTGTGCATACAAAAAATAATCAATCTTTATTAGATCTCACACAAAAACTGGCTGCTACAGGATTTGCTGATACTTCCAGAGTTGGCGGCGGCAATGAACAACTTGGCTTAGATTTAGCTATTAATAATCAGATTAATGTTTTAAATGCCATAAATAATTTTAAAAATAAGCTGAATATACTGGAGTCTATTATTAAAGAAAAAAATTGGGAGTTACTTTCTAGCAAACTTGCTGAAGCAAAAGAAATCAGACAAAATTTTATAAACTAAAATTTTCTATACCTTTAGAAGCTAAAATTTGCCTTGAAACCATTAATGCAGACTGACTAACACCTGCAGTACCCTCTCCAGGATAAATCGAATCTCCACATAGCCATAAACCTTCAAAAGGTGTCCTGCTTGATAGTCCAAACAAACCAAAAATATCAGGATTCTGGCCAAGCCCACCAACTATTCCATTAGGTCTATTTGTCCATTTTTCAAATCCCAATGGAGTTGCTAATTCCCTATGTAGCCAATTTTCAGGATCAATATCAAATTGACTTTCCAATTCAAGCGATAATTTTTTCATGAAATTATTTTTCTTTTTTAAATAAGTTTGTTTATCTAGATCAAACCAATTTTTAGTCTTGGTAAAGATACTCGCGATTAAAGTAACCTCGCCATTAGGTGCTCTTCCATCACCATCATCACTAATAGATACAAATACCGAAGTAAATTCTTTGGACACAAATTGATAATGATTGGAGGAAGTTTTTTTAATATGTTCTCTTTTTAATGCTGAATAAAAAACTACAGCTCCACTTGGATCAGGCAAATTATTGATTCGTTTTTGATAATTCTTTTTTCTTTTTAAAGGATCTTTCAAATGCTTGAGTAAAGATTGTGGAGGCGCGGTATAAATTAAATCTTTTGCTTGGTAAATAAAAGATTTTTTTTTCGAATTAGCAGATACTTTCCAACACATATTTTCCTCATCAAAATTTATAGAATTAACTTTTTGTCCAAAAATTAGATTAGCTTCAGTTTTCCTCAATGAACTTTCTAATGCTTCACTTAAAGACTGCATAGATTTTTTAAGATGCCACAGACCATGTGGCTGTTGACATATTTGAAGAACAGTAGATCCATATAATGCGGCTGTATTATAAACGTCCTCTTGAGAATAAAGTTTTAATTGAAGATTTAAGAATTTTATCAAGCGCTCATTATTGGATAATCCACATATTCGCAACAAATCAAAAATAGTTGATTTTAGTAAGATACCTGTAACGAGATTTGACGGTACTAGTGCTTTAAGAAGTTGAGAAAAATCCCAAAAATTACTTACTGGTAATACAGGATTATTATTAGCAAATATCCAATTACTTCGATGAATGAGCTCACAAAGCTTCCAAAATTTACCACTCCCTGGAAACTGCATTTCCTGTTCAGCAATCCATTTACTTTTTTCATACCAAATAGGTATGGGCTGACCTCCATCGTTTAAATCAACGATGCAAGCAGGATCTAAAATTGTGGCTTCAGGAGATGGAATATCTAAAAAATTAAAAATTCTCGAATGTATTCCTCCTTTCTCTAAACCCGCAACTTGAGTTGCACCAACATCAAAAATATAATTCTTTCTCTTGAAAGTACCTGCACATCCTCCTGATTGAGTATGAGATTCGATTAAATTTACTGATAAACCTTGTTTTGATAAAATCGCAGCAGAAGTTAGTCCTGCTATTCCTGCACCAACAACAATAACTTCGGAATTTCTCATTGAAAATGCAAAAATTATCACCCATTGAAGTTAACGAAATTTGTGATGAATTAGGTGAAACCTATCCAAAAAGTATTGAAAAAGTACATGGCGGTGACATTCATAGTACCTGGCAAATAGAATTCTCAAACAGAAAGTTATTCCTTAAAAAAAACATTAGAAACAAAAAATTTCTTGAATTTGAAAAATATTGCCTTCAAAATTTGAAAAAGTTTATTAATCAAGAAAACTTAGTTATTCCTGAAGTTATTGCATATAAAAATATAAAAAATGTAGAAATTCTCTTAATTGAATGGATAGATATGCATAACTTTGACCAAAAAAAGCTTGGAAAAGGTTTGGGTGAAATGCACCTAAAATCAGCTGAATCTAATCCAAAAATGTTTGGGTCTCCATTTGAGGGTTTTATCGGAACAACAGATCAGAAAAAAGGCTGGAAAGATAATTGGATAGATTGTTTTTTAAACTTAAGAATAATACCTCAATTATTAATTCTTGAATCGACGATTTTAGATAAAGAAATTATAAATAAAGTTCAAGATAAAATTAAATCAGAATTACTTAATCATAAACCAATAAATTCTCTAGTTCATGGTGATTTATGGTCAGGAAATGTAGGAACGGAAAAAAATGGTAAGGGAGTTATCTTTGACCCTGCATCTTGGTGGGCAGATAATGAAGTAGATATAGCTATGACGAAGCTATTTGGAGGTTTTAGAAAAGAATTTTATGAAGAATATCATAGAATTTTTCCTATAAAAAACGGATTTGAAAAAAGAATTATTATTTATAATTTTTACCACATATTGAATCATGCCAATATGTTTGGAGGAGGGTATATAAAACAAGTTAAAGATTACGTAAAAGCAATACTAAATATGTAAATCTTTAACTAACCTAAATATGTCTTTTTAAGATTTTGTACCTTATCCAAAACAGCTTCACGATTTTCACTGGTACGAAGATTTTGCCAGCTCCACTGACCAACAACAATTACACCTAGTAGTTCTAGTAAACCAGGGAGAATAGGGAAAAAGTTTATCGTGTCAATGACAACTTTAATTATTATCTGAGCAATTACGACAACAGCTATTATGCCTGCCGCCTTGCCATACTTACCCATTTGAGTCCAATCAACATTGCCAAGGGTTTCATTGACTTTTCCCATAACATCAGAGTACTTCTCTGAAAAGCTTTTGGTTTCTGAGCTTGTATCGGAGCCGGAGTCTTGATTTGACTCTGGAGTGTTATCACTCATGAATTCAGTAAACTTAATATATGAACCAGACAGTATCGGAAAAAACGTCTGTTGACTACCTTTTTGTTGTGTAAAATTCCGAACCGAAACATTTTGTATTTTTTTAGAGACGTTGGTATAAATAGTTTCTCGAGATATTTAAACTTAAAATTGATTTATAAAAACTTCACATTATCGTCTTGTTCTAACAAAAACATTAATAAATCACATTAATAAAAAAAATTTAAGAGACTAAAATTTTTATTTTAATTATTATGTTTTTAAAGTTTAGCTTGCAAAAATTTAAGTATAGATATGTCCAAAGATATCAAATTTAACTCCTTAAGCTCTGATGAAGAAGAAAGATATCAAAAACATTTAACCCTCAAAGAGATAGGTTATGAGGGTCAACTAAATCTTAAAAACAGCTCAGTATTATGCATTGGAGCAGGTGGACTCGGGTCTTCAGTTTTGCTTTATCTTGCCGCAACAGGAATTGGGAAGATTGGAATTGTAGATAATGATCAAGTTGAAAAGTCTAATCTCCAGAGACAGATAATTCATGAAACAAATACTATTGGCAATCTGAAAATTGATTCTGCGAAGGAAAAAATTAAAAAATTGAATCCTAATTGTGAAATATTAACCTTTCCAGAAAGAATTAATCCTAAAAATGCCCTTGAATTAATAAATAAGTTTGATGTTATTTGTGATTGCTCGGATAACTTTAGCACAAGATATTTGATAAATGATTCATGTCTAATTTTAAATAAACCCCTTGTATTTGGAAGTGTACAAGGCTTCGAAGGACAAGTAAGTGTTTTCAATTTATATAAAAATAGTCCTAATTTAAGAGACTTACTTCCAGAATCACCTTCAAAAAATGCTGCCCCTAGTTGTGCAGAATACGGCGTTGTAGGCGTTTCAACAGGTTTAATAGGAATTCTTCAGGTTAATGAAATAATCAAAATCATTTTGAAAAAAGGTGAAACTTTGGATGGAAAAATTTTAATTTTTGATCTATTGAAGATGAATATAAAAAAATTAACTCTAAAAAGTGATCAGTTAAATAAGCGAATTAAAAATCTTTCTCAAAATGAGGACTTTTATAATAGCGATGAATATTGTGAGAAAAATAATGAAATTAATACTATTAATGCTAATGACTTTAATAATTTATATAAAGCAAAACGCAACAAAATTCTTTTAATTGATGTTAGAGAAAATGAAGAATTTTCTACTTCCGCAATAGAGGGATCTATATCAATTCCCTTAGGGCATTTGGACCAAAATTATGACTTAAAATTTATTCAAAAAGAAAGTTTAAGTAAAGAGGTTTTCACTATATGTAAATCGGGGAAACGTTCTAAAGAAGCATCAAGAATCTTGTCTAAATTCAAAATTCAGTCAAGATCTATTGAAGGCGGCATTGAAAAGGTAAGAGAAATATTATGCAACTAATAATTTTAGGTATATTTAGTAATCTACACCTCTTTTCAAATCAACTCCAACATTTGCATAATGCTTATGACAAACCATTTCAGAGTAGACATCAGCAAGATCAAAATATGAGGGTTCATTTTTACATCTCCCAGTAATAACAACTTCTGTATCTGCTGGTTTTTTTAAGAGTGTTTGATGTATCGATTCAACAGGTAGTAGCTCTAAATCAACTGTTGGATTCAATTCATCTAATATGATTGTTTTATACAACCCAGACGAAATAGCAGCTTTAGCAATTTCCCATGCTCTTTCAGCCTCAACATAATCGATTGGTTGTTGTTGCCCTCTCCAGACGATAGCATCTCTGCCTGAACGCAAATGATCTACTAAATGAGGGTAACTCTCTCTCAAAGCTTCTATGGCAGCATCTTCGGTATAACCATTCCCACCTTTTAACCACTGTAGTATCAAAACTCTATGACTTTTATCTTGAGATATTCCTTTACCGATAGCTTGAAGAGCCTTACCAAGTGCACTTGTGGATTTACCCTTTCCTTCACCTGTATAAATCTCAATTCCACCACTAGAACTACTTTGTCTGGTTTGTGTTGATAAGTTTCCAGTCAAACGTGGTCTCATTTCTGAATGGAGTTGGGATATTCTTACCAGAGAGGAAGGGGCTGCTCTTCCCGTAATAATTATTTCTAATCCATCTGGACGATTTTGAAGAGACTCAACTACTTCATTGATATCAAGCATTCCTAAATCAAGAACTGGATTCAACTCATCTAGTACAACAACAGAATAAAGAGAACTAGCAATTGCTCCTTTAGCAATATTCCAACCTCTCTCAGCCTCACCGACATCAAACTTTGTGACTTGGTCAGCAGTAAAAAATTCAGATCTTCCAGTCCTAACATGATCAATTAAGTGTGGAAAGCCTCTTTGTAAAGCCTCTATAGCTGAATCCTCGTCGTATGGTCTCTCAGGACCTTTTAAAAATCTTAGAAGTAAAACTCTTGACTGTCTTTTTTCGCATATACCTAATCCTATTGTTCTGAGAACTACTCCCAAAGCAGCCTGACTTTTTCCCTTACCATCTCCATCATAAATATGTAATTGACCTTTTGATCTTTCCTGACTGTCACTTGCAGTGACAATTCCAATTCCTCTATTTCTACTAGTATTCGCCAATTGAACAAAATTAGTAAATTTAATCTAAGATATAGATAATAATATTATTAAAGATTTAATAATAAATTCAACCTATTCATAGGTAATTTGAATTTTAAAGTAATTAGCATGTTCAATCAACTAGAAATTCTCTCTGATGAACAAAGTGAAAAGCTTTATACAATTAGAAGATATATTAAGAATCTTGATAGTGTTTGTATTGCTTATTCCGGAGGAGTTGACAGTACATTAGTAACATCATTAGCATTTGAGCAATTAGGTAGCAAAGCAATTGCTATAACTGGTGTTTCTCCTGCGTTAGCCAATACTCTTCGTGAAGAAGCAAGGAGGCAAGCAAAATGGATTGGAGTAAAGCATTTAGAAATTAAAACATCTGAATTAGACCAATCAAGTTATAGTAAAAATCCTAAGGATAGGTGCTTTGCATGCAAAAAAGAGCTTCACAAACATACAACTTACCTCTCTAAAAAACTTAATTACAAGATTGTTTTAGATGGAGTCAATTTGGATGATCTTAAAGATTACAGACCAGGTATGCAAGCCTCAGAACAAGCAGGAGTTATCTCTCCCCTTGCAAAATTTAAAGTCTCAAAACAAGACATTAGGGATATATCAAGAGCATTGGGTTTTCCTTGGTGGGATAAACCTGCTCAACCTTGCTTATCATCAAGATTTCCTTATGGCCATGAAATAACTAGTGAAAGGCTAAAAATGGTTGAGAAAGCAGAAGAATATCTTAAAGAATGTGGATTATCGGAGGTTAGAGTTAGATGCCAAGGCTTAACTGCAAGAATAGAAATTCCCCAAGATGAATTAAAGCATTTTTTTACCAAATATAATTTTAGTGATTTAGTTCAATATTTTTCTAATTTAGGATTTAATTGCACAAGTTTAGATCTTGAGG
>CACAST010000025.1 GCA_902535185.1 uncultured Prochlorococcus sp.
AATTTTACAAAATTAAATTTTCCTTTTATAGCTAATTTAAATAAATCTCTAAAGATATATCTCCCATTCTCATTGATATTTAATTTTATAAACTCTTCAAATTGGATATATGAAATATCTTTTTTGATTTTTTTATCTAATAACTTAAAGTTTTTAGAATAGTCAATATGTCTTATGAAATATAAAAAAATGTAAGGAAAAATCAAAAACTTAAAATTGTATTTTATACGAGGACATTCAGTTGACCATGAGTAATAAGCATCTAAAGAATCTCTTGTACTTATAATAACTTTTGTATTTTTAGGTAGTAAGTTACTTACATGAATACTACTTGCAGGTATCCAATTATTTAGAATTAGATATCCTTTATTATATCTTTTGTAGTATTTACCAATGTTATTTAAAAGATTTCTAGAAATTAATTCTAAATAATCTTTTTGGTTATCTACGCAAACTAAATTAAATATTTCATTGGTAAATAAGCAAATATCTTTTACTAAATTAATTCTCTTTTCATCTGCAGGTAATCGAAGTACAGCTTTTATTAAAGCTTTAGATCCTACAAGCCTATTATTAATTTCATCTTCTGTAACACCTTTAGGAAAAGGTAAACCCAATATATGATTAAAGAAAAATTTATATAATTCGTTCTCATTAATTTTCTTACCTTTAGAGATGGATTTCCTATATAGGTCATTTAATGAAAATTGGTATTTAAAGATATCTAACTCTCTTCCTTGAAGTGCATCAATGCAATTATTTGAATCTCTTAGAAAATCATGAATAGCTCCTGTTCCACTATATCCAAACCCTGATAGAGAAATAATATTTATAGTATTAGATACTTCTTTCGTCTGATTAAAATATTTTTTTTTATTTTGAAAAAAAACGTTTTCTATAGCTTTTTTTATATAAAGTTTTTCTTGACTATTAAATTCATTTTTCTCATAACTTAAGGAATCAATATATTGTGTAAGCTCTTTATAAATTTTTTTCTTATTATTTTTTTTAATTAAATAAAATAATTTTTTATTAAAATCACTTGAAGAGCTATTATTAGTTTCCTTTCTCTTGAAAATTTGTAAATTCCTAATTACTCTTTTGAGAGTTGTTGTGTACATTTTTGAAACTTACTAATATATTCTAAAAATTATGTTCTCCAGAAGTATATTTTGAGAAATTATTAGTATGAATACTAAACATATGCAATTGTGGACAATCTGATTTGGCAGTAACCCAAATAAACTTTGAAGAACTTTCAAAAATTTTATTCTCTATAACTAGAGAATCCAAAGGATTTATATTGTGATTAGATTCTGAAATATGCCCGTTTTCGTCATAAAAATCTAATTTAATTTTTCTTATAGAATCTCTATTAACATTAATATTATCTATAAAACAAATACTAAGATTTGATTTATATCGTTTGTCATTAATTAATTGACACCAGGCGAATGATTTTTTGTTTTTTGGAAGAAATAATTCATCATTGTATAAGCTTTGATTAATAGATGCATCAATTTCTATATTTTCTAGAGAGCCATATACCAATTGCATATTGAATCTCGTTGGAACTTGATCTTTGGCACTGCTTTTATATATCAAGCTAAATGTAGATAACTTTTTACTATCACTTAATTGAGATTTTAATTTATTAAGGTCAATTTCTAGTGGAACTTTTGTATTATTAAAGATATAATCTTTTACTTTAATTGAATTTTTATTGTATTTAAATTCATAATTTAAATAAACGCTTATCGTCCCCTCTCCGGGAGACATTATTGGGTAAATCCTTATTATGTTCTTATAATTTTTCAATAAGGGGAATGTTTTATAGCTTTCATTATCACTAAAGTATTCTTCATAATTAGAGTTATCATAAAAGCTGTGATTTGCACTAAAACTTAAAGAATCTTTTTTCTCAATGCCAGCTAGCATTCTTCCATAAAAAAGTTCTTGATTAGGTTGCCTAATTTTTAATGTAAAGTTCTTTTTTGTTATTTTTTCTTTTAATTTGCTTGAAATTAAATCAGATAAGTAATATTTTCTAACACTCATTTTGGGCATGTTAATTATAGAACTTGAATTATATGTTAAATCCGTTAAAGCTGATTTTAATTCTATTTCTAATTTTTGATTTGATAGAGGCAATATCCCAGTATGCAAGATGAAGAAAGTATCTATTTCATTTGAAATCATAACGTCTATAGAAGCCTCCCTCGCATGGATTATATTTATTTTCTCTGACTCTCTTGAGTCATTAAGTATTCTGTTATAAGCGTGAACTGTATTTATAGAGTCTTTACCAACGTGATTTATCATTACCGCTGGATAAGGAATAAATAAATTTTCAGATGAAAAAAACTCAGCTTGATACGAATTATATTTATCCCCAAATATACTTTCAAGGTTATAAGTATATACTTTTTTGATTTTTAATTCATATGTTATGGAATCGCTAGAGATACCTGATTTGTCATAGGCGGTCAATTTTAAGATTACACTTTCATAATTTCTTTTAATAAAGTAATGATTAACAAATGAAATATATGTTTGATGAGCTTCTAGCCTTGGTATAAGCAAGGAACTTCTATGTACAGTGTTTAAATTACTATTTTTGTAATAAGAAATTCTGTCTTTCTCAACTTCTTTTACTGGTTTCATTTATTTAATAAAAATCAAATTAAAACTTGAGAATCTTTGTTATAGTAAGAGATTAAATGTAATCATACTATTTTTTCTAAATTCATATTACTATAACCTCAATATAAAAGTTTGAAAGAGTCATTCTTTGATAAGTTTGTATGGTTCAACTTTAGAAAACGTTAAAATTAGAATAAGATTTATAGATCTTAGATAAATTTTTTAAAAGAAATTTTGATTAAAAATATGTCTAAATTTGAATTATCAAATAATATTCTTAACGAAATGAATACATTGGAGGAATTGTCTTTCATTTCAAGAAGGTGTAATAGTAAAGATTGGGAGGGATTTTTGAATGGAATTAAATATGCTCCTTTTTTATATACTAATGCGAGTATCACTTATCAAGAGGAATACAGAAAAAATGATTTTAAAAATTATCTTGATCTAAGTTCAATAATACTTTTTAAAGGTTCAATTATTGGTATATTTCCAATGGGAGTTTGCGTTATTGGAGAAAAATATTTTATTTTTTCGCAAACTAATTTTAATGGTTTAAATGAACCCCCTCCACTTAATAAACCAATTTTTAATAATTCGTGTTCAGAAAAAATAATAAATATAGTTTTAGGTGAAATTTATTTAATAATTGAAAAGATTGCGAAATTATTGAATATTAAAGAATTGCGGTCTGCTGATAATTTTGAAGGTTTTTTAGGAATAACTCCTTGGCATTTGTTATCTATGAGAAAGGGTTCTAAAGTCAGCCTAATACATGAGTTATACGTTGATTTAACTTTAGATTTGAGCTTTATTAAATCAAAGTTTAGAAAAAGTTATAAATCACTTATAAAAGAAGAAAAATTTGATCTTAATTCTTTTGTTATGAGTAGAAATGATCATAAAACCTGGAGTGAATTTAAAAAACTTCATTTATATGCAGCAGGTAGAGTTACAAGAACTGATGAGAGTTGGAATATGCATTTTGAAGACATAAATAATAATTGCGGTATGCTTATTTATGTTAGAGATAAAGAGGGATTATTCCTTGGGGGAGGTTTTTTTAATTATTCAAAAGATGAGGCAGTATATTCGGTAGCTGCATATAATAGAGATTTATTTCATTTGCCATTAGGACATATAGTTCAATTTAGAGCTATTAATGAATTAAAAAAAAGGAGTATTAAATGGTACAGGATCGGTCATTTGCCATTTAAGGGAGATGAAGTTTTACCTTCAGAAAAGTATTTAAATATTGGTATTTTTAAAAAAGGTTTCGCTACCAAAATTATGCCCAAATATATTTTTAAACATAAATTATTGGAGTTGTAAATTAAGATGAACTATACAATTTGGCCTAAAAGCAAATTCAGAATTGGGGAATATTTAAAGTTAAACCTTCATTTTCTAACTTCTCGCAGATTAGAAAAAAGACTTGAAAAAATGTTCCCTAGTGGATATGCAGTTTTATGTTCCAGTGGTAGAGCTGCAATAAATATGGCGTTAGTTTATAAAAAACATTCTAGACCTGATTTTGTTGGTGTAAATCCTTACACTTCTCATTGTGTATTAGATTCTATTTCAAGAGTCGCTACACCAATTATCTGGAATCTCAAGCCTAAATTAAATACTAAAACTCGCTTGATTTATCATCAATGGGGTTACATACAAAAAGATTTATCTCGAATTAATAATATTGATGATTGTGTGGACACTCTTTGTGAAATTGGCACCAACCTATTTCCGACAAGTCAAGATTTCGAAATCTGGTCTTTTCCAAAAATATTAGGCACAACTTCAGGAGCATTATTATGGTGTAAAAAAGAATCGGTTGCAAAAGAAATTAGGGTAATGAGAGATTCAAGAGGTGGAGGTTTTTTTCTCTGGGTATTAAGAAATTTGGGTGTTTTAAATAAAAATATATATTGGCTTTGGCAGGGATTAGAAGCTCAAAAAGGAAAACCATCAATACCAGAAATAAAAGAAATTAACAATGAAATTAATAAATGGGAGCAAAAAATTTATGATAGAAAAAAGAAGTTAAATTTAATTTGGGAATATGCACCTAAATGGCTTAAAAAGACTAAAGGGAGAATTCCAACAGTAGTTCCTCTGGAATATGATTTATACAAAAATAATACAATTTTTAAAAAACTAAAATTTGAAATCAAACATTTAGAAAAATATCAAAAACTTAATTCAAGTAATTTAATAAAGGTATTTCCTGTTCCAATCCATGAAGATGTATCTTTTGAATTTATTTATAAACTAAAAAAACACTTAAAAATTAAATGAATAATCATGTCTTAATTTGATCATCCCACTCAGGAACAATATCTTTAAGAATTTTTATGCATTGTTCTTTATTAAATAAATTTAATTCTTTTTCAAGAGAAATTAATTTCTTTTCTATCTCATCTAAATTAGGAGCAGATTCAATTCCTCTATAAATTAATGGATGTGAGGTTTTTTGGCTTTTTTTATCTATAAGGAGTTCCTCATATAATTTTTCTCCTGGCCTTAATCCAACATAGACAATTTCTATGTCACCTTGTTTATTGTTTTTATCTTTAATACTATATCCATTTAACAAAATCATTTGTTTTGCCAGATCAATTATTTTTACAGGATCTCCCATATCAAGCAATAAAATATCTCCATTTTTTTCAAGAGCTGATGCCTGCAAAACAAGTTCAACTGCTTCTTTAATACTCATAAAATATCTAATTATTTTTGGGTGAGTTAATGTAATGGGCCCCCCTTGATTAATTTGCTCCTGAAACATAGGAACTACTGATCCAGATGATCCTAAAACATTGCCGAATCTAACAATAGAAAAGTTTGTAAAAGATTCTGAGCTGATTTTTCTAGTATTATTTCTTTTGTTTCTTGATTCTTTTGCATAACCCTGGACGATAATTTCTGCTACTCTTTTTGTCGCGCCCATAACATTTGTTGGTCTAACAGCCTTATCAGTTGAGATCATTACCATGTGGTTGATATTATATTTTTTTGCGAAACTACAAAGTATTTTTGTTGTATAAATATTATTCTTTATTGCTTGTAATGGATTGAATTCAAGTAATGGTACATGCTTATAAGCCGCGGCATGAAATAATATGTCTATATTATGCCTTTCAAAAATATTTTTTATTAACGACTTATCAGATACACTTCCTAAATATAAATAAATAGATTTCCTTAAATTAGGGTGATCTTTAAATAATCTTTTTTCAGTTTGGTATAAGTTAATTTCGCTAATTTCTATTAATATAAGTTTTTTTGGACCATACTCTAGTATCTGAGAACATAACTCTGAACCAATTGATCCACCTGCACCAGTAACACAAATTATTTTATTTTTTATCTCATTATTTATCAATTCTTTGTCTGGGATAACGGACTCTCTCTGTAAAAGATCTTCAATTTCTATTTCTTTTAAAAACTCTATTTGTTTAGTTCCCTTTCTTATTTCATCAAGAGATGGAATTTGAAGTATTTTGACTCCTAATTTAGTACAACTTTTTATTATTGAACTTTTTATATTTTTTGAAACTGAAGGCATAGCTATGAGTATTTCATTTATAAAAAACTTTCTAATGATGAATTTTAAAGCCTCTGGATTGTATATCTGATATCCTAATAATGTTCGCCCCTGTAAAGCTTTACTATCATCTAAAAAACCAAATATTTGATATACATTATTGTGTCTCAAGGATGCAGCTAGCTGACCTCCAGCAGATCCAGCCCCATAAATTAGAACTCTTTTTTTAATTTTTGCACTTTGAGTAGTTTCATTAAAATAAATTTTTGTAAGTAAATCTCTTAGTAAAAACCTAAAAATACCTGATAAAATAGTATATATAATAAAGTTTAATAGTAATAACTTTAATAGATTTGGATTTAATTTCTGATTAAATATAAAAGCCTGGTAGAACAACAAAAATAAATTTCTTAATGAAATTTTATATAAATCTGGACTACCTACATACCTTGATAAGCCTTTATATTGTCCAGTAAAAATGAATATTATAATGGCAATAGGAAGTGTATATAAGTAAATTAAAATTAAATCTAAATTATATTTTAGAAACCAACTAGAGATTGCTAGAGATAATATTAAGTTTTGACAATCAGCGAAAATAAAAATTATCTTTCTAAAAATGCTTATTTTTAGAAAAATATTTTTCATTATAATTAATTTTTTTGTAAGCATTTTAATCAAATTTTTTTAATTATCACAAAATGGGTAGGCATATTTTTTTTCTAAATAAACTCCTAAAGCCAAAATAAAAACAATAGATAAAATTTGAAATAGAAACAGATCAATAAGATAGAATGTTGATATCAAAAAAGTTGAACTAATATATATCATGGACACCCTATCATGAGTAAATCCACTTTCCACTAGTCTTTGATAAAGGTGTAATTTGTGAGGTTTGAAGATATTTTGTCCGTAATATATTCTTCTAAAAATGCAAAAAATTGAGTCCATGAGAATTGGGGAAATTAACAACAAAACAGAGAATGCTTCTTGAATTGATTTTGTTTGCAGAATAGATGCAGCAAAAATACCTCCAAGAAATGTACTGCCAGCATCACCCATGAAAATCTTAGATGGAAACCAATTTTTATTCAAAAATGCTATAAATCCTAAGGATAGTGGGAGATAGAAGACATTTATCTTGATTGATAGAATTATAAATGTCAATGAAAAAATTCCACAAATTAAACCATCAATACCATCCATGAAATTGACTATATTTATTAGGCCGCTGATAAAAGTAACTATTAAAAGGTAAACAACAATATATAAAATACCTTTTTCAAAATCAAAGAAATTAATATCTATGAAGTTGATAAACAAAATTGCAATTATAATTTGCATTGCAAATTTAATGCTTGTCTTAATTTCATATAAGTCATCAATAAAACCTAAAAATGATAGAGGAGTTGATAAAATTAAAATTCTCCAAAGATTGAAAATCGAATCAACTTTAATTAATGGAATCATGTAAGAAGTAAATACTAATAATAAATAAGTTAAAAATGAGCTTAAAACAACTAAAATTGCCCCTCCTGTAGGTTTTGGTATTTTATGAATACTTCTAATATTTGGAATATCAATATAATTTTTTTCAAATATGGGCAATAGTTTTCTAATAAAATATTTAACTAGAGCAAAATTAAAAATGCTTCCAATTGCAATCATTAATGCTTCATTCATTACTTAAAGAGGTTAATTATTTTTTTCCATATTGTGATTTATACCAACTAGCAGTTTCTTTTAAACCTTGATCTAATGTAAAAGGAGGTATAAATTTTAGTTCTTCAAAACTTCTACTTGGATCTATCTGTAAAGAACCAAATAACTTTTTAAAAGTTTCTTCTTTTCTTATTATTCTAAAAAATAATTTCAAGAGGTTTTCATTTAAATAGAAATTTAATGAATTCTTATTCAGGTAAAAATTTAATTTTTCAATTAATTCATTAGTCGATATATCATGGTTATCTGATATTGTAAAAATTTTATTATCTGCTTTTTTATTAATACAACATTCGTATATAAAAGCATTCAGATTCTTTATATAAATAAATGATCTTTTGTTTTTTATGTTTTTAAAAGGTAAAGGTAATTCTTGATTGACTGCAGAAATAATTTTCCTGAAATTTGCTCCGACTCTTGGACCATAAACTAATGGCGGTCTAATTATGACAACCTTTAAGTCTTTTTTTAATAAAAAAAGTTCTTTTTCGGCATCGTATTTAGATTTTGCATAATTATCCAATGGATTAACCCTACTATTTTCATTGAAAAATTGATTATATTTAGTTTCTTCTCCGTTGACTTTTATAGAACTTAAAAATATGAACTTTTTTACTCCTGATTTAATAGAGTGCTTAGCTAATATTTTTGTACTATCTACATTGCTCTCCTTGTAGTGTTTTTTTACTTCTTCTTTCCTCTCATTTAATTGATGAACTCTTGCAGCACAATGAATCACGATATCCACATTTTTAAGGTAATCTTTACCGTTAGAGGTTAACAAGAATTTACTTCCTGAACGTCCAAATTGATCTTTTTCTCTTTTTATTTTTATTACATTAATATTCTTGGCTTTAAGGCTCTCAGTTAAATCCTTCGCTATAAAGCCATTTGTTCCTGTAATTGCAATATTCATAATCTTAAAACCACTTAAATATTATATTTCATTAGTTGAACGAATGAATTATATTAACTTTAACTTTTTTGGAAATCTATATTTTTAAGTTTTTCTGCTTTAGATCTAAGTTTTTTAAAAACTAATTTCCTAACCTTATAAGGTAAAAGTCTCATTGTTACTCTTATGCTTAAAGAAAAAATAAACTCATAAAGACTTAAATATGAAATTTTGTATTGAAAAAAAATAACTGGTATTTCGTAATATAATCTTTTAATACCTCTCCTGTCAGTTTTAGAAGAGGATGACCTCACTTTGGCTAGAACTTTATCAATATTTCTTAACGTGTATCCCTTAACAAGTACTAAAGACCAAAGTGCGTAGTCTTGTCCTTTTTTAAAGTTTGGATATCCGCCTATTTTTAAGATTATGGATTTTCTAATTATGGCAGGAATATGATTTAAAGGACTTCTTAATTTTGCATATTTATTATCAATATTTATGTCTCCTAAAGGAGTTGTTCTAACTCCTTTACTTTCAGTTAAATCTTCGTTAAATTCTTCTATCCAGGCACTAGATGCTGCTAAGTACGGCTTATTAAGCATTAGTGAATATTGCATTTCTAACCTTTCTGGTAAAGAAATATCATCTGGATCCATTCTTGCAACGAGATCAAAATTACATTTTGATAATCCAAAGTTTAATGCATATGCTAGACCATAATTATTATCAAGGCTATAGACTCCTAATTCTATTTTATTTGAAAATTCATTTTTGAGATTATCTACATTCTTGGCCTCAAAGTAACCATTAATTATTAAAATAAGTTCACTGGGCTTTAGAGTTTGATCAATAATACTTTGAATAGATTGTTTTAAATAAGTATAATTGTCACTTTCGCAGACAACCATTAGAACTGATAGGTTAGTCACGATTGAAATGTGGTCTGTAAAATATTTATGTACCTTGGCGCTAAATTTTTTGAAGAAAAATATTTTATAGAATCTCTCATGATTTCAGATCTTTTTATGTGAGGAATTTTTTTACACACTTTATTGATAATAGAGTCAAGACTTTTATAAGAATTCAATTTAAATAAAAATACATAATTAGAAAATAATTTTTTAATTTCTCTATGAGGAGGAATATCAGATAATATACAGATGCAACCGCAACAAAGAGCTTCAATAATTGTATTTGGGAACCCCTCCGTTCTTGATGCTGAAATATAAATATCAGACTCAAAATATTCTCTAATTATTTTATCTTTATAATCGTAAATATTTATATTCTTAAAGAGATTTACTTCGCTGATCATTTTTTTAAAATATTTTGTGCATTGATATTTACCTATTAATTTTAAGTTTAAATTTTTAGATTTTTTCTTTGACCAAAATTCAATAATTTCTATAGGATTTTTTAAATAATCAAAATGACCTACATAAATAAAACTGTAAACATCTCCTTTTACATAATTTTGCTTTTGATTTTCTTTTATATTAATGTACCTAATTCTTCTCTCGTCCTTCAAGGTCAACGAATTATGCATAATCCTAGTATGTGTATTTATTTTTTTTATTTGTTTGGCAACTGAATTTGAAACACAAATGAGGAGATCACATTTATTAATTAAAAATGCATGTATAAAGGATAATGTTTTACCCCAAATTAATGGCTTAAATCTGATTTTGTATTCAAATTTAATTTGACTTCTAGCAAAGCAAACCCATTTGAACTTTAATTTCATAAATTTCTTGATTATGTAAATACATAAATCTGGGATTAAACCTGAAGTTTGGATTATTTCATAATTATTCTTTCTAATAAGTGATAATAAATTGCTGATTGATCTTTTAATTCTTAATAGATAATTTTCTCTACCTCCTTTTTTATAATAGACTTTCATGTTATTTATTTTTTTAAATTCATCTAATATAGAAATCTCATTTTTGTTTACTAAATTACAAATATATAAATTTATAATTAGATTTTTGTTATTTGATAATGAAATTAGAAGGTTTAAAAGTTGTTTATTAGGTCCTGATGACTTATCTGATCCTGTTATAAATAAAAAATTATTCATGAATTTTTAATTATTATTTCTATAGTATATTTTCGTATTTAGGAATTATTTTATCAACTCTAAACCTTTTTGAAGTTTCTTTGATTTTTATATAGTTAAAGTCATAATTCAAAAGTTTATTCAACCCTTTTAAATAAGAATCTATTGTATATTCTTCAAATGATATTCCATTTATTTCATCCTGAATTAACTCTTTTATTCCTCCAATGCATTTGCTTGCTAATAAAGGGGTACCACAGAATAAAGATTCAATAGCTACGTTTGGAAATCCTTCATATTTTGAACATATTATTAGACATAAAGCTTTTGAGTAATACTTTTGAAGCTTAACTTGTGGAATTGCTTTAATTATTTCGACATTTTCTTCTAGATTATTTAGAAATATAAAATTTTGCATAATTTCTAATTCAGATCCATCACCAATAATTTTTAATTTAATATTTTTAGTGTTGTTTTTATTAAATTGATTGTAAATATCCAATAACATTAAAGGATTCTTTTTGCGAGTTAATGATCCAACAAATAACAGGTATTTTTCTTTTTCTTTGAAAAAGATATTTTCTTTAAAGTTTTTAGATAATAGATTATTTATAACTTCAATTTTCTGCTTATTGATTAGATATTCGCTAATTTCATTTTTCATTTCCTTCGATTGCGCAATAATAGTATCTGATAAATTTAAGGAGAAATAATTATAGAATTTTTTAAAACAAGTATCATAAAAGTTATTTGAATATTTTATTTTTTTTTTAATTGAATTATTTACTCTTAAGACCGTTTTGAATTTTCTTATAAATAAGATTTTTATGATATTAACAACGAAACCAGTCTCATTATTAAATGCAAGAATTG
>CACAST010000026.1 GCA_902535185.1 uncultured Prochlorococcus sp.
AAATATGAAACTGAGATAACTGAAAGAGGTTCAAATTTCTCAGGTGGTCAGATTCAGAGGATAGCAATTGCAAGGGCAATACTTGGTAACCCCTCAATTCTTCTTTTAGATGAGGCCACAAGTGCCTTAGATGCAGAATCAGAATCTGAAGTAAAAAAAGGACTTAATAGAGCTATGAAAGATAGAACAGTTATTGTAATTGCTCATAGATTAGCCACTACTCAAGAGGCCAATAAAATAGTTGTTTTCGATAAAGGTGAAATAATTGAAGTTGGGAAACACGTTGATTTAATAAATAAACCTGGAATTTATAAAGAATTATGTGAAAAACAATTGATTAAAAAATTATAGTTATATTTTATTTATTAAAAAAGTAAACCTATGACCGAAAACACTAATGACTCTGCAAATCCAGTTTTAACCTTTGAGGGCAAAAAATATTTAATAAATGAACTTTCTCATGAAATAAAAGAATCTATAAAAGTACTACAAATAGCCGAGACACAACTTAAGATGCATCAAGATACTCTCAAATTACTTTCAATTAGTCGAAACTCTTTAGTTAATCAATTAAAAGAAAAACTAAAAAACTTAGAATAAAATTTTAATTATTATGGATTTCCTGTAGAGAGTAAGTATTAATCTTATTGCATTGCAAAGCTTTGATTGCCTTAATGGCTGCCTTTGCTCCAGGAATAGTAGTAAAAGTTGGAATGTTATATTCTAAAGCAGCACGTCTTAAATAAGCATCATCATGAAGAGCTTGTGAGCCAATTGGAGTATTAATTATTAATTGAACAAGTCCCGAACGAATTAGGTCCTCGATATTTGGTCTTCCTTCATGAACTTTTAGCACTTCTTCAACTTGAATTCCTAAATTCACCAAATATGATGCTGTACCTTTTGTTGCGATTAATTTAAACCCTAAATTCAAAAGTTCTCTAGCAACTTCCTCAAGATTTTTTTTATCTAAATCATTTGTAGATAAAAAAGCAACTCCTTCTGAAGGAACACCATTACCTGCTGCCAATTCCGACTTGGCATAAGCAATTCCAAAATCTTTAGCTAAACCCATTACTTCCCCAGTAGATCTCATTTCAGGGCCAAGTAATGTATCAGACCCAGGAAATCTTTTAAAAGGTAAAACAGCCTCTTTTACTGCCTGATATTTTGGAGAAAATTCTTCTGTGAAATTAAGATCTTCTAATGTAAAACCTTGCATTAACTGAGTAGCTAATTTTGCAACTGGTTTACCTATGGCTTTTGAAACAAATGGAACTGTCCTAGATGCTCTTGGATTTGCTTCGAGAATAAATAATTTATTTTCTTTATTATTTGTATTTATTACTGCAAATTGCAAATTAATTAGACCAACAACATTTAATCTTTGTGCAATTAATTTAGTCCAATTTCTTACATTTTCTATTGTGGATTCAGAAAGAGAAATAGATGGTAAGCAACAAGCTGAATCTCCTGAATGAATTCCTGCAGGTTCCACATGTTCCATTAGGCCAGCAATTACAACCGAACCCTCTGAATCGCATAAAGCATCAACATCTATCTCAATTGCATTATTCAAATATTGATCAAGAAGTATTGGATGATCAGGTGATACCTTAACTGCTTCAGAAATGTATCTGGATAATTCATTCTCATCTTTAACAATTTCCATTGCCCTTCCACCTAAAACATAAGAAGGTCTTACAACTAGGGGGAATCCTATATTTTTTGCTACTATTTCTGCTTCTTTTTGATTACGAGCAATACCGTTTAAAGGTTGTCTAATACTTAATTCTTCAAGAATTTTTGTAAATTCCTCTCTATCTTCTGCCAAATCGATTGATATTGGAGAAGTCCCAAGCATTTTTGATCCAGTTCTGATCCCATCATTAGATTTAAGCCATTCAAATAAGGGTAATGATAATTTCAGGGGAGTTTGACCTCCAAATTGAACAATCAAACCATAGGGATTTTCAGCTTCTATTATGTTGAGCACATCCTCCAAAGTTACAGGCTCAAAATATAAAATATCGCTAGTATCATAATCTGTTGATACAGTTTCAGGGTTACTATTAACCATTATTGTTTTATAACCATTTTTAGAAGCTTGATATGATGCATGACAGCAACAGTAATCAAATTCTATTCCCTGACCAATTCTGTTTGGACCTCCTCCAAGAATCATAATTTTTTTTGATTTACTATTTTCTGAAATCTCGCTATCAAAAATTTGAGAATTAAAATTAATGAAGGACTCCTCATAAGTTGAATAATGATATGGAGTTGAGGATGAGAATTCTGCTGAACAAGTATCAACAGTTTTATAAATTGGAATTACATTAAGTTTTTTTCTATATCTTCTTACTTCAAAAAATTCAGAATTAGTTAACTTTGCTATCTGTTGATCTGAAAAGCCTAATTGTTTAGCATGTAACATCAAGTCCCTATCTAGGGTATAAAGTTCCTTATCTTTTAAAAAATCATTTTCAAAATTAAAGATATTACGTAATTTTTCGATAAACCATAAATCTATATTTGTAACTTCTTGAATATAAGTATTAGTTTTCCCAAGCTGCATGGCTTTTTTAATTAGAAGAATTCTTTCAGATGTAGGGTTTCTTAAACTATTTTTAATTTGACTCTCATTAATAAATTCATCTTTTGAGTCACATTCCCATCCGAAAACACCTACTTCTAATGACCTTAATGCTTTCTGAAATGATTCTTCAAAAGAACGACCTATTGCCATTGACTCACCAACCGATTTCATGGAAGTGCTTAAAGTATTAGAAGAGCCTTTAAACTTTTCGAAGGCAAATCTTGGGATCTTAGTAACTACGTAATCAATTGATGGCTCGAAACATGCAGGTGTTTTTTTTGTAATGTCATTAATAATCTCATCAAGTGTATAACCAACAGACAATAAAGCTGCAATCTTAGCTATGGGGAATCCAGTTGCTTTACTTGCTAAAGCAGAGGATCTACTCACACGGGGATTCATTTCTATGACAATAACTTCGCCATTAGATGGATTTATTGCAAATTGAATATTACTCCCACCTGTTTCAACTCCTACCTCTCTAATGATTTTCAAAGACAAATCCCTTAATCTCTGATACTCCTTATCTGTTAAAGTCTGTGCGGGAGCTACAGTAATCGAATCTCCAGTATGGACACCCATTGGGTCTAGATTTTCAATACTGCATACTATCACTACATTATCAGCCGTGTCTCTCATTACCTCTAGTTCAAACTCTTTCCATCCAATAAGTGATTTTTCAATCAATATTTGATTACTTGGACTTTCCTCTAAACCTGATTTACACAACTCGACAAATTCTTCAAGGTTAAAAGCAATTCCACCTCCTACTCCACCTAATGTAAATGCTGGCCTGATAATAAGAGGATAAGAACAAATCTTTTTTGATACCTCCATGGCTTCATCCAGATTAGATGCGATTCCTGAAGGACAAACATTTACATTAATTTTCTCCATCGATTCTTTAAACAATTTTCTATCTTCAGCTTTATTAATAGCTCTTAAATCAGCACCAATTAATTCAATATTATTTTGCTTTAAAAAATTTGACTCTGATAATTTAACTGCAAGATTTAAAGCGGTTTGCCCCCCCATTGTGGGAAGAATAGCATCAGGTTTTTCTCTTAAGATGATCTGAGAAACAATTTCAGGAGTCAATGGTTCAATATATGTTTTGCTTGCGATCTCAGGATCAGTCATTATTGATGCTGGATTAGAATTTATTAAGACAATTTCATAACCAGCATTTCTTAATGCTTTACAAGCTTGAG
Organism: uncultured Prochlorococcus sp.; assembly: GCA_902535185.1. GTDB lineage: Bacteria > Cyanobacteriota > Cyanobacteriia > PCC-6307 > Cyanobiaceae > Prochlorococcus_A. The sequence continues at coordinate 3,811 of CACAST010000026.1, forward strand.
TGCCAGAGTAATCAAATTCGCATGCTTGCCCTATAACAATTGGTCCAGAACCAAGAATAAGAATTTTTTTAAGATCACCTCTTTGAGGCATAATTTAAAACTTCATTTACCTCATGCTACTTATAAATCATCAGATGTTAATCAAGTTACTTGAAAAGCAACATTTGTTTCTATAGTATTGAAAGAAATTAATTTTTTATGAGCGAACTTCAGCGACTTAAAAGTTTGTTGCCCCCAGAGAATGAAAGTTGGGTATTTGTTGAAGCTGCTGCCGCTATAGACCCACCTTTAATAACACTTGAGGAAATTGGTCGTGACGAAGTTGAAATCCAAATAGATTTAGATGAATGGGATAACTACGCAATAGACCACAGAAATTTATTGTTCTGGCACGAAGTAGGAAAAATTCAAAATGACACAATCCCAAGAGACGGATGGGAAATGGCTGCTCTTGCAATAGGACTTGGAGGCGCGATAGGAGAGCTCTGGGTGCAAGATGGTTTATTGTTATTACTAGCTCTTGGATTATCAAGTTTTGCAGGATATAGATTATATTTAAAAAATAATTCTGAAAAAAAGCTTCAAGATGCTATTTATGCAGATGAAAGGGCTATAGATCTTGCTTGTAGATTTGGCTACAGCATTCCAAATGCTTATAAAAGTCTTGGAGGGGCACTAAAGGAGTTAATAGAAAAGACACGAAAAAAGAAAAAAAGAAGTTTCTTTGAAGATAGATTAGATGCCTTAAGAAAAAGTGCCGAAAAAGCAAGATCAGAATTATCTCAGCAAGAAGGTTCAGAAAAATCAGTTTCAAGTGAAAATGTTTATGGACAATAAAAGCTTAGTTTTAATGGCAGCTAAAGCATGTGATGAAAAAAAGGCAAGAGATATAAAACTTATAAAAATTGACAAAGTATCATTTATAAGTGAATGGATTTTGATTGCAGAAGGATTATCTGATGTACAGGTTAGATCTATAACAAACTCTGTAGAGGGAGAGCTTAGAGAAAAGGCTAAAGTTGAACCAATACGAAAAGAAGGGGTTAGCGAAGCTAAATGGGCTTTACTGGATTATGGTGATTTGATAGTAAATATTTTTCAACCAGAAATAAGAAAATTTTATGACCTTGAATCGTTCTGGAGTAATGGAGATAACCTTATATTTCCATAGCATATATATGAACGAATCTAAGTGTCCTGTCCCTAGAGAGCAACAACCCACAAATGAATTCATAGAATTATCAAAATCTAAAATTTTTTCTTGGCCAAAAACAAAAAAGTCACTAATTATTACTTTGGCAAAATTCTGGGTAGGTGCTTTTGTTATATTTCTTGTCATTTCTTCAGGAAGTGTATATTTCAAAAAGTCCCTTTTAAAATATATTTTATTAAGCTTTTTTAGCAGCTTATCAATACCTCTTTTAATTACAATAAGGTTATATTTAGGTTGGAATCATATATTTAAAAGATTAAGCTCCGAAAAAGTTGAATATGAGGAATCAGGTTGGTATGACGGCCAAGTATGGGAAAAACCATTAGTTTTGAGAGAAAAAGAAATACTTATTGCCTCAATTGAGGTGAAACCAATTCTAAGAAATTTAATTCAAATTCTTTCTATTATTTCAGTCTTAGCATTATCTGGTATATCGATTTTTCAATCTGGTATTTTTTAAATGAGTTCTAATTTTAAAAACCTCTACACTTCTAACAATCCTCCTATCCAAGCAACCTTAATGAGAGGATCAAATATTGAGTCAATCCATAAAATTCATGCTGTTATTACTGACAAAAAAGGGAGGGTTTTAATGTGTGCAGGAAATCCAGAATATAAAAGCTTCATAAGGTCAGCACTAAAACCGTTTCAAGTAATTCCTTTCGTTAGTAGTGGAGCTGCATCAAAAATCAATAATGAATCAAAATCAATAGCTTTAGCATGTGGGTCACACAGTGGATCAAAAGTTCATTCAAGGGAAGCCTTCAAAATTTTATGGGAATATGGCATAGATATTAATAATCTGAAATGTCCAAAAATCAAGACTAGTCCATTAGAACATAATTGTTCCGGTAAACATGCTGCTTTTTTAGCTACATGCAAAAAAATGAATTGGCCATTAGATAGTTATTTAAAGGGTGATCATCCACTTCAAATCGAAATATTCAGAATTATTTCTGAATTACTTGAAATCCCATCATCTGAAATAAACGCTGAACGTGATGATTGTGGTGCACCCACTCTTTATTTAAAACTACTACAAATGTCGAAGTTGTATTCACTTCTAAGCAGTTCTGAAAATGCCGAATTAGAACAAATCAGTAGAGCTATGACAATAAACCCAACAATGATTAGTGACAACAATAAATTTGACACAGAAATAATTAAAGCCTCACATGGAAAAGTTATAGGTAAAGGTGGTGCCGAAGGGATACAATGTCTATGTAAGGTAAATGAAGGTATAGGGTTAGCTTTAAAAGTAGAAGACGGTTCAAAAAGAGCTAAGCATGCTGTTAGTCTTCACATACTTAAACAGTTAGAATGGATATCTGACTTAAGAATTCAAGACATAGAAGAAAAGGTGTTTAATTTTTCTGAAGGAGTGAGACTTGAAGTTAAAGGTAAATTAAAATTCCAAGAATCCTAAAAAAACAGGATAAATAACCCTTTCAGATGTATGCTATGTATATGTCGCGGGGTAGAGCAGTCTGGTAGCTCGTCGGGCTCATAACCCGAAGGTCGGAAGTTCAAATCTCCCCCCCGCCACCAAATAGAAGCAGTTTTAAAGCTGCTTTTTTTATTCTTTGCAATTGTTACATCAATTAAAAAATATAATTGAAATGAAAGTTCTTATTTAGAGTTAAAAAGAGTTTATGAGAAGTTATTAGAGATCTTTTTGAATAGAAAATTTCAAGTCAAATCTAACTATTACACCAATAAGGATAAAAAATATTCCAAGGTATGAGCTTAAAGATAGTTCCAAAATATTAAATTAATTTCTAGGTAAATTTTAGCTTAAAATTCATTTTTATTAAGAGTATTGTTAATAATGAATTTAAAGATATCTGAATTCTGAACATTTTCATTTTGAATAAGTAATTTAATAAAGTAAAGTTAAATCTATCTGATTTGGAAAATTATATGCAGGATTTACTACAACGCGATTTAGGTTCAAGCTTGTTATCAATAGCTGTCATTTTAGGTTGGTTAGGTCTATTTTTTGTTTTTTTGAGAGTATTAACAATTTCAATAAAGAGAATCCTTGAAGCTGTTTTCAAAAAATCTTAATTATTGAAATAAATCAAAAATTCAGAATTAATCGCATAAATCCTTTTTCAATAAGTATAATAACCTAAAAATGTCAATTTTAGATAAGACAAAGATAGGTAATTCAGTTCAAATAAACCTAGAACTAGCAAAAGATAGGCTTGCTAAAGATGTCGTTGATGCAATAAATGTTTCTTCGGTAGCTAAAATAAGTGATTTCAGAATAACTGACGGAAAAGGTATTGGAGTTATATTGAAATTATCTAACGGAAAAGAACAATGGTTTTTTGAAGATGAAATTGACCTTCTTGACGAAAATGGTAATGTAATTAAAAAAAACATTGATAAAAAAGTAAATAGTAATTTTATATTTGATTTTTTAAGAGGATTTAATTATGAAAATAAAAATAAGGTAAGCGAGTTACTTAATCCAATTAACTTTTTTATCTGGCTGGTTGTATCGTTTAAAGATATTTTTTAATTCAAAAAAAATTTTTCTAAGATAAAGAAAATTTAACTATTTATTTAAATATAAATCTTCAGTAATTAAAAATTTAAATGGAACAAAATATTATCGATGTAAGAAATTTATCTAAGTCATTTGATATCTCTTCCAAAGAACCGGGTTTAAAAGGAACAATCAAGCATTTTTTTAGAAGACAAACAAAAAGTTTAAAAGTTATAAAAGATATAAGTTTTGAAATCAAAGAAGGGGAAATAGTTGGTTTTCTTGGTGCTAATGGGGCTGGGAAAACAACAATCTTAAAAATGCTTTGTGGCTTAATTTATCCAAGTAAAGGTTCGATTTCAGTTTCAGGGTACTTACCTTTCAGGAGAAAAGAAAATTTCCTAAAGAATATCACCTTAATAATGGGACAAAAGCAGCAGCTTATTTGGGATCTTCCGCCAATTGAATCATTCTATTTGAATGCATCAATATATGACATAGATAAGTTTGAAGCTAAAAGGAGAATAAAAAAACTATCAGAAATGCTTGAAGTTGATGAGGAGCTATTCATACCTGTTAGAAAACTTTCACTTGGTCAACGTATGAAGTCAGAATTACTGGCAGCATTGATACATGAACCAAATATTCTATTTTTAGACGAACCGACACTTGGATTGGATATAAATGCACAGAGAAATTTAAGGAAATTCCTTATAAAATATAATAAGGAAACTAATGCAACGATATGCCTAACTAGTCATTACATGAAAGATATTACATCGCTATGCAAGAGAGTTATATGTGTTCACGAAGGGGCGATATCATATGATGGAAAACTTGACCTATTATTAAAAAAACTTTCTCCTGTTAAAGAAATATTAATAGTTTGTAGCTCAGAAGAGGATGCAATTAAATTAGAAAATTCCGGTTTTACTGTTAAAAATAAAAATAAGAATGAAATCACTATAAAAATTGCAAACAACTCTATTACCTCTTCACTAAAAACTATCCTAAATAATTTTGATATTGAAGACCTTTATATAAATGAACCACCTATAGATGAAGTTATTGGGAAGGTATTAATCAAAAAAGATTATGAAATCTAATTTGATTAACCGTAAAATATTCACCTTATTAAAAGTCCAATATTCAAACATGTTGGAATATAGGGTAGAAATTGCATTGTGGGCAATTTCAGGGATTATTCCTTTTTTCATGTTAAACATTTGGACAAACAATAATCTTAATGAATCCATAAACATCAGTGATATCATGCTTTCTAGGTATTTCTTATGTGCTTTTTTTGTAAGACAGTTTTCTGTAGTTTGGGTTGTATTTAGTTTTGAAGAGGATTCTCTTATGGGGAAAGTATCTCCGTATTTAATCCAACCTTTAAATCCATTTTTCAGATATTTTGCACAGCATCTTGCGGAACAAATAACAAGATTTCCTTTTGCACTAATAATCGCATTTTTCTTTTTTATTTTTAATCCAGAAAGTTTATGGATACCAAATTTAGGTATTTTACTCTTATCGATAGTATCTACTTTCTTATCCTTCTTGATTCAATTTTTAATTCAGTCAATAGTTGCATGTCTATGTTTCTGGACAGAGAAAGCATCATCGATTGAAAGATTGTTATTTATTCCAACTTTATTTCTCTCAGGTCTTTTAGCACCAGTAGTATCATTCCCCGCATATGTTAAATCTTGGATTTATTTGACTCCTTTTCCATATCTAATTGATTTTCCTGCGAACTTACTTTCAGGTAATGAAACAAATATTAGTGGAGGCTTAAGTATGCAAATTCTATGGATTTTTTTACTTTTCCCTTTATTTAAGAAAATCTGGTCTGAAGGAACAAAAAAATATACAGCAATGGGGTCATGATTTTAAGAAAATATTTAAAAGTTTATAAAAAATTCTTACATACTTCTTTAGCTTCTGAATTGGAGTATAAGACAAATATATTAGTTGATTTAATTACTTCAATTTTAAGTTTAGTAGGAAGTATTTTTCTATTATCTATTTTCTTTCAAAATAATGGAAATATTGGAGGGTGGAAATTTGAACAGGCACTAATAATCCAAGCTATCTATACAATTTTGAATGGGATAACAAATACATGGTTCAATCCTAATCTTACAGAAATAGTAAAACATATAAGAGAAGGAACATTAGACTTCGTACTTTTAAAACCTATAGATAGTCAATTTTTTATTTCATTAAAAAAAATAAATCCATCTGGATTTTTAGAAATTATGCTTGGATTTTTCTTGTTGCTCTTCTGCATAAGAATAAATCAAATAAATTTAAGTTTAAGTTTTCTAAGCCTATCCTTGATTACGATAAGCTGCTCGATTTGTATTTTATATAGCCTATGGTTTTTTATATCTACTACTACTATTTGGTTTGTTAAGACTTGGAATGCAATAGAAGTATTAAGATCATTTCTTTATATTGGAAGATTTCCTCTGAATTCATTTTCATTTTCTTTAAGAGTTTTTTTTAGTATTTTCATTCCTATTGCTTTTATAACTACAATTCCTTCTGAAGTTTTTCTAGGACTTTCTCAATTGTGGAAAATATTGCTTGAAGTTTTTGTTGCTTCAGTATTTCTTATAACTTCAAGAAAGTTCTGGTTATTTGCACTAAAATTCTATTCATCAGCATCTAGCTAAATATTATTTAATAAACTCCCTGCAAAATTCCCAAATTTGTTGTTTACTTTTCAGATTAGAAAGCTTAGCTAATTTATTAAAATGAAGTTTAGATTTTTCCACCGATAAAAGCCTACAGTTATATTCAATTTTATGATTTCTAGATATTATTCCTAATTTGAGTGCAAAATCACAAAAGATTATCATTAAAGTAATAAAAAAAACTATACCAAAAAATTGTGAAATTGATTTTGAATAATTTTCATTTTCAGTTTTTAATTCAAATTTCATTACTTAACTATATGCTGAGGGCACTTAATTGCAGCAATAGCAACAGCCGTAACTTTAAAATTTTCTGACTTCTCAATAACCTTTTTAACCTCTAATGGTCCAAATTTATTACTCGCATCACTGTAGGAAAGAAGCAAAGATTTGTAGTTATCATGACCTAGATTTCTATACTCACAGAAATTATCCCCAACATAATTTAAAAGAGTTAGTAAAGTTAATTCAATCATTAAAGCTTTTTACTAGCAAAGTTCTTACGAATGATACTGTGCAGGACATTTTTAACAAGTAAAATTACCCAAAAACATTTGAAATCATAAGATAGGATTTTTGCTCATAAACTTAAAAATTACAAAATTATTTTAGAATTTTTAAATTTAAATGTAAGAAAATAATTAAAGCACTACCTGTAGTGTCTGAAGTAGTCCACGTTTGCGCTACAAATAGGGGGTTGCATTTTTATAGAAATTGGTTTAAAAATAAGGTTCCCCATCACCCGGCCCCGCATATGTGAGGCCTTTTTTTTTGGTTTTTCCATAAGTTCTAAAACTATTATTAAATTAAAGGAGTAATTCATTAACCCCTTTGAAAACGAATAAAGATAATAAGTAATTTATTTTTTAATTTATAATCCTGTTTTAAAAATTTTTACCTAAATGTATGTTATCCTCCAATAATTTTATAAAAAGCTTTTTATGGATTTAATTAATAAGCTAATACCAACCGA
>CACAST010000027.1 GCA_902535185.1 uncultured Prochlorococcus sp.
CTCGAAGAAAATCCATTTCAAAAGTTTTTATTAATAGTATTGTTACAAGCAATCCAGTTCCTGAAGAAATAGAACCATTTAATATGCCTATGAGAAAAATAAAAATTAAAAATTTAATTTTATGAACAAAATTAAGCTTTTTATTACCAGATGATAAACCTAAATCTGGTTTAAGGAATGAGTAAAAAGCCAATAATATGGATATTATTCCTAAAATTAAGTACAAATACTTTTCTGATATATATTCAACGACAGAAGCTCCCAAAATTACTCCTGGTAATCCAAAAATTAAAATTTGCCAAGCAACACTTATATCATTACCTAAAGATTTGTAATTTCTTAAGGAACCCCCTATCCCTAGCGCTACTGTTGCTAATTTATGACTAGCCAATGCCTGATAATAAGGAACTCCAGATAAAATCAATGCAGGCAACTGTAATAATCCTGCTCCTCCTCCAGAAATTGCTGAGAACGTATTAGAAAAAAACGATATCAAAAAGATATAAATACTTTTAAATAAAGAATGATCAAAATTTCCTAATAATATTGTTGATAAATAAAGCATTAATATAAATTGCCCTTTTATTAATAAGTGAAAATTATTCTTTTCATAAGAAACATTTTCTTTAAGAAGTCTTGTCTTGTCTTGATCAATTATACTTTAAAAAAAACTGTTATTATTGAGAGAAAATTATCAAGAATTTTATGCATAGACAAGATGCAATTTACCTTGATCAGTTTTGTCCCAAGACAACTAATAAAAATTGGAGAGAGTCACTTAATAAACTTACTAACTATAAATGTATTTATTGCGGTAAACCTTCAGAATCACTGGACCACCTTCACCCAATGTCAAAAGGGGGGATTAGCAGTACTAGTAATTGCGTACCATGTTGTTTGTCATGTAATGGAAAGAAATCAGATTCAGAAGTTCTTAGTTGGTACAGAAAACAAAATTTTTATGATCCTAGAAGAGCTATGGCGATACGAGCATGGTTTAATGATGATTTAAAACTAGCGTCAGTTCTTTTAAACTACTTAAATTAAACGATGAATAATAATTTGATTGAGATTAGAAAAAATATTTTGTATATCCCTGGATTGGATACTTTTTTTACTAAGCAATTTATTTATTAAATTATTCTTATTCTTTCTGAATTTATATTATAGTTCTTAAAAATCGAGATATTAGAATAATCATCTTTCCATATAATTGGTGAATCTATAACCTTTCTTTCTGGAGACCTTACTGAAAAAATCAATCCAAATACAAAAATGATAGTAATCAAAATTATAGTCAATACTAATTTGTCTGAAATATTACTCATTAACCTAATCTATCTTGAAAAATTTTTGTCTGGGGTAGTTTTTTCGTAAATCTCTAGAAAATATGATTTAAAATAATCCACCCCCTCCTTTCCACTTAATCCAAACGACCATCCACAATCATTTACTACTTGTAAGGAAATTTGATTTGCCAAGTCACTTTTCTCAATCCATTTTTTCTGAGGATTATAAGAGAAAGATATAATGTTTTCAGTTTTAACAATAGCTGATTTCATTGCTTCATCTTTAGAAAGACCATTTTGGATAGCATTGCAATATTTTTTAGAGAAATTATTAGAGATCCTATTTTGTAGCAAACTAACACTAGGATCGGACGTATCAAAAGATAAACCTATTGCAGGTTTTAATTGAAAAATTATAAATAAAAGTAAGGCAAAAAATAATTTTAACAACAGCTATTATTCAATATTTTATAAGTAATATAATAGTATTTTAAAATTGTCTTTTCAATTAAATCTGATAATTATTAAAAGCAAATAAAATTTCAATTTATTAATAATTAAAAGTATTGCGATAAGTTCAGTAATAATAGTCAGAGGTTTATCTGACTACAAATATGTACGAATCATTGATGACATTGCTATTTTTTCCTGATTGGACAAATGGATTACCTTCAGATTTTTTAATTCTTCATTTTTTTGTAGGAGCTGTAATTTTCCCATTTAACATGATTCATGCTAAGGCAAGAAAATTTGACAGTCAAAACCCACAGGAAGCCGCTAATGGTTATAAAGATTCAGACAATGCAACATTTTTTGGATACGAGGAAATCAATTAGATTTCAATAAAATTTATTTAAGAAATTAGTTTATTGATGATAATTTCCCTAAATACAGTTTTAGATCTTAAAATATTTAGTCCCAGTGAACCTATAGGAATAATCATAATTTTTGTAGGATTAATATTTACTGGCATGATTTTCTATATTATTTATGCTGTAAGTACTAATAAAGAATCCTTAGAAGACAAAAAGATAAGAACTAAAAGGGAATATTTGCAAAAGGAGAAAATAAGAAAATTATTTCCTAAGAAAAAATAAATTTAATTGCTTTATAACTATAAAGATATTTGTTTATATTATTAATTATTAAATCAGTAGGATCTAAAAACATAAGTTTAAGTTCTCTTAAATCAAACATTTTCTAAAAATCTAACTATAACAACAAAATTTTTTTTACGAGAACTTCATATTGTTAATTGCACAGCTAAATTATTTTCATATCATTCAAAAAATGTTAAAAATGGAAAAAATAATTTAAAATCTTGGAGAATTCACCTCAATATCTATTTCTTGCTAGTGGAGTGAATAAAGGCGAAGGGTTTTGGATTGTGGGAATAAAAAATTGTGATGAAAATATCCTTGAGGATGAAAATCTATTAGATTGCCACAGAAAAGAATTAATAGGTAATGAATCAGCAAAAGATATTCTTTTAGCTATTAATTTAAACGTAAGTAATTTATTAAATGAACTAAGAAGCAAAAATTATTTAATTGCAAGACCTTCAATGGGGATTTCATTTGATATACCTTTAGAAATCTTGGAAAATATTTTTGATTTTTGGTTAGATATTTATAAAAGCCATGAAGCCTGGGAAGCTTGTTTAGGACTTCTTAAAGTTAGAAAAAGGATTCCCCTAACAAACCTAATTGAAAGCGAGAGTTTAAAGGGAAACTCTAAAAAATGGGCTATTAAAATTGAAACTTTACATACTTATGTTCCTTCTTCACTTAAAAATGAAAAATTAAATGACCCCATGTGGGAATAATTTTATCTTTAAATACTAAAAATATTTACTTCGTTGGATATTTAAGTAAAAATAAAATAACTAATATTTAAAAATGAATAAACCATACTCTTTTAGTATCGATCAAATGAACGGGATAGTTGAGGATACATATGCCAAGATAATAAATGAATGTGAAAATTTAAAACAAAATACTAATTGTCCAAATGAGCAAGTAGTAGCACTTTTAAGTGTAATTGCTTCAAATTACGCTACTACAAAAGAAAAAAACGAAAATTAAGATGATAAGTTATTTTACTTGGAGCGAATTTGATAAAAGCGTAGAACAAATAGCTAATAAATGTAGGTTTAAGGAATTTTCTGGAATATATGGAGTTCCCCGTGGCGGATTATGTCTTGCTGTAGCATTAAGTCATAAATTAAATATTGAATTAATTTCTGAACCAATAAAGAATTCACTAATAGTAGATGATGTTTATGAAACAGGCATTACATTGAAGACCTTCAAGAATATTGAAGGAGCAATGTTTTTTGTATTATTTAGTAAAATCAACCCTACATGGTGGAATACAATACATGTTACAAAAAAAAGTCAATGGATCGTTTTCCCCTGGGAAAATACTTTAAATTCAAAAAGTGACCGCGAAGAGTACATCAAAAAAAGAGGTTTAAGTTGAGAAAGAAATTATATTTGGCTAATCCATATGGATTTTCAAAACAAACTAAAACCCTCTTACATGAATTTATTCAAATCTTCAAAGATTTAAATGTAGAAGTATTTGAACCTTTTGAGAGAGCAGAACGATTAATACAACAAGAAAGTGAGTGGGCATATGAGGTTGCAAGAAGTAATTTCCTTGATTTAAAAGAATGTGATTGTATTTTTGCGATTGTTAATGGAAATCCACCAGATGAAGGAGTAATGATTGAATTAGGTATCGCAATTGCTTTAAAAAAGGAAATCTTTTTATTCAGGGACGATTTTAGAAATTGTGCTGATAGCAATCAATACCCATTAAACCTGATGTTATTTCTTGGACTGCCTAAAGATAATTGGAAAAAATATTATTTTGAATCATTACAAGATATAAAAAGTAATAAAAAAAGATTTGTGGAGTGGGCTGAAAATTAGCCTAATAAATCGTCAAGATACAAGTAGAAGTTTTAAGTTTTAATATTTCTTTTGAAGTGCTAGAATATATTTTATTTGCAAAATTTTGACACAAGTTACAGTAGGAGAGAACGAGGGAATTGAATCTGCCCTTAGAAGATTTAAGAGACAAGTATCTAAATCTGGAATCTTTGCGGATTTAAAAAGACTTAGGCATCATGAAACGCCTATTGAAAAATACAAAAGAAAATTGCAACAGAGAAGAAAAGCAAGAAGAAGATAATCTCCTAGAACTTTTAAATTTTTTGTAAATTTTTAATATTATTATATTCTAATATTTTTAAAAAATATTTAACTATTTAAGCTTTTTAAGCTTCTTAACGAGATTTATTCCAACTCCTGACACAGCAAGAAGATCTTTTTCATCAGCAGCGATAACTGATTTTGTTGTTTTAAATCCAGCCTCATACAAAGCTTTTGCGCTTTTAGCTCCAACTCCTGGAAGTGTAGTCAAAATTTCGATATTTTTCTTAGAATTTACTGCTTTGGTTTTTGGTTTTGTTTTTGGTTTTGTTTTTGGTTTTGTTTTAGCAGACTTTGCTGCTTTTTTTTCTTTCTTTAAAGGAGTTTCAGGAGCTACTGCACTTTTAAATAAAATTGATTTTAGTTTGCTGAGAAATTTAGAAATCATTGCAATATATGAGTAATAAAATTAGTTCTTCAATTTAATATTATCAAATTCCAGAGGAATAAATAACAAAACAATGACTAATTGAATAGAAAAAACTTATTTACAATTATATAAAGACACATATTTAATATTTATGCAAGCTTACGATCAATTGCAAGGTATTCTTAATTATTTTAAAAACTAAAAAAAATAGTATTTATATTTAAAATTTAAAGGTATTTATTATTAGTAAAGTTAAAATCTTATTAAAGAACAAATCATAAAAATGAAGCTTATTTTTATAAGTGGACCTTCCGGAAGCGGAAAAACAACATTATCAAATCAAATAATTAAAAAAAATAAAAATGGAATTGTATTAAGTACCGACAATTACTATAAGACAGGGTTAATAAGTAAATTACTCCCAACATTTGTAGAAGGCTTTTTTGATAGACGTATTAGTTTCAATAAGAAATTATTCAAAAAAGATTTTGATTTTATTTATAAAAATGGAGTTTCATTGTGTGATCGTTCTTATAATTTCGAAAAGAAAAAAATTCAAAATATCTTAAACAAAAAAAATAATATTAGTTTTTTAATTGTTGAGGGTATATTTGCTAAAGAATTCTCAAACACCTTAAATAATAAGGATTATATTTTTTTAGAAATAAAAACTAAAAAAAATAAGTGCATGAAAAGAGTTGTCCAAAGAGATATAAAAGAAAGGGGAAAGGATAAAAAACAAGCTGAGAATGATTTCTTAAAATCATGGAGCATTTATTACGAGAAATTCAAACCCAATAGCATAAAAAACAATCCAAATAAATTCATTATTGAAAAAAAAATTGATATAGATCAAATTCTGAAAAAATTATTTAATTAAGTCTTTTATTTTTTTCTCTAATATTAAAGCACTTAAAATTGAGCCTTCAATTCTACCAAATCCATCTCCTTCAAACCAGTCTCCGCAAAATCCAATTCTATATTTTCTACTAAATTGTAAAGATAATGGTACGGCAAGACCAGAAGGCTGTGAAGCTCTCCATTTCATAATTGATATTTTTTCATCAAAAGTTAATTTATGTACTACAGAATTATCTTCAAAAAGTTTATTGAAATTTGTAATTATTTTTTGTTTTAAAACTTCTTCATCTTTTGCACCTAAATAAGAATTAATTAACTCTGCGTTTTTTGAATGTATTACAATTCCTAATTTGTTATTATCTTGCGGCTGAAAAACAATTCTTTCAAATCTATATTTTTTTTCTAAATTATTTTTCAAATAAAAATACCTTTGTTTTTTAGAATAATCTTTATAACTATAATTTTCATTTGTATAAATTAAAAAAGTTAATCTGGGAATAAATGTTTGCTCTTCTAAGCAATTTAATAGTAAATCTATTTTTTTATCATTATTAATAGGAATAGCTTTTCTTAATGGAATTTGATTTACATTTAATATTTTTAAAGACCTCTTATGAAACAACAAATTGGTGGAACAAATTAAATATTTAGACTTGAATTTATCGCCATTTTTTGATGTTAGTAACCATTCCTTATCATTGAACTTCATATCAACTATTAAAGTTTCAAAGTAATAATCAATTTTCTCTTTTAAATTATTTGACTCAATTATCTTTTTCGATAATTCACTCATGGAATCTAAAGATAAATAATTAACCCCGCAAGAAAATTCAGATTTTTTTATGGTTTCCAAATCAGAATCTTCATTTAGAAAAAATATGTCTGAGTCGTCAATTTTTATATATTTATTTTCTAATAATTCATCGATATATCTTTTTAATAGAAGATTATTTTTACTGTTAGATATATTAAAGTTTGGTGAACCATGGTTTAGTTTCCATCCTTTATATTTTTTGCTTATTCTTGTACTTGATCTCCCTCCAAGACCACGACCAATTTCAATTAATCCAATTTTTTTTGTAATATTATTTTTCAGATACTTCGAAGCGAAAACACACGCAGATATACCTCCACCTATTATTAATAAGTCATATGTAACATCACTTTTCATAGGTTTAATATTCACAGAAATTATCTTTCATTTTCTAAAAAACTATAAACAGATTCAAGTTTGTCTGATGATGAAAAATCAGATTCAATTACAGGAGTAATATTATTATTTTTATAAAAACTAACTAGATCACTTGTAAAATCAAAAAAATCATCTAAATCAAATAAATACTTTTCTGATATGTATACTTCTTTCCAAGGACGAAATTTAAACCGCGCTATAAATTGTTTAGAAGGAATAAATAAACTTCCAAATAGATTTAATTTTTCGTCTTTTGCTATTTTCTTTAGATAATTCAACTCATTCTGAAGAACTTTAATATCTGTTCCATATTGAAACCAAATTGAATTTATTAATCCAGTCGAAATTTTTCTTTCGAACCTTTCTCTTTCTGAAGAAACATTATAATATTTTTTCAAATATGGATTATAAGCTATACCTAATTTAACTTTTAAATTTTTTTCTTTTTTTAAATAAGCTAATACATCAATAGAGTCAAAGTTTTTTTTCTTATTTGATCCCGAAACTAGCAGAATTTCATAATTTTTATTACTCTGAGAACTTTTAACAAAATCTAAAAAATCCAGATACGATTTTTCTTTATTTTTTGAATATTGATGATAAAGACTATAATGATAGGTCACATTAAATTCATCATAGTCTTTAGATATATATTTGATAGTTGAATTAAATAAATCCTTCTTTATAAGTCCTTTACAAGGAATATTGATATTTTTTATATTATTTAATTTGCAGAAATTAAGTTTATTTTCTAACTGTGAAATATTTTTAAATGATAATTCAAATCTTATTTTATTGTTCATTATTTAGTAATCATATTTAATCACTAAACATATTAACGAAAACATGCATCTGCTACGATTCTTAATTTGGAAGAGGTCTTTTTATTCTTAGCTTTTAGAAAATAACTGGGGGAAATCTCTAATGCAGCTTTTAAAGAAATTTTATCTTCAGCAGATTTTGCAATAATTTGATTAAAACATTTCCAATTTTTTGGCATTACTAAACCGGGCCATGATAAATAAAGGCCTACAAAAATCCCTAAAAATAAAAATAAAAAAAACCTCATAACAAATAAAATTTTTAGTTTTACAAATTAAGATAAAAAATAGTTCAATTTTATTGGAATATAATTAATAAATTATTTCCTTTTTTCTTATCATAGATATTTAATCCATGAAAGATTTTCATGAACTCGAGAGGTTAGAATAACAAAAAAAGTATCATTTTAAAATATGGCTAGCCAAGATTATCTAATTGCAATAGCTTTGATAGAGCAAAACTTATTAAGAGCAATGCCTCTTGGAGGTAAAGAAATTAAAGATAATTTAGAGGAATCAGAAAATTTCAAGAAACTTGGAGAAGAGGTAATTTTAAATCTTCTAATGAGAGTGTTTCAAAGAAGTGATGAAGGTGCTTTAAAAAGGGCTTCTGAAGAAAAAGGTTTGCTGCTTGTTCATATGCATCCCAAAAGAATGCAGAAAGAGCTTCCATTCATTAAATCTGAATGGATAAGAGATGGAGATACACAACAGTTTCTTAAATACCTTGGCAATCTCTCAAAAGAAGTATGGACTGCATCTTTCGTGAAATATAAAGGGATTGAATTTACTTCTATCTCGAAGAATGAGGAGATCTAAAATATATTAAAAATATTTTCTTTTCAAAGAATTTCTTTCTTCACAATATTATTTTCCCTTGTAACTCTAAAGCAGTTTCTACCATTACCAAAATCAATTGAGGAATAATCAAAATCATTTTTAATATGCAAGGCACAATTGCCCTCAATACATATACAAGATTCAATAATTTCCCTCTGAATAACATTATTAACATAAGGTTCCCTCTCCTTCTCTTCATCGAAATGAGGGCAGGCAATACCTTCAACTATACCTAAGCAATCAATTATGGCTAATTCTTTAGCATAAGAATCAGTTATACCTTTTTCAAACCAACAAATAGCCCCAGCACTTACACCACTCATTACAATTCCTTTTTCATAAGCATTTCGCAAAATTTTATGTAAATTCCATTCTTTCCAAACAGCTAACATACTTTTTGTATTTCCTCCTCCAACATAAATGATGTCTTGAGTTAAAACTATCTCTTCTAAGTTTTCTGTTCTAGAGAAGAAATCTATATGGCTTGTTATACAATCAAGTTTAGAAAATGCCCTATAAAAATTTAGTTTGTACAAACTACTATCGCCAGATGCTGTTGGAATAAAGCAAATTTTAGGTCTTTTTTTATTACTCAAAGAAACTATATATTTTTCAATTTCAAGAGAGCCTAATGAACGTCCAAACCCTCCTCCCCCAATTGCGACTATATTTTTACTAGGCATATTAAATAATAGATTCGTATATGAATTTAAGACAAATTACCATTAAAGATCAACTGGAATTAAAGAAGGTTTATTTTGATTCAATTCAATCATTAGATGAAAAAATTTATAGTCAAGAACAAAAAAGGGCTTGGTCAAGCCAAGCTTGGAATAATCCAAATTTTGATAAGTCAATAATTAAAGGAAAAGGATGGCTTATAAGTAGACAAGGAATTATCATTGCTTTTGCAACAAGATATCCCACCGATAGAATTGCGCTATTTTACTGTAAAGGAAAATTCCAAAGAAAGGGTTACGGCTCTAAGTTGCTTGATAAATTAGAAGATGAAGCAAAGAAAGAAGGTTTAAATTCTATTTATACCGAAGCGAGCTTAATAAGTTATGAATTATTTCTTAAAAATGAATGGGAAATTATTCGTAAAGAAAAAGTCATTATAAATAACATTTTTTTTGAAAGATATAAAATGACTAAAATTATAAAAATTAATTAATTAATAATGTCAAGCAAAAGTAAGAAATTAATTTTAATTCAAAGAGTTCTAATTTGGGCTTTATACTTTTTTTCAGGATTTATACTTTATTCAAAAGAAGGTTTCTTACCCCCTATATTAATTATTTTTTCAAGAATAATTTATCCTTTATCTGTTTTCTGGTTGCAAATAAGAATAAAGA
>CACAST010000028.1 GCA_902535185.1 uncultured Prochlorococcus sp.
CTGCGAAAAAATTAAATTTATTACCCTCCGAAATCATTGATGCAAGCGCATCATTAGTACCCTTTGATCCCCCTCAAATAATAATAGATTCAATAAATACGGAAATTAAGAATCTTAGCTTTAGATATTACCCAGAAAGAAACTTAAATGATCTGAAAGAAATAATCGGCAAATTTCATGGGATAAATCCAGACAATATATTGCCTGGGAATGGAGCTTCTGAATTAATAACCTGGGCAGGTTATGAAGCATCCAAATTCGGAATAAGTTGTATTCCTTCTCCATCATTTGTTGATTATGAAAGATCTTTAAATTGTTGGAATAGCAATTTTATACATTGCGAATTACCAAAAAACTGGAATGATATTTTTCCTCAATCATTTCCGCTTCATCCAAAAGGTGATGTTATTTGGATAACAAATCCACATAACCCTACCGGCCAATTATGGGAAAAGAATTCATTGGAGGAAGTTTTGAAAAAATATAAATTAGTTATCTGCGATGAAGCTTTCTTATCGATAACACCTAATGGAGACAAAGAATCTTTAATACCATTAACCAAAAGATTTGATAATTTATTAGTCTTGAGAAGCTTGACCAAAATCTTTAATATTCCTGGTCTTAGACTAGGTTACGTTATTGGCTCATCGAAAAAACTTAAACAATGGGAAATAAATAGAGATCCTTGGCCTTTAAATTCATTTTCTATTAAAGCCGGAATTGATCTACTAAGTAATAAGAAATTCTATGAACAGTGGACAAAACAGATTCACAGTTGGATAAATATTGAAAAAAAGAGAGTATTTGAAAAATTATTAAAAATAGATAACCTTAAAATTCATAACTCTTCAACCAACTTTTTTTTAATAGAAAGTAAAACATCCTTGTCGCCGAATATAAAATACTTAGAAAATAAGGGAATATTGCTTAGAGAATGCACTTCATTTAGATTTCTTGACGAAAAGTGGGCAAGAATAAGTCTGCAAAATAGAAAAAATAACACTCTTTTATGTGAAGAAATTCAGAATTCCTTTAAAAAATAATTAATATATTTTTTAATCTCATTTTTAGATTTAATTTTATTATTATTTTCCATATTCTTCTTCATGAGATCTAATATTTCATAATGATTTTTTCCCTTTATTGATTTTATTTTAAAAATTCTTTCTAGAGTTTCTTCAAAAACTTCTTTAGACATTTTATTCTGATTGATTAGAACTGAGCCTCCACATGCAGCAAGAATCATGGCATTTTTCTCCTGATGATTATTTTTAGAATCTGGATATGGAATCAAAATAGAAGGTTTTTCAGCCTCCATTAATTCATTAATTGTTCCTGCACCAGATCTCGATATTACAAGATCACAGTTTTGAATTAAAGCTGCTATTTCATTAGTAAATTTCTTTTGAATATAATTTTTGGAGTTTTTTACATGAAAAGGTTTTTGATTAGATTCACCAACAATATGAACTATCCGAAATTGTTTTTTTATTAAAAATTCTAGAGATTCATAAAGAATTTGATTTATAGCTTTTGCTCCTTGACTACCTCCCATAACAATCAAAAGAGGTCCATTTCCTTTTGGAACCCATTCTGGCAAAAAATTAAATTTATAGAATTGCTCTCTTAAAGGTGTCCCAGTGAAAATAGTTTTACAATTTTTTAAATAAGAATTTGTTTCTTTAAATCCTAAAAGAACATAATTACATAAAAAACCAAAATATTTCGTGACCATTCCTGGAAATAGATTTGATTCATGAATAATGATAGGTATCTTAAGAAGTTTTGAAGCAATAATAGTAGGGGCTGATATATAACCGCCAGTCGCAAAAACTAAGTTAATCTTTTTTTCTTTTAAGATCCTAATTATTTGAAAAGTTGACATTAAAATTTTTATATATTGATAAAACAAAAAAATATTTTTTCTTGGTGTCTTTATATTCAAAGTCCTCAAATTATATTTTTGGGGAATAAAATTTGCATCAAGTCTTTGACTAACACCCAACCAATGAATATTCCATTTATCTTCCACCTCTTTAGAAACTGCTAAGGCTGGGAAAATATGCCCCCCCCGTCCCACTTGCTGCAACTAATAAATTATTTTTTTTAGACATAAAAACCTAAAATAGTAGAATAAAATAACCAATGATTAATATGTTTAATTTAAACTTATTCAAAAATATAGGATTTCTTCTCTACTTATTTGTTTATCTTATTTTTCCCTATTCAGCAATAACGCAAACTTTGCAAGTTGATTTTATAAAAAATCTAGAAAACTCCTTAAATGCAAAAGATTTAGAATTCATTAGAAAGAATTTTAGAAATGAAGAAAGCCAAAATATACCAAAACAATTTTCAAAGATTATTAATGATTTCCCTAACAGCCAATGGAAGATCAAAAGATTAAAATCTAATATGCCAGATGAAGATATTTTACGAATAAAAGTTTTTGGGGAAAAAATAGTTAATGGAGAAATATATATTCTCGAATCCAAATTTGATTATTTATTTTCAATCGTAAATGGGAAAATAGATGAAGGGATTATCAAAAATTTATTCACCACAATAAGAAATGATAATAAAAAAATAGATATTAGTTTTAAAATTCCTGATAGAGTTCTTACTGGTTCAAAATACGATATCGATATAATTCTAAATAAGCCTCTTGAAGAAGTGATTATTGCTGGAGCTATAAAACCTCATCAAGTGAATTCATTGTTTGAACAAGAAATAATATTGGAGCCATTGGCGTCTGGAGGGATTTTTAAAATAACAAGAGCCCCTTCAAAACCAGGGATACAAATTTGGTCAGGAATCATAGCTCATCCTGAAGGAATAATTACTTTCACAAAGAGCATTGATATTGTTGATAAAATATAGCCTAAGCGTCGTTTAAAGCAGCCACACCTGGTAAAGTTTTACCTTCTAAAAGTTCCAAACTAGCACCACCTCCAGTAGATATATGAGACATTTTCTCAGCTAATCCTGCTTTTTCAACTGCTGCAACTGAATCTCCACCACCAATTATTGTACAAACTTCAGAAAAAGCACTTAAGTCAGCAAGAGTCGTAGCTATTGCATTTGTACCGTCTGCAAATTTATCAAATTCAAAAACTCCCATTGGACCATTCCAAATAATTGTCTTACATTCTGCAAGAGCATTCTGAAAAACTTTAATGGAATCTGGACCAATATCTAGACCCATCCAATTCCCACTAATTGCATCAATTTGAGATATTTTACTATTGGCGTGGGGAGAAAATTCATCAGCCAAAACAACATCAGTGGGTAATAGCAATTCTACTCCTTTTGCTTTTGCTTTTGCTTCTAAATCTTTAGCAAGCTCAAGTTTATCTTCTTCTACTAGGCTCTTTCCGACATCTAAACCTCTAGCTTTATAAAAAGTGAAAATCATACCTCCACCAATCATGATTTTGTCACACTTATCTAGTAAAGAATCAAGTACTCCTATTTTGCTACTAACCTTTGATCCTCCAACGATTGCTGCCAATGGACGATTTGGGGAATCTACAGCTCCTTGTAGGTATTTCAATTCTTTTTCTAAAAGGAATCCAGCTACTGAAGGACTTAAATAATTTGTAACACCCTGAGTTGAAGCATGCGCTCTATGAGCAGCACCGAAAGCATCATTTACATACATATCTGCATGTGATGCTAATTTTTTAGCAAACTCCAGGTCATTCTTTTCCTCTTCACCAAAAAAACGAACATTTTCAAGTAAAAGAACATCTCCATTAGATAAGCTATTTGATTGTACAAATGCTTCATCACCAATACAGCTGTTAGTAAGAGCAACATTTTGCCCCAACAATTCACTTAATCTTGCTGCTACTGGAGTTAATCTCATTTTTTCATTTACCTCACCCTTTGGTCTACCAAAATGAGCAGCTAAAATAACTATTGAGGAATGATTAATAAGATATTCAATAGTTGGGATCGCTGCACGAATACGCGTATCGTCGGTTATTTGACCATCTTCATTTAATGGAACATTAAAATCTACTCTTACAAGAACTTTTTTTCCTTCTAAATGTGTCTTATCAAGACTGGAAAGAGATAATTTTGACATTAAACAAGCTATATTTATAATCTCAAGACCCTAACGTTAATTTGGACTTATTGGGTTAAAAAGTAGTTACTGTTACCTATGCCTTAATAAATTTTAAAAATTAACGATTATAAAAATTTTTTTAGTCATTAAATTTATACTAAACTTTAAAAGTAAATACTTTTGAAACTTATAAAAACTAATAGGAATACAAAATTTTATTTGATTTATTGAAGTGGACATACCCAAAATCCAATGGTACCCAGGCCATATCGCAAAAGCAGAAAAGAAATTATCTGAGGTTATCAATAAAGTAGATTTAGTCATAGAAGTTAGAGATGCACGAATTCCTTTGTCAACAGGTCATCCACACTTAAATAAATGGATAAATAATAAAAAACATATTCTTGTCATTAACAGATCAGATATGATCTCCCCGAATACAATCAATAGTTGGAATAAATGGTTTAATGCTAATGATCAATATCCTCTTTGGTGTGATGCTAAAAGAGGAATAGGGATTAAAGAAATTTGTAAGTCAGCCAAAGATTCTAGGTCGTCAATCGACGATAGAAGACTCTCTAGAGGAATGCGAATTAGGCCAATTAGAGCCCTTACACTTGGTTTTCCAAACGTAGGAAAGTCGGCATTAATTAATAGAATCGCAAAAAAAAGAGTTGTAGATAGCGCTAGGAAAGCAGGCGTGACTCGTAATTTAAGATGGATAAAATTAGAAAGTGGTATAGATCTGCTAGATGCTCCTGGTGTTATACCTCCAAATTTAGAAGATCAAAAATCAGCACTTAATCTTGCACTGTGTGACGATATTGGAGAAGCTGCTTATGAAATAGAGAGTGTCGCAATTGGATTTATCAAAATTATATCTACTCTCAACAAAGATAAGAATGCGAATATCTCAGTTAAACAAATATCTAATAGATATGGAGTTGATATTACTAAAGGCTTTAAGAGTCCTTCTGCTTGGATCGACGAAGCAGCTTCAAAACATACCTCTGGCGATAAAAGGAGAATGTCTCATAAGTTATTGGAAGATTATAGAAATCAAATGCTGGGTAAAATTGCATTAGAAGTCCCACTATGGAATTAAATAATCAAAATTCTTTCGGCATTGGAGAAGGTGAGCTTATAGAAATTATTTATGAGCTACCTCTTCCTATGAGGCTAGACAGATGGTTGGTAAGTAAAAGGCCAGAACAAAGTAGAGCAAGAATTCAACATTTTATAAATTCAGGTTTAGTACTTGTAAACTATAAGACTGCGAAAGCAAAGACCCCATTAAAAAATGGCGACAATATTCAAATATGGATGCCTCCTCCAGAACCTCTTATATATTTGAAACCTGAAAAAATGGATTTAAATATCCTTTTTGAAGACGAGCACATCATAGTAATTAATAAACAATCAGGACTAATTGTTCATCCAGCCCCTGGACACAAATCAGGAACTTTAGTGAATGGATTACTTTTTCACTGTAAAGATCTACCTGGAATTAATGGGAAACTAAGACCAGGGATTGTTCACAGATTAGATAAAGATACCTCGGGATGTATGGTTGTTGCAAAAAGCCAAGAGGCATTAGTAAATCTCCAGAAACAAATTAAAGAAAAAATAGCATCACGCGAATATATTGCAGTAATTCATGGAGCACCGAATTCTGAAGAAGGCCAAATAGTGGGGAACATTGGCAGAGATAAATTAAATAGATTGAAATATAAAGTAGTTGAAGAAACTTCAGGAAGGTATGCCTGTACCTATTGGAAATTAGAAGAAAGATTTGGCAATTACTCATTAATGAGTTTCAAACTAGATACGGGGCGAACGCATCAAATAAGAGTACATTGCGCTCACATTAATCATCCAATTGTGGGTGATCCGTTATATGGAAGATGTAAAAAACTACCATGTAAATTAGATGGCCAAGCTTTACACGCCATTAAGCTTGGACTTATACATCCAATAAATGGTAAAGAAATGATATTTGAATCAGAATTACCATTAGATTTTCAAAAATTACTAAGTGTTCTTAAAATTAAATAAGATTCAAAGAGGAATTTAGAAGCGATTTTGTATACCTGTTTTGAGTTTTAGTGAATATTGTGGAACTTTCTCCTTCATCAACTATCTTTCCGTGATTCATAACTAGCAACCTATCACAAAATCTTTTAGCAATGCCCAAATCATGAGTAATAAAGATAATCGTTAAATTCATTTTTTCTTGCAAGACTCTAAGTAATTCAAGAATCTCTATTTTTACTGAAGCATCCAACATATTAACGCTCTCATCACAAATCAAAATTTTTGGTTTCAACAATAGCGCTCTGGCTAATGAAATTCTTTGCAATTGACCACCAGATAATTGGCTAGGATAAGAATTAAAAAAATCATTATTTAAGGGAAGATTCAAATTTCTAAACATTAATTTTATTTCTTTTTCGATTTTTCTTTTATCTGAAATTTTTTGAATAAAAAATATATCTTCCAAAATACTTTTAATTGTCATTTTCGGGTTCAAACTTGAAAAAGGATCTTGAAAAATAATTTGCACTTTATTGTTCTTTTTAAAAGATTTATTTTTTTTCGATGCATGATTTTTATCATAAATTTTGATTTCACCACCTCTTACTTTAAGAAGTCCAATTAAAGCCCTACATAATGTACTTTTACCACTCCCTGAAGAACCAACTATTCCAAGAGTCTCATTCTCATATAACTTGAAACTAACTTCATTTAAAGCCTTATTCCATTTATTAATGAAAATTGAAGAATTTAATTTATACCAATGTCTTAGGTTATTTACCTCTAGAACGACCTGATCTCTAGCATTATTTTTAGTATTTGGTTCTAATACTATTTTTGAAGCATTTACTAACTTTTTCCCGATATCTGATTTTGGTGATTGAAAAATATCTAATATATTCCCTTTTTCAACAATCGATCCCTTTTCAATTATTGCAACTTTTTTACACCACTTTGCTGCAAGATTAATATCATGACTAATTAAAATTAAAGTTGTATCAAATTCATTACATAGATGAATTATTTCTTGCATAATTTCAAAACTTGTTTTGGTATCTAAGCTTGTTGTAGGTTCATCAGCTATTAATAATTTAGGTTTCAAAGCAAGTGCCATTGCTATAGAAACTCTCTGTCTCATTCCGCCGCTAAATTGATGTGGGAAAGAATCAAGTCTACTTTCTTCAATTCCGACTTTTTGAAAAACTTCTCTTACTAATTTTTTAATAGCTAAAGATGATTTAGTTTGATCATGTGTTTTAAATAATTCATATAAATGATCCCCAACTCTCATTAGCGGATTAAGTTTTTTTATAGAGTCTTGATAAATAAATCCAAAATTCTTTCTTCTAAATAATTGTGCATCTTTGTTGTTTATTTTCCTAGGATCTACATTAGAAATCGATAGATACCCTTTAGAAGTGGCCTTTGCAGGCAATATATTTACTAATGTTTTTGCAAAAGTGGTCTTTCCACATCCAGAAGGTCCTATTATAGCCAAATGATCTCCACTATCTATTTCCAAATTAAAATTTTTGATAATAGGTTGCTGTTTTAGACCATATTTAACAGTAAGATTTTTAACTACAATAATTTTTTCTTTATTTTTTTCCATGATTTATAGCAAATTTTTCTAGACATAAATAAAATACATCTAAAGCAATATAAAATGTCCGAGGCAGCTGCAAATTCAAAAGAAAAAAACGAAATTGAAGTTTCCAAAACTATTTTGCCTGAAAATAAAAAATATGAAAGTGAATCTTTGAATTATCAAATAAACATTCCCGATTGGCTTGTTAAAGATATTCATAATTTTGAAAAATCAAATAAAGAAAATGATGAGAATCAAAACCTTATAGTAAAGGCTTTTAAACTTGCTTATAAAGCTCATGATGGACAATTCCGTGCGAGCGGCGAGCCATACATTATCCACCCGGTTGCTGTTGCAAATCTCCTTAAAGAAATAGGTGCTAGTTCATCTGTTATTGCTGCAGGCCTTTTACATGATGTAGTTGAAGATACTGGCATTGATTTATCTGAAATAGAAACAAATTTTGGATTAGAAGTAAAAATACTTGTAGAGGGTGTAACAAAATTAGGCGGCATTCACTTTAACAACAGGACTGAAGCACAAGCTGAAAATCTTAGGAAAATGTTTTTGGCTATGGCCAGCGATATCAGAGTTGTCTTAGTTAAGCTTGCAGATCGACTTCATAACATGAGAACAATTGAATGGCTAAATGATG
>CACAST010000029.1 GCA_902535185.1 uncultured Prochlorococcus sp.
GTAACCCTCTTCATCTAAATCTAGTCCAACATCAAAATTACTAAAGTATTCTTCATCAAATGGATCTTCGTTAACTCCAATGTAAAAAGTTCTTCTATATTTTTCGTATCCCTTTAACAAAGCTTCGCGCAAGGCTGCTTCAACGATATTAGGAGGTAATTTTTTTTCCTCACTAATGTCTTCAATAAGATTGTTTAAACCTGGGAGAATAACTAATGCCATCTATGATGGGAAAATTGAATAATGGTTGAAAATTAATTAATCTTTTAAGGTACAAAGACTAATTTTTAATACTTCTTCAAAAGGGATTTTCTTTATCCTACCTTTAATGTTAATGGCTAAATAATCATTAGACTTTTCATAAAGTAAACCATTCAGGAATTTTATTTTTGAATTCTTTTGGTTTAACTCAACATTAACTGGAAAACCCTTAAAAGTTTTGAAGTCTCTTTCTGAGGTTAATTCATCACTGACCCCTTGACTACTAATTTCTAACACATATGAACAATTTACAAGATTTGATTTTTCTATTTCGTCAGATACTGGGGTATTAAATAGCGCGCAATCATCTAAAGAAATATCATCCCCATTTGTTTTTTTTATTATTATTTCAATAACAATTGGATTTTGATTAGTTTGTATATTAAAATCGCAGATTTCTAAATCCCTTTCATTAGCAACATTTTCTAGTAACGTTTCTAGTTTACTTTTGTTTTCTTTATTCAAATTTATTTATAAATTTATTTAAAATTATTTTCACATATAAATAGATTTTTTCTATAGAAAAAATTGAAAATTTGTATTTTATGGATGTAAACAAAAAAACAACAATAGTATGTTTCTTCAATTAGATTATTCAAATATTTTCAAAGACTATAAATTATATGAAACTTTTCAAATTTAGTTTAATCCAAATAATTATCATTAGTTGTTTTTGTCTAATCAATTTCTTTCAAAAAGCAGAAGTTTTAGCCTTAACATCTTCTGAAAATCACAATTTTGTATCATCTGCAGTTAAAAATGTTGGCCCTGCGGTTGTAAAAATTGACACTGATCGCTTGGTAGAGAGGCAACAATTTGATCCTACTTTACTTGACCCTTTGTTAAGGGATTTACTTGGCGAGCAAGGCATTACTCCTGAAAGGGAGAGAGGTCAAGGCTCTGGAGTTATTATTAATGAGAATGGTTTGGTTCTTACCAACGCTCATGTCGTGGAAAGAGTCGATAATGTTTCAGTTACTTTGGCAGATGGATCTATTTGCGATGGTGAAGTTTTGGGCACGGATACAGTAACTGATCTTGCTTTAGTAAAAATTGATCAAGATACTTATTCTGGTTTTGCTCCACTTGGAAATTCTGAAGATCTTGAAGTTGGGGATTGGGCAATAGCTCTTGGTACTCCCTATGGTCTTGAAAAAACAGTTACCTTAGGGATTGTAAGCAGCCTGCATAGAGATATTAATAGTTTAGGATTTTCAGATAAAAGGTTGGATCTTATTCAGACTGATGCGGCAATAAATCCAGGAAATTCTGGGGGACCACTCATAAATTCCAATGGCGAGGTAATTGGAATAAATACATTAGTAAGAAGTGGTCCTGGAGCAGGTTTAGGTTTTGCGATTCCCATCAATCTAGCTAAAAGTGTTTCTGATCAGCTACTTAAAAATGGGGAAGTTATTCATCCATATTTAGGGGTACAATTAATTTCTTTAAATCCTAGAATTGCTAAAGAACATAATCGAGACCCCAATTCTTTAGTTCAATTACCCGAAAGAAATGGAGCTCTAATTCAATCAGTAATACCTAATAGCCCCGCTGAAAAAGCTGGTTTAAGAAGAGGCGATTTAGTCATAGCAGCCGAAAATATCTCTATTAATGAGCCTAAAACTTTACTAGATGAAGTAGAAAAAGCTCAGATAGGAAAAGTATTTCTTCTAAATATTTTGAGAGATAATAAAGAGATACAGATAAATATCAAACCAGAACCCCTCCCAGGTTTGACATAAATCACCCATTGAAATTTAATAATTTATAACCATTAGAGAAAAAGATTTTGGATTCACAAACTCAAATGAAACAAGTTGTTGCTGATGCAGCAATAAGGGAAGTAAAAAGTGACATGATACTTGGATTAGGTTCAGGATCTACAGCTGCATTAATGATAAAAAGCCTTGCGGATGAAATGCGTTCTGGGAAACTCCAAAATGTAAGAGGTGTTGCAACTTCTTTTCAATCAGAAGTTTTAGCGCTTGAACTGAATATCCCGCTTATCGATTTAGCTTCTGTATCTCAAATTGATTTAGCTATTGATGGAGCAGATGAAGTTGATCCAGGATTTCAATTAATTAAAGGAGGAGGAGCATGTCATGTGAGAGAAAAGTTAGTAGCATCTAAATCTGATCAATTGCTGATTGTTGTCGATGAAACTAAACTTGTACAAAATTTAAATCTATCTTTTCCTTTACCTGTAGAAGTTCTTCCAAATGCTTGGAAACAAGTTCAGGAAATTATCTCAGAGATGAAAGGTAGTTCAACTTTGAGAATGGCTACTAAAAAAGCTGGCCCAGTTGTTACTGATCAAGGCAACCTCATCCTAGATGTATTATTTGATGATGGTATTAAGAATCCCAAAGAGATTGAAATGACGATTAATAATATTCCTGGAGTATTAGAAAATGGATTATTCGTTGATCTTACTGACAAAGTATTAGTTGGTAAAATTGAAAACAATACTCCAGTCGTTCACTCTCTCTCAAGAGTTTGCTAATCTTCAAATCTTATTTGCACTGAGTTAGCGTGGCTATGTAAGCCCTCACTTTTAGCAAGATTAATAATATCAAGGCTATTAACTTTTAAACTTTCTTCATTAAATTCTATTATTGAAGTATTTTTCATAAAAGTTTCAACTCCCAAAGAACCGCTAAATCTAGAATTTCCTGACGTGGGTAAAGTATGATTTGGTCCAGCAAGATAATCTCCAACTGCTTCTGGAGTCCATTTTCCCAAAAATATCGCTCCGGCATTCTCTATACCTGCAAGAATTTTTTTTGGATCTACAGTAAGAATTTCTAGATGTTCAGGGGCAAAGTTATTGCATAGTTCAACACATTGTTCAGAATTCTCGCAAATCACAATTGAACCCCAATTTTTTATTGATTGAATGCAAATTTCTTTTCTTGGATGATCATCTATTTTTTTATAAAGTTCTTCTAAAACTTCATTTGCCTGGTTTTTTGATGTAGTTAGTAGTATTGACGAAGCCAAAGGATCATGTTCTGCTTGCGCTAATAGATCAGATGCTATATGAGTGCTTTGAGCTGTTTCATCTGCAATGATTAATATTTCACTTGGACCAGCTAATGAATCAATTCCTGTAGAACCATAAATGAGTTTTTTTGCAGTCGTAACATATATATTCCCTGGACCTGATATAACATCAACTTTATTGATTTGATTTGTGCCAAATGCTAATGCACCAATTGCTTGAGCTCCTCCAATTCTAAATACTTTATTGATACCTGATAAGTGAGCTGCAGCTAAGACAGTTTTGTTTATTTCCCCTTCTTTATTCCCAGGAGATACCATTATAATTTCTGTTACTCCTGCTACTTTTGCTGGAATTGCATTCATTAATACAGTACTTGGATAAGCCGCTCTTCCTCCAGGAATATAAATACCTGCATTTTTCACTGGTTTCCATCTTCTTTGGACAATATCACCATATTCACCTTTTATAGTAAAAGATTGAGGAATTTCTTTTTCATGGAATTTTTGAATTCTTTTGTGAGCTTCCTCAAGTGAGCGTTTCAAATTGTTATCAATTTCATCCCATGCATTTTTTATTTGATCAGCATTCACTTGCATAGGGAAAGGATCAAAACCATCAAATTTTTTGGTATATTTTTCTACTGCTTTATCTCCGGAAATTTTTACCTCTTGAAGAATTTCTTCAACAATTTTATTTATCTTATTATTATTTTCTGAATTAGTTCTGGTAGAAATCCTTTTTAGTTCTTTAATAGCTTCTGTTTTATTATTTATTACTTTCATATGCTTAATTTTTTCAAATTGAAAGGATTAAAACCCAATTTAATAATTTTTTAAATTATATATGATTGATTAGTAGTCGATTTATTTGTTATGATGTAAATCTTATATTTATGTACACTCTGTGGCCAATAACAAATCAGCAAAAAAGAGAATACAAATTGCAGAAAGAAATCGTTTAATCAATAAGTCATATAAATCTACAGTAAGAACTTTGACCAAAAAAACTTTAGAAAATTGTGAGAAATATAAAAAAGAACCAAACGATGAAAATAAAAATTTAGTCAATACAAGCCTTAACAAAGCCTTTAGCTTAATTGATAAAGCAGTTAAAAAAAATGTTCTTCACAAAAATAACGGAGCTAATAGAAAATCAAAAATTAATAATTTTGTAAAATCTACTCTTACCACAAAGTAAAAAGACATAACAGAATTATGAGCAACATAGAACTCATAGATTCGCACTGTCATTTAATATTCGAAAATTTTGAGAGAGATCTTGAAGATGTCGTTTTAAGGTTGCGTTCAAAAGGCATAAAAAAATTAGTTCATGCTTGTTGTGAATTAACAGAAATTCCTAAGTTGAAAAAATTATCTCATGAGTTTAATGAAATTTACTATTCAGTTGGATTGCATCCTCTAGAAGCAAAAAAATGGGAAAAAAGTTCAAAATCTCTTTTAAGAAAATCAGCTCAAGAAGATAGAAGGGTTGTAGCTATTGGGGAATTAGGTTTGGATTTTTTTAAAAACGAAAATAAAACTAAGCAAATTGAAGCACTTATTCCGCAAATGGAGTTAGCTTATGAACTTAAATTGCCTGTAATTATCCATTGCAGAGATGCTGCAAATGAAATGATTGAGATATGCAGTGATCTCTCTAATAAAGGGAAATGTCCTGGTGGTGTTCTTCATTGTTGGACAGGAACTCCAAATGAAATGAAGCAATTCTTGGATCTTGGGTTTTACATCAGTTTTAGTGGAATAGTAACTTTCCCAAAAGCACATGAAATTCATGAGTGTGCAAAAATAGTCCCAAATGATAAATACTTAATCGAGACTGATTCACCATTCTTGGCTCCTGTCCCTCATAGAGGCAAAAGAAATGAACCTGCATTTGTTGAAAATGTTGCAAAATTTATGGCTCATTTAAGATCTACTGAATTAAACACAATTGCTAAAGAGTCATCTAAGAATGCTGAAGATTTGTTTAAATTTGACTTGTTAATTTGACGGAGCAGCTGTTAAGATAAGGAATTACTGGAAATTTTTCTTAATTTTTTAGTTTCTAACTTGCACAGTTAATGATTTGTCAACATTAATCAAAATTTAATTCATCTAAATTTAATTGTTTTTTTGTTGAAATCGAGATTTAATGGTTATTTCATTTAAGTGAAAAGTTAAATAACTAAAATATTGAGTAGATTAATAGTAAATAGTAAATCTCACAAAATCGCAGGTTTCCTTGGATGAGCAGTAGCGCTTTACAGGTAGCAAAAACAGCTACTTATCTACCAGATTTGGTTGAAGTACAAAGAGCAAGCTTTAAATGGTTTTTGGAAAAGGGGTTAATAGAAGAACTTCAAAATTTTTCTCCAATTTCTGATTACACAGGTAAATTAGAACTACATTTCATCGGTGAAGAGTATAGGTTAAAAAGACCTAGACATGATGTTGAGGAAGCTAAAAGAAGAGATGCTACATTTGCATCCCAAATGTATGTAACTTGCAGGTTAATTAATAAAGAAACAGGGGAAATTAAAGAACAAGAAGTATTTATTGGCGAACTACCATTAATGACTGAAAGAGGGACTTTCATTATTAATGGTGCTGAAAGAGTTATTGTTAATCAAATCGTTCGAAGTCCCGGAGTATATTTCAAAGATGAACTAGATAAAAATGGTCGAAGGACCTATAACGCTAGCGTTATTCCTAATAGAGGTGCTTGGCTAAAATTCGAAACTGACAAGAATAATTTACTTTATGTGAGAGTTGACAAAACTAGGAAAATTAATGCTCACGTTCTTATGAGAGCGATGGGCCTTTCAGATAATGATGTGATCGATAAACTTAGGCATCCTGAGTTTTATCAAAGCTCAATTGAGTCAGCTAATGACGAGGGTATAAATTCAGAAGACCAAGCATTACTTGAGCTTTACAAGAAGCTACGTCCTGGTGAACCTCCCTCTGTTTCAGGCGGACAACAGCTGTTACACAGCAGGTTTTTCGATCCCAAAAGATATGATTTAGGCCGAGTTGGTAGATATAAAATAAACAAAAAATTGAGACTTACCGTACCAAATGATGTGAGAACACTTACCCATGAAGATGTCCTCTCTACCATTGATTATTTAATTAATCTAGAATTGGACATTGGCGGTGCTAGTTTGGATGATATTGACCATCTTGGTAATCGAAGGGTTAGATCTGTAGGAGAACTTCTGCAAAATCAAGTCAGGGTTGGACTTAATCGCTTAGAGAGAATTATTAAAGAAAGAATGACTGTAGGAGAAACAGATTCTTTAACTCCCGCTCAATTGGTAAATCCGAAACCTTTAGTTGCTGCTATAAAGGAATTTTTTGGATCCAGTCAATTAAGCCAGTTCATGGATCAAACTAATCCTCTGGCTGAATTAACACACAAGAGAAGAATTTCAGCATTAGGTCCAGGAGGCTTAACTAGAGAAAGAGCAGGCTTTGCAGTACGAGATATACACCCTTCGCATTATGGAAGATTATGTCCTATCGAGACTCCCGAAGGTCCTAATGCAGGACTTATAAATTCTTTAGCTACCCATGCAAGAGTTAATGAATATGGTTTCATTGAAACACCTTTTTGGGAAGTCAAAAATGGTAAAGTGGATAAAGAAGGTAATCCTGTTTATCTTTCTGCTGATTTAGAAGATGAATGTAGGGTGGCTCCAGGAGACGTCGCAACTGACAAGGATGGAAATATAATTGCAAATCTAATACCAGTAAGATATAGACAAGATTTTGAAAAAGTTCCTCCTCATCAAGTTGATTACGTTCAGCTTTCTCCGGTTCAAGTGATTTCAGTTGCTACTTCACTTATTCCTTTCTTGGAACATGATGATGCTAATAGAGCTCTGATGGGATCAAATATGCAACGCCAAGCCGTTCCACTGCTCAGGCCAGAACGCCCTTTAGTTGGTACAGGTTTAGAATCACAAGTCGCTAGAGATTCGGGGATGGTTCCCATAACAAAAGTTAATGGAACTGTATCTTACGTAGATGCTAATGAGATTGTCGTCAAAGATGAGGATGGTAATGAACATTTTCACTATCTACAGAAATATCAAAGATCAAATCAAGATACTTGCCTCAACCAAAGACCTATAGTAAAAATTGGAGATAGAGTTATATCTGGTCAGGTTTTAGCAGATGGATCTGCATGTGAAGGAGGGGAAATTGCTCTTGGCCAAAACGTTTTAATTGCTTATATGCCATGGGAGGGCTACAACTACGAAGATGCAATTCTTGTGAGTGAGAGGATGGTAACTGACGATTTATATACTTCAGTGCATATTGAAAAATATGAAATTGAAGCAAGACAAACGAAGTTAGGGCCTGAAGAGATAACGAGAGA
>CACAST010000030.1 GCA_902535185.1 uncultured Prochlorococcus sp.
ATTTCTCCAAAGCCAATTTAATTTTGACAATATTTAAAGGACATGGAACAGATTTAAGATCCAAATGCTTTAAGGAAGTCATTAAGATTCTTTACCAAATAATTTACTAAAAAGTCCACTACTGGAATTAATATTTTTATCTGAATATTGAGAAGCTAAACCCTCTAAAAGCTCTCGTTCTGCATCGGTTATACGAGTTGGTAATTTTACTTTTACTAAGACTTCATGATTTCCTCTCGCAACCGGATTACCAAGTCTAGGTACCCCTTTGCTCTCAAGTGAAAGAGTTGTATTTGGCTGAGAACCACTTGGAATTTTTAAATTAACATCTCCATCAACTGTAGTGATTTTTACGGTGTCACCTAAAATAGCCTGTAAATAACTCACTTCTATTTCTGAGTAAATAGTTACACCATCTCTTTTAAGTTTTGAATCATTCTTAACTTTTATAAAAACATAAAGATCTCCAGGTGGCCCCCCTTTCAAACCAACATTTCCCTCACCAGAAACTCTTAATTTAGTGCCAGTATCAACTCCTGCAGGGATATTAATTCTTAATTTTTTTCTGACTTGCTTTACGCCATTACCGCCGCAAGCTACACATGGATCTGCAATTATCTGGCCAGCCCCATTACATGAAGGACATTCAGCTACTTGTGTGAAATTACCAAAAGGTGTTCTTGTAGCTCTTCTAACTTGTCCACTTCCACCACATGTTGAACAAGTTTTGGGGCCGGTTCCTGGTTTTGCGCCTGTTCCCCTACAAACTTCACATGTCTCTAAATGAGGAATTTTAATTTCTCTTTGTTGGCCAAAAATTGCATCTTTAAAATCAACATTAAGGT
This sequence comes from uncultured Prochlorococcus sp., assembly GCA_902535185.1. Taxonomy (GTDB): domain Bacteria; phylum Cyanobacteriota; class Cyanobacteriia; order PCC-6307; family Cyanobiaceae; genus Prochlorococcus_A. The sequence continues at coordinate 846 of CACAST010000030.1, forward strand.
CATACCGTAGATCATCTCCTTGTTGAGGACCTCTTCTTTGTGATCTTCCTCCTTGTGGATTTTGCCCCCCGAAGCCATTAAAAAAAGTTTCAAATAAATCTGCAAAGCCACCCATATCTCCCATATCAGGCATTCCAGCTGCACCTCCAAGGCCAGCTTCTCCAAATTGGTCATATCTTGCTCTAGTTTCAGGATCGGCTAATGCTTCGTAAGCCTTACCAATTTCTTTAAATTTATCTTCCGCACCAGGTTCTTTATTAACATCAGGATGGTATTGTCTTGCTAATTTTCTATAAGCCCTTTTTAAGGTATCCGCATCAGCATCTCTTGAAACTCCAAGTATTTGGTAAAAATCAGCCATTAGATAATGCTCAAATAAGAATTTGGAATTTATACATCTTCAGAAGTATTTGCCTCTGAATTAACATCCCCTTCAACTGTATCCTTTTCTACTTCCTGTTGTGAATTTTGTTTACCAGGTCCCATAGAAACCTTAACCAATGCATGTCTCAAAACCTTACCGTCTAGATGATATCCTCTCTGCAATTCTTCAATAATAAAATCCTCTTCAAACTCTTCACTAGGTTCTCTTAATACCGCTTCATGTAAGTTTGGATCAAATTGCTGACCAACAACTCTCATGGGTGAAACCCCCTGTTGTTTTAATACTTCTACTAGTTGTTTATACAATCCTTGATAACTTCTATGAAGAGCTTGAGCTTCTTCACTTTCTGGTTTAAGTTGTTGTCTTGCCCGTTCAAAATTATCGACAATAGGAAGTATTGCAGTTAAAGTCTTTGAAACAAGTTGGATTTTTAAATCGTCCTGATCCCTAGACTGCCTTTTTCTGAAATTATCAAAATCTGCTGAAATCCTTACGTATTGATTTTTTAATGTTTCATGCTCTTTTTCTAATTGTTCTAATCTTGCATCATTATTTGAAATAGTATTTTTTAATTCTTCAGTATTTATTTCTTCTTTTTCTTGAGAAGATAATTCATCATTTTCAGTTGTTGAATTTTGGGTAAATGATGTATCTTCAGGAGCATTATCCAGGTTAGAATCATCATTCTCTTTATTATCAATATTGTCTGATTGATTTTCAATCATTTTTCTAAAATTTAATAAAACTATTGTCCAATAAAGTGATGCACAAAACAAGTTGCGGAAGGCCGCACAAATATTTAGTCAGGAACAAACCTTAATGCTAATCCATTGTTGCAGTATCTTTTGCCAGTAGGAAGTGGCCCATCATTGAAGACATGTCCCTGATGACCTCCACATCTAGAACAATGATATTCGGTTCTAGGAACAATTAACTTAAAATCAACTTTTGTTTTTACTGATCCTTGAATTGAATCCCAAAAACTTGGCCATCCTGTACCACTATCAAATTTTTTATCTGAGGAAAAAAGCGGCAAATCGCATCCTGCACAGTGAAACATCCCTTTCCTCTTCTCATTATTTAATTGGCTGCTAAAAGCTCTTTCAGTCCCTTCCTCTCTCAAAATGTAATATGATTCTGGACTAAGCCTAGCCTTCCATTCATCTTTTGATAAATTCCACTCTTCTCTAGAAGGTGATGAAGATGCTAATACTTGCATGGGGTTAAAGATTATTTTTAAGATTGACATAGTAGGAATTAGAATAAAAGTTCTTCTTGATAGAAATTGATTCATATATTTAAATCACAAAAAGTAATGGATTTCATTAAGCCTAATTCTATTAAAAATATTCATAAATTAAGTATTGCTCCAATGATGGATTGTACTGATAAGCATTTCAGAATGATAATGAGAAAAATAAGTTCTAAAGCTCTATTGTATACGGAAATGATTGTGGCCCAGAGTTTAGTTTTTACGAATAAAAAAGAAAATTTTCTAGATTTTAACGATGAAGAACACCCGATATCGATTCAGTTTGGAGGAGACGATCCTGAAATCCTTAAAGAGGCAGCCCAAATGGCACAGGATTGGGGTTACGACGAAATAAACTTTAATGTTGGTTGTCCTAGTCCAAGGGTCTGCTCTGGAAATTTTGGCGCTTCACTTATGAAAGAACCTGAAAAAGCAGCAAAATGTATAGAATCCTTAAAAAATAATTGCAACTTACCGGTTACGATCAAACACAGAATCGGTGTAGATAATGATGATAGTTTCGTTAATTTGAATAATTTCGTAAGAATTATCGCAAATGCTGGTGCAGACAGATTTACAGTTCACGCAAGGAAAGCCATATTAAAAGGTCTAAATCCAAAACAAAATAGGACCATACCACCACTAAATTATGATGTAGTAAAAAAAGTGAAAAAATTAAATCCAGAATTATTAATTGAAATCAATGGAGGTTTAACAAATATCGATGAATCACTTAAAGCCTTGAGTGATTTTGATGGGGTCATGATTGGACGGTCAATTTATAAACATCCCTTGAGATGGTCTGAAATTGATCAAAAGATTTATGGAATTAATAAAAAACCCAAATCTGCCTCAAAAATTATTTTCTCCCTAATTCCATACATAGAAGAACATTTAAGTAATGGAGGAAAATCTTGGGATATTTGTAAACATCTTATAAATTTAGTTGAAGGTATACCAAAAGCTAAAATTTGGAGAAATCAAATTTCAAACAAATCTATAAAAAATGAATTAAATATTGAGTATTTATTGAAATTAACGTCAGCACTTAAAGAAATGGGTTATTAATTTGTCTCGTTTGAAGCATTGCTCTCATTGGAAACTCCCCTTTTTCTCCTGCTCCTACCATTTTCATATTCAGAGTTATCAGAAGAATTTCCATAGCTTCTGTCTTCCCAACCTTCTGCTCCAGAAGAATTAGCGTTAGAGCTATTATTGCCATCGCCATAGCCGCCACCTCCATAGCCACCATTATTACCGCCTCCATAGCCACCATTATTGCCACCACCGTAGCCACCACCTCCATAGCCGCCATTATTGCCGCCTCTTCCTCCTCTACGAGATCCACCAGAACCTCTAGGCTCAGCTTTATTAATTCTTAATGGTCTACCCATTAGTTCCGTGCCTTGCAAACCATCAATAGCTTTAGACTCAATCGCTTCATCTGCCATTTCAATAAATGCAAATCCTCTTTTTCTACCAGTATCACGCTCTAAGGGAAGAGAACAATTTAAAACCTCACCAAAAGGGGCAAACAACTGTGTAACATCTTCACGCTCTGCGCGGAAAGGCAAATTGCCAACAAAAATACTCACTTTAGACTCAACAAAAAATTTAACTTATAAAAAAACTACACTGAGTAGTCTCATAATGTTGCTTTACTATTCTACTTCAAAGAATACCCTTGTTGTAGAAATATAATTGAGATTCAAATTAACAATCTTTTTTGCCAATTATTTATCTCTTTTTCTACCTGAACAAAACTGGTACCACCTTCGCTATTTCTTGATTTAACGACATTAAGAGGCTTTAGATCCACAAAAACATCATCATCAAATTCTGGATGAAATTTTTTAAAATCTTCAATTTTGAGATTTTTAAATAACATTTTTCTCTCCAAGCAATATTTAACCATTTGACCAACAACTTGATAAGCGGTTCTAAAAGGAACATCTTTATTAACTAAGTAATCTGCCAAATCAGTAGCATTTGAAAAGTCGTTTTCTACTGAATCAGATAGATTTTTAATATTAAATTCAATGCCCTCATTAATTAAAATAGTCATTGCTTTAATACAAGAAGATATTGTTTCTGCAGTATCAAATATTGGCTCTTTATCCTCTTGAAAATCCTTATTATAAGAGAGTGGTACTCCTTTGACCATGGTTAACAATGCCTGGAGATGTCCATACACTCTTCCTGTTTTACCCCTGATCAATTCTGGTACATCAGGATTTTTTTTCTGAGGCATTAAGCTACTTCCTGTTGCACATTTATCTGTTAATGTCGCAAAAGAAAATTCATCAGTTACCCATAAAATTATTTCTTCTGAAATTTTACTTAAATGAGACATCAATATTGCAGATGCAGAAGCAAACTCTATACAAAAATCTCTATCACTTACTGCATCAATACTGTTTTTATAAATCTTTTTAAAACCCAATTCTGCAGCTGTAAAGTGCCTATCTATTTTTATTTTTGTTCCAGCTAATGCTGCAGCTCCTAAGGGAGAAATATTAACTCTTGAGCGAACTTCTTTATACCTTTCACGGTCTCTTTGGAGCATTTCTATGTAAGCCAATAAATGATGAGCCAAAGATAATGGTTGAGCTCTTTGCATGTGGGTATATCCAGGAATTAAGGTGAAAATATTGGTTTTAGCAAGATTTAAGAAGGATTTTTGCAAATCAGTTATTAAAATTTCAATATTGTCAATCTCTTTTCTTAGCCACAATCTTATATCTGTACCAACTTGATCATTTCTACTTCTACCTGTGTGTAATTTTTTTCCAATTTCGCCAATTAAACTTATCAGCTTTTCTTCTATGCAATAGTGAATATCTTCTGAAGGTGGACCAGGAGAAAATTTACCCTCCAAATATTCAACTTTTATTAACTCTAAACCATTAATAATTTGCAAAGATTCAGAAGAAGATAAAACTTTTGTTTTGCCAAGCATTTTCGCATGAGCGATTGAGCAATCTAAATCTTCTAAAATAAGCTTTCTATCAAAACCAATAGAAGCATTAAACTTTTCAATAAAGGGGTCAAGTGCATTATCAAACCTTTTACTCCAAACTTTTGCCATATTAATTAATAACTTTAAGTATCTCTAATAAAGCATTTTTTTATATAAGTGACAAAAAATATCTATTTCAATTGAAAAATAACCATTGAGGCATCATCTTCAAGATGTCTATTTTGACCTGTAAAATCGTCTAGCTTTTTAAAAATTTTATTTAATATTTCTTGTGATGTATAAGACTGCTTGCACAATTTTGTAAGAGTTTTAATTAATCTTTCCTCATCAAATCTTTGTCCTAAAGAATTAGAAGTATCAATTACTCCATCTGTGTAATAAAGAACTAAATCATTTTGATTGAGCTTGATTTCACCACAATGATATTCAGCATCTTTTTGTAGTCCAAGTACAAATCCTTTTGCATCTAGTCTGATAATTTTCTGATCTGAACTTTTCCAAAGCAGAGGAGGATTATGTGCTGCATTAGCGAATCTCAATTTTCTAGTTCTAGGATCATAATCTGAGTAAAATAATGTCACAAATCTATGCGATTGATCTAAATCATTTATTGCTAGTTGATTCAAATCATGCAAAATTCTATCTGGAGGAAGACCTGTAAGAACCTCTGCACGAAGCATGCCTCTTAACATCGTCATTAAAAGACCAGCTGGAATTCCTTTACCCATGACATCACCTATTACAAAGGCCCATCTTGATTTTTCTTTCCTTTTTTCAGAAATATTAGTCTTTAAGCACATAAAATCATAGTAATCTCCACCGAGCTGAAGAGCTGGTCTACAATGTGCAGCTAGGTCTAGACCATAGATAATTGGACAATAATTCGGGAGTAATTGAGATTGAATTTCAGCACCAGTGGAAATTTCTCTATCTACATTCTCATGCTTTTTCTTTGTTTTTATTAAATAATAATTTTCTAATCCAACAGCTAGACAATTTTCAATAAAATTAAAATTACTATCTTCAGTAATCGACTGTCTAGAAATATCTTCGCTAAAAATATAAATAAATCCTCTACATTTGCCTCTGGATATTATTTTTTTTGCTTCAATGTTATATTCTTTAAATTTATTTTTTAAAGCATTTTCAAAAGTTACAATTTCTTTTATTTTAAAATTTTTTGAAAAATGAAATTGATCCAAAAAACTTTCAATCGCTTCTTGAATTGTTGAATATTCATAATTAACAGAAATTTTTATATTTTCATTCCATATCTCCCCCTCGTAATTTAAAGGAATAATTAAAATTATATTCTCACTAAAAATATGTTTAAAAATTAAGCAAACATAATCCAGTAATTTATTTATGTTGGAAAATGATTTTAAATAATATGCTAGAGAAGATGCAATTTCAGCAAATTTATATTTATTTTTTAAGGTGAATTTAGGATCATTTTCTAAAAAATTTTGGACAACTTTATTCGAAAATATTTTTTCTTTTTGATTATTTGGCAAAACAAATCTAATAGATAAGTATGTTTTAACATTAAATTTAAGTTTTTAAAAAAAATTAATTAAATTTTTATTTATCTGCAAGCATAGCCTCTACAAATTCATAACTATTAAATGGTCTCAAATCTTTTATACCTTCTCCAGCTCCA
>CACAST010000031.1 GCA_902535185.1 uncultured Prochlorococcus sp.
ATAATAAAAAGTACTTTTTTCATATTTTTTTATATTTATCAATGTTTTAAATTAATGCATAAAGATTTATATTTCTATCTAGCTTTAAAAGCAGGAATAGGAATTGGACCATCTATTAAATCAATTGGATTAATGTTTTCCTCTCTACATTTCTTGATTTTATTAAATCCTTTCGCAAATGCTTTTAAAACTTTATTTATGCAGTACTGATCCATTGAAGCTGAGATGTTTATTGTAGTTAGAATCAATACCCCATTTCTTGTTAGTTCCTGAATCCACAAAGTTTTAATAGCAAGATCACTTTGGCCATTGTTATCCAGAAAGTCGAAAACTGACCAGTTATGATGGCCATCTAATTTGAATATATTGGCTAGACCAGAAGCTTCAGCCATTACTTTTGCTCCATCGCAGATTGTTTTGCCTGCTACACGCATGTTTTCATATGCTTGACCATCTTCCAAAATTTCAATAACTTTTAATGCCGCAGCTATTGATGCCACATCCCCAGCAAATGTAAAACTAAAAAAGGCGTCCTCAAAAACTTGCATAATGTCGCTTCTTCCAACTATGCAACTAATAGGCCAACCATTCCCCATAGCCTTACCAAATGTTGCTAAATCTGGTTTCACTCCGAATAATTTCTGAGCGCCTCCTATTCCAAAGTGAAAACCTGAACAGATTTCATCAAAAATTAATAATGCCCCATGTTTATGAGTTATTTCTTTAACTTTTCGTAAATAATCATCATTTGGCCAAAAAAAGTTTACTGGTTCCAAAATAACTGCTGCAAATTGATCTTTTCTTGAGGATAAGACTCTTTCTAAATCAAGTAAATCATTGTATTTGAAACTATGAACTAAATCTATAGTGCTTTTTGGAACACCTGCTTTTCTTGATGTGGAGCCAATAAACCAATCTTGCCAGCCGTGATAGCCACAGACAGCTACATTTTCTCTTGATGTAAAAGCTCTTGCGACTCTAACGGCTCCAGCTGTTGCATCAGATCCATTTTTACCGAATCTAACTTTTTCAGCACATGGTATTATCTGACATAATTTTTTTGCTAATAAAATTTCTAATTCATGCGGTAGGGAGAAACTATGCCCTTTAGAGGCTACTTCTAGAACTGCTTTGTTAACATCCTCGTTGGCATAACCAAGAATATTTGGGAGTAATCCCTGTATTAGATCTATGTACTCATTATTGTCAACATCATGAACTATTGATCCCTTTCCAGTTTTCAAAAAAATAGGACTAACACCTTTTATATGAGGTCTCCAACTTTTCGAGTAAGTTTGTGCCCCTCCTGGAATGAATTTATTACTTTCTTCTAGTAGATGGAAACTTTTTGATAGAGTTAATGGTTCTGTTCCCTCATTTTTACAGGAGTTAAGAATAGATAGATATAAACCATCATTTATTACGGGTGTTCCCCCCTTTCTGTCTGTTTGATGTAGCGCCATAATTATTTCCTCATAGTTATAATACTCTTTTTTGGTAAAAATTTTTTCTAAATTAGCCCATACTTCCCTTACGAAATTAAGATCTTCAATATAGTCAACTGATAATTTTAAATCTGAGAATTTATAAAAATTATGATTAATATTTTTTTTGGATAATAATCTATCCTTTTTCATATAAAGAGTGACATGTTCAAGATCAATTACTTCACTAGCGTTCTGCGCCGCAAATTTAAGAGTTTCATAAGAAAATACTTCTACATCTTGACCTTCAGAACGAGTATATGGATTTGTATTACTAACATATGAGCAATTCGATTGTAGAAAACCTTCGATTACTTCATCAATTGTATCTGGAGCAATAAGTGGACAATCACCTGTTATTCTTACAATAATTTCTGCCTTTGTGATTTCAGCTGCTTTAAAATATCTTTCTAATACATTATTTTTGCTACCTCTAAAAAATTTTAGGTTATTCTTCTTACAAAGATCGATTATGGGTTCATCTTCTTTAAGAGTTGTCGTTACCACAATTAAATCTGAAATAAGATTAGAATTTTTAACTTGCTTTATTACCTTTAAGAGCAAAGGGTCTCCACAGATGTCATATAGGGATTTACCTCTAAGCCTCGTTGAACCCATCCTTGCTTGAATAATTGCAACTATATTCACAATTAAAAAAAATTTGTTTAATTATACTTCAATAATTCTAATCAAATTTCTATCCTCCATATACCATCTTTTCTCGAAGATAAATTTGAAATCTTTAATTGTAGTGGAGGCAATTTTTAAGTTTTGTTTTTTTGTTATGTAGTTTTTTAGTAAAGAATATTTTTTTTCACCTATTGGTTCCAAAATTCTACCTAAAGGTATATGGGACCAGTTAGATTGTTTCTCAGGAAAAAAATCTAAATTATTTTTAAAAAAACTTCTTATTTTTTCCATTTGTAATGCTTTATCGTATCCTTTAGCAATTACACATCCATCCGAATGAATTTGTATTCCAATGATTTCAAGATTGAAGGATTCAAATGGATAAATATCTAGCAAATTATTTACCTGTTTTTCTTTCTTAGTGTCCCATTTTTCGTTTGGCCACTTAAAAACGCAATGCTCAAGTCCAAGGTTTTCTGGTTTAACAAAATACTTTAACTTTTCAGGAATTAAGGCGTTAATTTCATTTTGTATATTCAATAATCTTTTTTGTATTTTATTTTCAAAACTTATTCCTGATAGAAGAGCATAAACTTCTAATTTCTTTGGCTTAGGGATTCCTTTGTTTAAACTTTTTTCTGTAAAAAGACCAATTGAACTTTGAATTTGAGAAATATAAAAGTCATCATTATCAAAAAAATCTTTACTCGCATTGTTGTAAGAATTTGTAAGATAATTTAAATAATTATTTTGAATTATTTTATTCATTAATCTAATAATATAGTTATTAAATTAAAAATTATTTTTTATTAATTCATCAAGATCTAGTTTATGAGCATCACAATCATCAGATCTTATAGGTTTATTTAATTTTGGAAAAAGATCATATTTCTTGTATTGAGTTTTAATCTTTTCTGGGAGAAGTTCAACTGTTTCTGGAATTATTATAAAAAAATTATCAAATTTAATAGTTCTTTTAGCCTCCAATTCTGTAACAAGTTCTTCATATAGCTTTTCACCTGCCTTTATACCAATTTCTTTAATTTTTGGATTATTAGATTTAGAAGCTAGCTTTGCTATTTCTAAAATATTCGCACTTCCCATATATAAAACGAAAATTTCACCTCCTATCATGTTTTCGCTAGATAAAAGACAAAGATTTATGGCATCTTCCTTAGAAATGAAAAATCTTGTCATTTTTGTTGAGGTAATACTTAGATGTTCGCCTTTCTCTAATTGAGATTTAAAGATTTTGAGTACTGAGCCATTAGAATTTAAAATATTACCGAACCTTACACATGAAAATCTTGTAATGTTATTTCCAGAATAATTATTAGCTGCTATGAACAGCCTTTCTCCAATTAATTTGGTTGCCCCCATGGTACTAGTAGGATTAACTGCTTTATCACTGCTAGTAAAAAGGACTTTTCTTACTTTATTTTCTAAGGATGCTTTTATGACATTATTTACTCCATTTAAATTGGTTTTTATAGTCTCGAACGGATTATATTCTGACAGATATACATGTTTAAGAGCCGCGCAATGAAAAACAATATCTACTCCTTTGAAAGCCATATTTAATCTGTCAAAGTCTCTTATATCTCCAAAAAATAGTCTTATTTTACTTTTTAATTTTTGATCTATCTCTTGATCTAGGAGAAATAGCTTATCTTCTGAATTGTCAAATGCACAAACTGTACAACCTTTTTTTAAAAGTTTTTTAACTAATTCTGATCCTACTGAACCACAAGCACCAGTTACCAATACTCTATCCGTTTTCGAAATCATGGTTATATTTACCTTTTATCACATTAAATCTAAATAGCGAATAATATCGCCTTCTGAAACATCATTTACCAATTCTTTCCCTTCAACATCTTTAAATGATGAGGGATCTATTGCTTCGCAGGGACATGGCCTAAGAAAATTAACATTTTCCTTCTTTATTGTATCGCCAGCTTTGATGTTTTTTTTGGCTCTTATTGATCTTCTTTGAAGAATTACAGTCTCTTTTTCATTTGATTCTATTTCCTTAATTCCACTACCTAATGATGCTTCTAAGTCTCTTGTATAGTCAACCATTTCTTTCCAGGCTTTAGGATCTAAAGCAAAAGAATGATCGGGCCCATTCCTCGAGTTGTCATCTGTAAAGTGTTTCTCGATTACTCTTGCTCCTAAAGCTATAGATCCAATAACCGTTATAAATCCTGGAGTGTGATCACTAAGTCCTAAAACTGTATCTGGAAATAATTCCTGAAAATTTTTTAAAACATTTAAATTGATATTTTTAAGATTACTCTTTGATCCACTATAGTTTGTATTACATTGCATTAATACAATTTCATTTGTATGTTCTTTTATAGCTCCAACTGCTCTATTAACCTCTTCTTGATTTGATGCTCCAGTAGCTAATAAGATTGGTTTACCTTTAGAAGCCATAAATTTAATTGCTTCTATCCAAGTAATATCTCCTGAGCCAACTTTAAAACAATTAACAAATTTATTTACATATTCTATTAAATCTAAAGAATATGGACTTGTCATAAACTCTATGCCCACTTTTTGGCAAGTTAAATTTAATTCTTCAGTCCATTCTTCATTTAGACTTGCCTTTTTATAGGTATCAAAAACAGATGATTGCCAATTCGATTGATGTGATTTAATTCTAGAAAGTGATCTAAATCCAAAATCACTTACTAATCCTTCAGCAGTATAGTGCTGGAATTTTGCAGCCTCTGCCCCGTATTCCTTTGCTAAATATATTAGATCTTTCGCTCTATTTAAATCACCATCAAAATTAGAACCTATCTCAGCTATGAAGTATGTAGGATAATTGATTCCTATTTGTCGTTTGTTAATAAAAAAGCTTGGATATTCCTTATTTAACATAGAGAGAGGTGTAACTTAGATAATATTATTTTAACTAGCTCAAGCCTAGACTCTTAGGCGTATGAATTTTGTGTATTGAACCTTTTTTAATTTCTATAATTTTAGTACATTTTGATAATGTACTCAATCTATGAGCAATAAAAATTATTGTAATATCATTTTCTAGACTCATTAAATTTCTTATTAGTTGCTTTTCTGTCTCTAAATCGAGAGAGCTAGTAACTTCATCAAGCAATAATATTCTAGATTTTTTATAAAGAGCTCTCGCGATTCCTATTCTCTGAGATTGTCCACCGCTTATTTTTATACCCTTTTCGCCCACCAGACTATTAAATCCTCTTGCACTTTGATTAATATAATCGATAATTAATGATTGCTCAGCAGCCCAAATCATCCTTTCTTCATTAATATTATTTCTGTCATCAGATAGTGTTATATTTTCCCAAATTGTTCCATCTTTGAGATAGATCTGCTGTGGAACATGTGAAATCAATTCATACCAAGATCTTAAATTATTTTCTTTAGGACTGGAGATCAAATATTGATCATCCAATAAAATCTCCCCAGAGGTTGGAACAATAAATCCTGATAGTAAATTTAAAATTGTACTTTTCCCCGAACCAGTACTACCTATAATTCCAATTTTGTCACCCTTAAATATTTTTAAATTTATTTTTTTTAAAGTTTTATTATTATTATCATCAAAACTAAAACCAATATTATTAAAAGATATATTGTCTTTAAAAACAATGATTGTTTTATTTGGCTTTAAATAAGATTTAGATATTTTAAGGTCACAAGTTTCAAGTACTGAATTTATTGCAGATGAATATCCTCTTAAATTTGCAAAACCTGCATATATTTGTTGAAGTGTTGGAACTAATCGTTGTGCAGCTAATGTGAGTGCACCAAGAAATGGAATTATATTCTCACCTCCAGAACGAATATTACTAAAAAGTGATGCTAATAAAGCAATTGATGTAATACCAATACCTTCCATTGTATATCTTGGAAACATAGAAAAGAAGTTATTCTCTGTTTGCTTATCTCTTAAAACAACTTCATTTACTTTATATTTTTCAACAAATTTAGAATGTAATTCATTTAATATTATTTCCTTATTTAAATTTAAACTATCTTGAATAGATTTGACTTTGTTTATTAATGAATGATTTATAATTTTGCTATTTTTATATACTCTTCTTTTTGTATAAATTGTTATGATAATATATGGAAATATTATTAAAAAACAACTTAATAAAGCTAATTGGAAATCAATAAATAATAACCCAATGCCTATAATAAATAATATTATTGTATTAGTTAAAATCCTTAAAATTAAACTTATTGATGATACTGTAAAGTCTAATTGATTA
>CACAST010000032.1 GCA_902535185.1 uncultured Prochlorococcus sp.
TAGTAACTTTTCCTGCCAGTTTTTGCTTGGCTATTTGCCAAAGCCGTTGAAAGTCTTTAGAAGTTTGTTTTTTAATATTATCTCCTGCATGCTCTTCCACGATTGAAAATCTGTTTAAAAATTTCTTATTAGTGTTTTGGAGAGCTGATTCAGGATTTATTTTTAAAAAGTTTGAGAGATTCAGAAGGGTAAAGTAGATATCCCCAAATTCATTTTTTATTTCTGAATCATTATTACATTTAATTGCTTCCTTTAATTCACTAATCTCTTCTTCTAACTTTTCAAAAATCTGATCAGTACTCTCCCATTTAAAACCATATTCTTTAACAACATTTGTGATTTTATCTGTTCCAACTATTGGAGGTAAATTTTTAATTTTCATATTTAAATTTTTACTAATTGATGATTCCATATGAGGTGTTTCTTTTTCTGAATTTTTAATGTTTTCCCAAATTTGTTGCGATTTTTCTAGAGATACTTTTTCTTTTTTTTTAAAGATATATGGATGTCTATTTATAATTTTCTTGTTTAGATTTTTTATAACATCATTTAGTTCAAATTCTTTTTTTTCGTAACCGATTTCAGCATGAAGCATTACTTGTAATAAAAGATCGCCTAACTCTTCACACATGTTATCCGCATTTTTTTCATATATCGCATCTATAAACTCATTACTTTCCTCATGTAAAAATGGGATCATCGATTTATGAGACTGTATTTTCTGCCAAGGGCATCCCCAAGTTTTATCTTTTAATGATTTGATATTAGATATTAAAATTTTAAAGCTTTTTAAAGTCTCTAAATCTGAATTTTTTTGTAAGTTATATCTATCGTTTGAGGACATAGGGTATATTTTATTAATTTAATTTTGCCTCAATCATGAAATATTTAAATACTTAGTATAAATATTTCAACTTCATCTATTAGAATGGTTTATTATAAGGGCGATTAGCTCAGCGGTAGAGCGCCTGCCTTACAAGCAGGATGTCCCTGGTTCGAACCCTGGATCGCCCATTTATTATTTTTCTAATGACTGAGATCGTCAATCTTTCAATCAGTCAAAGTGCTGCTTCAGAACTATCTAGGCAAGCTTCTTTTGGAGGTTATCCAGGAGAAATGTCGATTGATTTGGTAGAGGATAAAAATTGTTCCGAAGGATGGATGCATATTAAATTAAGGCCAGGTACATGTAATGGATCCCCGATCTCGAGAACTGAAGGAGTAACTTTATTCGCGGATGTGAAAAAGTTTAATTTACTTAAAGATTTAAAATTAGATTATTATGGTGATTTGAGCGGTGGTGGATTTCTTATTTCAACACCAAAAAATGCAAAACGTTGTTCCTGCGGTTCTGGCTTCAAACTTTTGTAGAATGTACGTGTCTTTTTTTGCAAACTAATATTATTTTCATTAATTGGCTGCTCTCAAGATAAAATAAACAAAAAGTTTATTGAAATAAAATTTGGACATGACAGAGATGAATGATCAATTATCTTTAGAGAATTATTCACCTTATGAAGTAGAGAAAAAGTGGCAAGAAAAATGGGAAAGTCTAAGTGCGTTTAGTCCTAACCCTGAGGATGATAGGGAGCCTTTTTGTGTTGTTATTCCGCCACCAAATGTAACTGGATCTTTGCATATGGGGCATGCATTTAATACGGCTTTGATAGATGTTGTAGTACGTTTTCAAAGACTTTTAGGCAAGAATGTTTTGTGCTTACCAGGAACTGATCATGCTTCAATAGCTGTTCAAACTATTCTTGAAAAACAATTAAAAAGTGAAGGCAAAACGAGCGAGGATATTGGAAGAGATGAATTTCTTAAAAGAGCATGGAACTGGAAAGAACAAAGTGGTGGAAGAATAGTTTCTCAATTAAAAAGGATAGGATATTCAGTTGACTGGACTAGAGAAAGATTTACCCTTGATCAAAAATTAAATGAAGCAGTTATTGAGGCTTTTAATATTCTCTATAAAAAGAATTTAATTTATAGAGGCGAATATTTGGTTAATTGGTGCCCTGAATCTCAATCTGCCGTAAGTGATCTTGAAGTTGAAATGCAAGAAGTAAATGGTCATTTATGGCATTTTAAATACCCTTTAATTTCTGAAAGTGGTGAACAGTTAGATAAGTACCTAGAAGTTGCAACAACAAGACCAGAAACTCTTTTGGGTGATACTGCTGTAGCCGTTAATCCTGATGATGATAGATATAAAGAATTTATTGGTGTCAAAGTAAAAGTCCCTTTTGTTGATAGAGAAATACCTATTATCGCTGATTCGCATGTTGATAAAGATTTTGGTACTGGTTGTGTGAAGGTTACTCCAGCTCATGATCCAAATGATTTTGCAATAGGAAAAAGGCATAATTTAAAACAGATTAATGTAATGAACAAAGATGGAACTTTAAATATTAATGCAGGTATTTTTCAAAATTTAGATAGATATGAAGCTAGAAAGAAAATTATCAAAGAATTAGATAACTTAGGTCTTTTGACAAAGATAGAGGATTATAAACATACAGTTCCTTTTTCTGATAGAGGTAAAGTGCCAATTGAACCTTTATTGTCAACACAATGGTTTTTGAAAATGGATGATATATCAAAAGGATGTCTTAATGAAATTGATTTTAAAAAACCATCTTTTATTCCTCCACGCTGGGAGAAAGTTTATAAGGATTGGTTAGAGAATATTAATGATTGGTGTATTAGTCGTCAATTGTGGTGGGGGCACCAAATACCAGCATGGTATGTTTTAGATGACTCTCAAGACTCAATAGAACAAAATACTCCATATATAGTTGCAAGAAATGAAGAAGATGCGTTAATCGAAGCTAATAAAAAATTTGGATTAAATATTAAATTGGTTCGAGATAAAGATGTTTTGGACACATGGTTTTCAAGTGGTTTATGGCCTTTCTCAACTCTTGGTTGGCCAAATACAAATGATCCGGATTTTAAAAAATGGTATCCAAATAATGTTCTTGTTACTGGTTTCGATATTATTTTTTTCTGGGTAGCCAGAATGACAATGATGGGGAATACTTTTACGAATAATATTCCTTTTAAGGATGTTTATATTCATGGTCTAGTTCGAGATGAAAATAATAAAAAAATGAGTAAAAGTTCAGGTAATGGTATTGATCCAATACTATTAATTGATAAATATGGTTCTGATGCTTTACGATTTGCTTTAATTAGAGAAGTTGCAGGTGCGGGACAAGATATTAGGCTGGATTTTGATAGAAAAAAAGATACATCTTCAACTGTTGAAGCTTCAAGAAATTTTGCAAATAAGTTATGGAACGCAACTAAATTTGTATTAATTAATAAAACTTCTAACAATATTTGTTCGCTTAATGCGAGTGATGAAACTTCTTTAGAGATATGTGATAAGTGGATTTTATCAAAATTGAATCAGGTAAATACAAAAGTGGCTGCTTTGTTGAAAGAATATAAATTAGGAGAATCTGCAAAACTTCTATATGAATTTGCATGGAATGATTTTTGTGACTGGTATGTAGAATTTGCTAAACAAAGGTTTAATAATAAAGAGACTAAAAATAGACAAATATCTGAAAAAGTTTTAACAAAAGTGCTCAATGATATTTTGATAATGATTCATCCTTTTATGCCGCACATTACTGAGGAACTTTGGCATGTACTGCAAATAAAACCAGATAATGCATTATTATCTCTTCAAAAATGGCCAATTCACGAAAATAAATTTGTTGATAATAAGCTTGATAATTCCTTTCAGCAACTCTTTGAAATTATTAGGTTGATTAGAAATCTGAGAGCTGAATTAGGTCTTAAGCCATCAGAAAAAGGTCCTGTATATTTAATTTCAGACAATGATGAATTGATTGATTTTTTAAAAACTTTAGTTGATGATATTCAAACCTTAACTAAATCTTCTGAAGTGTTTATTTTTAAAACTAATGCTGTTGATAAAAAAGAGTTTGCTAAATCTTTTTCTGGGATAATTAGTGATTTAGAGGTTTACTTACCTTTTCAGGATTTTGTAAATATAGATGCATTAAAGGAAAGGTTAACCAAGGATTTAACAAAGTTGACTATTGAATTAGAAAATTTAAATAAGAGATTATCTAATAAAAATTTCGTTGATAAGGCTCCAAAAGATATTGTTGATGAATGTAGATTTAAATTAAATGAGGGTTCGGTGCAAAAGGAGAGAATTACTAAAAAACTCGAACTTTTGAATTGAGAATGAATATATTTCTTGAAAATATTTATAATTTGTCATTTTTTTTTAATACTGGAATTGGGATAGTTTCGTTTGTTTGTATTTATATTTTAATTGTTTTATTAATACTTCCAGCTTCTTGGTTATCTTTATTATCAGGTTTTTTATATGGCTCATATTTAGGATCAATTATCGTTTTTTTCTCTGCTTCTATAGGAGCATTAGTTGCCTTTTTTGTATCAAAAAGTTTTTTTGCAAAAAAGCTAAAAAATCTTTTTAGCCGTTATCCAAAATTAAGTGTTATGGAAAAAGTAGTAGAAAAAGGCGGATTTAAATTAATTTTTTTAGCGAGATTATCGCCCATATTTCCCTTTAGTATTCTTAATTATTTTTATGGTTTGAATAATGTTAAATTTCGAGATTTTGCTCTTGGTCTTCTTGGAATCATTCCAGGAACTTTTCTTTATTGCTCAATAGGTAGTTTGGCAAAAAATATTCAGGAGCTAAAAAATGTGCAATCACCAAATAATTTATATATGACTATCGTTGGAATTAGTTCAACTTTTTTAGTTGTATATTTCTCAGCTAAATACTCTAGAGAATATTTTGAAAACTCCTAAGAATTTACTCTTTAATATTCCAATCTCTAATTGATGCAATTAAGATAAACCACAAAAGCCTTAATTTACCTAGTAAAGTTTTGTTGGCTTCTAATTCGATATATTTTGCCTGTCCACAAGGTGTTTTTATGTAGTTGAAAACTGTTTTCTTTGTCATAAGTCTCTCAAAAAGTCCTGATAATTATTCTTATATTTTATAGTCAAGATTTTGATTTTTTTTATTTAAAAACCACATTTTTCTTTGACTACTTTGTTGAATATTATTTTTAAAACTTAAACTTTTTCTCCATCTTTAAATCCTCTAAAGCATTTAAATCTAGGAAATCTAAGACTAAAAGCCACTGCATCTTTTGACTTGGTTTTTGCATCAGCTCTTATTTCTACAAGTTGACCAATGAGATGATTACGTTTTGACCAATATTCTTCACGTTGAATATCACTAAATCCGCTTCCGCAACTAAGACTATATTCATACCCATCATCTTCTCCTTCTACCAGGATTGCTCCCAGTCTCCCTTTGTTGCGTCCTGTACCTTCCTCAACTGATACAACTTTTAAAGTGACTTCAATGAAAGGTTTTGCTTTTAACCAACTGTGTGTTCTTTTACATTCATACATAGCATCAGGATCTTTAATCATTACTCCTTCATACCCACCTTCCACAGCAGATTTATTCAGCTCTACAAATCTTTTTTGTCCTTCAATAGTGTCGAGATCTACATTTTCCCATTCAAGTGTTTGTATATGTTTTAGAAGCATAGAATGTTTTGCTACCCATTCTTTTACTAATAAACTTCTTTTTGTTTGACTAGTGTTCCATCTCCCTTTTTGAAAGTTTTCAAGGGGACATAAGTCAAATAGGTGGAGAACTGCGTCTTTGGTTTGTTTACCATCTTTTCTATGTACCTGTTTCATTAAATCTTGAAAGTTAGCGCTCATCACTTCACCATCGAGTACTAAGTCATAAGGAGCTGGGTCTTTTTTTAGGGCTTTTTCTATTTCTGAGATAATATGACCAAAATTATGGAATTGTTTCCCATTACGAGAAAACATTTCTACTTTATTTTGTCTAATAATAGTTAAGACGCGTACACCATCTAATTTAATTTCAATTTGCTTTTTTCCTATCATTTTTTTTTCATGATTTGCACTGTCATGAGCTAAAGGACAAGAAAAAATAGGAATAGCATATTTGGGAAATTTCTTTGCTATCTTATTGATTGTTTTTTCAGATACACCACATCTAAGATCTTTAATTAAAACTCGTCTATAAAATCCATTCCACTCTCCTTTTGATGCAGATTCCATAGCCGTAAGAATTGCATCGCGAGCAGCGTGACCTGTAAGTTCTCTTTGAATAAGCTTATTGGCTAATTTTCTAAAATCTTCCCATAAAAAATTTTGACTTTTTTCAGTCTCTTTCTCAGGGACAATTTTTACACCAAAAGTTACTAATGGATCAAGTGCCATACGTATACCTTCAAAAAAATCATCAAGACC
>CACAST010000033.1 GCA_902535185.1 uncultured Prochlorococcus sp.
CAACATTAATTCATCACGGACATATAAGGTTGTTGAAAAGAGCTAAAAAGTTTGGTTATTTAATTGTTGGTTTAACAAGTGATGAAGAAATATTCAAATGCAAGGGTTATAAACCTGAATTGTCATTTTCAGAAAGATCTGAAATCTTAAATTCAATTAAGTATGTTGATGAAGTGGTTGAGACAGATTGGCTAATAACAAATCAAACTCTTGAAAAATATAAAATAGATACCTTAATACATGGATCAGATAATTTATTCAATAGTGATAATTTTGAGGTTATTAATTTTCCAAGGACAAAAGGAATTAGTAGTTCAGAAATTAGGCTAAAAGCCTTTGCAAGTATTATTTCGAAAAGAAATAAGGAAAAATTAATGTTAACTCCCGGTCCAAGCTCTATTTGTGATTATGGGATAAAAAATATCAAGCCAGTATTTGGAAGAGGTGATGAAGATTTTCAGAATAGATATGATGAGGTAATTAATTGGCTTAAAAAACTTTCTGGACAAGATGAAATAATATCCTTAATTGGTTCTGCAACATTAGCAATTGAAATTTCAATTTCTAATTTTTTTTATGGGGATATTTTGATATTAGATACTGGCTTTTACAGTCGAAGAATTTACGAAATTGTATCAAAATACTTTAAAGCAGATTTTGTGGAAATTAATCAAATTGAATCCATAGATAAAAATTATGATTGGGTGGCAGCATGTTTTACAGAAACAAGTAAAGGTTATAAATTTAAAATTGATTTTCTTAAAAAGTTAAAATCAAGGACAAAAGCAAATTTATTTTTAGATGCTACTGGTTCAATTGGTCTTGAAGATGGACATGAATTAGCTGATTTAGTTGCCTTTAGTTCATGCAAAGGGTTATTGGGGCTAACTGGCGGAGCATTTATAGGTAAAAAAGATAAAATTAAGCAAAATACTAGCGCTGAATTATCTTACTATTTGCGATATAAAACTCATTATGAAAAATTAGTCACTGGACCTTACCATATTATTGAGGGATTATTTCATATCAAGAAAATTCATAATTCTCTATATAGGTTTATAAATTCATTTCAGAGTAATTTCATAAAAAATTATAAAGAATTTTTGGTTTGGGATAATGAAAATCAGCCTAAATTATGTACATTGCTTAATGCAAGGTTAGTAAGTAAAAGTAGTAGAGAGGTTATATTTTATAAATCTAGAGAATTGAAAAAGGGTCACAATATCGTTTGTCATCTCCATGCTATTGATAATAAAGATATTAAGGAATTTGAGAAACATATAAATATTTTCTAAATGATAAATTCTAATAAATTCATTAAAGAACTATTTAAGAATCAGATTAGCCATTTGTTAGTCGTTCCATGTTCCTTTTCTAAAGGTTTAATTAATGCATGTATAAATAATTCAGATTTAATAGAATATATTCCTTGTGCAAGTGAAGCCATAGCTTGCTCAATTGCCTCTGGATTAGTTATGTCCGGAAAAAAACCAATTGTTATTGTACAATCTTCTGGATTAACAAATATGGGAAGTTGCCTAACAAGCTTATCGAATCCATATAATATATTCTTCCCAATAATTTGTAGTTGGAGAACTTATAAAGAAGGAGATAGTGAAATACAACATAAGCATTTGGCAATTAATTTATGCGAGCTTATAAATTCTTATGGTTATGAATATGAAAAATTAACTAACAAAATGAGCGACGCATTACAGCAAGTTAATAGATCATTTTCTAAAAAGAATATTTTGTTGATTGATAAAGAAACTTTCAGCAATTGTGATCTTGATAAAATACACAGCGTTAATTTATCTTTCTTTCCCAAAAGAAGTTCCTATTTAAGTTTATTGAATAAATTAATTAAGTCTGAAAAAAAACTCGTATGTATAGGAACTACTGGAAATACTTCAAGAGAGATGTATTCAATTATGGAAGGTAATGCAAATTTTTATATGACAGGAAATATGGGCGGGGCTCTTTCCTTAGGCCTTGGATCAGCCTTGGCTGGAAAAAAAACCCTTATATGTGGAGGAGATGCCGAATTTGTTATGCATCTAGGAGGTCTTACAACAACTGGAAGATATGGTGAAAAAGTTTTTATTATATATATAATTTTTGATAATGAAGTTAATAAAAGTACTGGTGGGCAAAATACTTATCAAAAACATATTAATTATTTAGATTTAGCTAAAAGTTCCGGTTGGACTACAACAAGAAGTGTAATTAAATCACTTCCGGATTTTGAAACAGAATTAAAAAAGATATTTAAAAAGATCAAAGGGTTATATTTTCTCCATGTCAAATGTAATTTGGATAATGATTATCCAAGACCTACGGCTAGTGAAATAATAAATAGTAAATATTCATTTAAATAAAGATAGTTTTATTACATTAAATCTTTTATTTTTTTAAGACTAACTTCCAAGGATAAAAAATGTCATCATTATTAATTAAGATAATATCTTGGCGATTTTTAAATTTATCTTTAGAGATTTTACTCCAAGCATATTCATCTTTTTTTAAATCATCTAAAGTTTCAATACCATCCCCAATATTAGGCATTTGAAGAAGTATTTTAATAATTTTGGAATGTGAAATATCATCATTTATATCTGAAGTAACTGTTTTAATATATTTTTGATTAAGACTTTCGTTCTGTATAAGATTTTCAGAGGCTACTCTTAGATCCCTCGTTCTATCAGTAAAAAATCCAGATTGAAATATAAAGATGAATAATATATATGGCCCTAGCAATATCGAAATAATTTTTGAATTTCTATTTTTTAAAAAATTAAAAATTAACAATGAAATTGAAAATGATAAAAATGCAATTGAGATTAATTTTGTTTGAAGATTACTTAGGTTTAAATCAATAAATCCTAAATTTATCAAAACTAAAGTAATAAAAATAATTAATGGAAGGAATTTAAAATTTATAAATCTTATCAAAAGATTTAATTTACTTCTTATTTCTGATATGGATATTATGCCTAAATATATATTTATGGAAAATAGCGATAATATCTGAAGTGGGTAATATTGTGTTTTCGTCGAAAATAAACTTAAAAGTAAAATAATATTTAATGGATAAAAAAATAAAAAGTACTTAGTAATTGAGTCTTTTACTTTGAAAGCACTTATTAATCCTGGAATAACGAATAATGTCCATGGGAAAATATTCAGAGGCAGATTCCAAAAGTAATAATAGAAAGGATTTGTAAAAATATTGTTTTTAGAGAGTATTAATAACTTTTCAAATAGGCCAGAATAACTTTCAAAACCATATACTTTTAAGATACTCAAACTCCATATTAAGAATGGGAGAAAGCCTATAATTAAGCCGACCCAAAATAACTTTTTTTTGAATATTTTTTTTTGTATTAAGAAAGGAATAATTGCTATTAATGGTATAAAAGTTAAATATGTTTTGAACATAAATGCTAATCCAATCCAAATACCACTGAACAAAAAATAAATTCTTTTTTTGGACTTACAGGCTTTAATAATACTAAATATGCCGAAAGTAATTGCTGTAGAATAAATAATGTCCTGAGTAACCATATTTGCATAATTTAGCCAAAGAAATGTTGTAATCAGAATTAATGGGGATATAATCGCAAATTTTTTGCCTAAAAGTTCTTCATGTATTAGATAAGTTAAAAAAAGCATCAATATAGATGCTAAAGAAATTGGTAGAAAAATTGCAAAAAAATTTGTCCCAAATATTTTCTGAGATATTGCTATTAAGAACTGGATACCAATCGTTCTATCTAGAACAACCTTATCAAACCATAATGGAGCTATCCAATTTCCTTTATCTAAAATCCATCTAGCTTGTAAAGCATAATAACCCTCATCATATGCAATTAAACTCCTTTCTCCTAAATAAATTAAAAGTGGTGTAAATAAAATGTATTTAAATTTTTCTGTTATATTTTTATTCAATTAAATTCTTAGTCTATTTTTTTGAAGATCTCTATTATATGCCTTTAAAGTCAATTTTATTCCTTCTTTTAGAGAGGTTTGCGACTTCCACCCCAAGTTGTCAAGTACTGAAGTATCTAGTTTCTTTCGTGGGGTGCCATTTGGCATTTTTTTATCCCACAAAATCGTTCCTTTATATCCAACTAAATTTGCCATCATGTATGCTAAATCTTTAATAGATATTTCTTTATTACTTCCTACATTAATCCAAAATAAAGGATTACCTTTTTTATCTTTAGGATAATTTTTTGAACTTAGATCAATATTTTCTATAGCAAAAATACATGCCTTTGCTAGATCATCAACATAAAGAAATTCTCTTAAAGGGCTTCCATCTCCCCAGCAAGTAACATTTTTAATATTTTTAATTTTTGCTTCTGAAAATTTTCTTATCAACGAAGGTAAAACATGGCTATTTAATTTATGATAGTTATCTCCTGGACCATATAAATTTGTTGGCATTAAACAAATAGAATTAAATCCCTTTTGAATTGCTAATGCTTCACAAAGTTTTATCCCTGCTATTTTAGCTATAGCATAATATTGATTTGTCACTTCCAATTGGCCAGATAATAGCTGTTCTTCATTTATGGGTTGCTTGGCGAATTTGGGATAAATACAGCTACTTCCTAAAAATAGAAATTTTTCTACTTCAAAAAAATTTGCTATTTCTATTAAGTTTGTCTGAATTTTAAGATTATCAAGAATGAAATCTGATGGAGAATTTTCGTTTGCAAAAATACCACCAACTTTGGCTGCACAGAGTATGACAATATCAGGACTATTTTTTTTAAACCACTTTAAAACCTCTTCAAAGTTCAATAGATTTAACTCTCTTCTAGATGGTGTTAAGATTTCTATACTTTTAGAATTATGATTTGCAAAATTTAAATATACCCTTTTTATGGCACTTCCAACCATTCCTGAAGCACCAGCTATCATAATTTTTTTATTTTTTTTAAGGTTATTCATCGTTGACTTTCTCAATACATATTTTATTTGATTAGTAGTTTTTTATCCTGCCATAAATATCTTCAAATCTTATAATATCGTCTTCACCAAGGTATTCCCCGTTTTGAACTTCAATCAAAGTTAATATTGAATTATTTGGATTTGATAATCTATGTTTGCAATTTTTAGGAATATAAGTACTTTCATTCTTGTTTAGGTTATATACCTTGCTATCAACTTGAACTTCTGCAGAACCACAAACAACTGTCCAATGTTCTGAACGTTTTTTATGTAATTGTGAAGATAAGGAGGAATTTGGATTTACTACAATTTTCTTAACTTTCCAGTTCTTATCTTCAACCAATGTCTTGAAATAACCCCATGGTCTATAAACTTTTGAGTGCTCATGGATTTCTTTAAAATTTTTATTTTTTAGATTTTGTACAACGTTTTTTATCTCTTGTGAGTTATTTTTATTTAATACAAGAACAGCATCGTTAGTTTCAACCACAATTATGTCTTCAAGATTTATACCTACTATCAATCTTTCTTCACTTCTGAAATAACAATTTTTACTGTTTTCAAAAACTATTTTTCCGTTAGAAGCGTTTCCTAATTCATCTTTATTTGAGTAATCCCACAGTTGACTCCAACTGCCAATATCTCTCCATCCAATATCAATTGGGATCACTGTACCTAGATTTGTTTTTTCCATTACTGCAACATCTAATGAAATATTTTCACAATTTGAGAATTTATTTATTTCAATCCTTTCAAAATCTAAATCCAACTTGCTTTTATTAATAGATTCCCGACAATTATCAACAATTGTTGGCTTAAATTTTTTTAGTTCACATAGAATATCTTTGGCTTTAAAAAGAAAAATTCCACTATTCCAGAAGAAGTTTTTATTATTAATATAATCTTTTGCTTTTATGAGACTAGGTTTCTCAATGAATCTTTTAATTTCGCTTACTTTATTTATATTATTTAATGGTTTTTTTGATTCGATATATCCATATCCAGTTTCAGGATATTCTGGTTTTACTCCAAAAGTTACTAGTCTTCCTTTATTTGCATAATTTATACCTATCTCTAAAGCATTGATTAGATTATCCTTATTTTTAATTACATGATCAGAGGATAAAACTAATAATATTGGGTCGTTTTCATTCTCTAATGCTTTTAGTGCACCAATAGCTACTGCAGGAGCAGTTCCTCTCCCAAAAGGTTCTAATAAAATCGATTTGGGTTTAATATTAATTTTTCTGAGTTGTTCTGCAGTAATAAATCTATGTTCTTCGTTACATATCAAAATAGGGTTATCTAGATTTTTAATGGATAAAATTCTCTCACATGT
>CACAST010000034.1:0-5000 GCA_902535185.1 uncultured Prochlorococcus sp.
ATCATATTGGTACAATGAAATAGGTAAAGTTGCTTCAGTTGATACCTCAGGTATTAAATATAACTGTGTAGTTAGATTCGATAAAGTAAATTACGCTGGGATAAGCGGAACTGATGGTGGGGCAAATACAAATAATTTCGCTGAAAGTGAATTAGAGAAAGCTTAAATAATTGCCTGAATTACCTGAAGTAGAAACTGTTAGAAGAGGTTTAGAGCAAAAACTCAATAACTTTATTGTTAAAGAAGTAGAAGTATGTAGGGATTCAACTGTAGCATTCCCTTCCAATAAGGAAGAATTTATTAATGGACTTCAGAATTCGCTTTTATATAAGTGGAATAGGAGAGGAAAATATTTAATAGCTGAACTAAAAAAAATTGAAAATGAAAATATAAAAATTAATGAAAAAAAAACATACAAACGTAATGGATTTCTTGTAGTTCATTTAAGAATGACTGGATATTTCAAATTTATTGAAAACTCAACTTATCCTTGTAAACATACAAGAATAAGATTTTTCGATAAAAATAATAATGAACTTAGGTACGTTGACGTAAGAAGTTTTGGTCAAATGTGGTGGATTAATAAAGGCCAATCGCTTAACAAAGTAATTAAAGGATTAGGATCATTAGGACCAGAACCATTTTCTATAGACTTTGATGAAAATTATCTAAAAAAAGTTATTTCAAAAAGAACAAAATCCATAAAAGCTATTCTTCTAGATCAAACAATAGTGGCAGGCATTGGTAATATTTATGCTGATGAGAGTTTATACTCTGCTGGCATCTCACCTTTTAGGGAAGCTCGAACAATAAAGAAGAACGAGTTAATCAAGCTCCGAGAATCTATTGTAACTGTATTAAAAAAAAGTATAGGTTCTGGAGGGACGACATTCAGTGATTTTAGGGACTTGGAAGGTGAGAACGGAAATTTTGGTTTACAGACAAATGTCTATAGGAGAACTGGAAAAGAATGTCGTAAATGTGGAAATTTAATTGAAAGACAAAAAATTACTGGAAGAAGTACACATTGGTGTCCTATATGCCAAAAATAAAAAAGGGTTTACTCAATTAGAGTAAACCCTTTAAATATTTTTACCTGGCATTGAGCTATTTTCTCAAGGGGCTACCCCCTAAATATTTTCGCCGCTGATGCGTTTCACAACCGAGTTCGAGATGGATCGGAGTGGTTCCACATCGCCATGAACACCAGGATAGTATGAACCTTGAGAACTGCATAGAAAATTATATAAATTAAAAACAATAAATTAAGTTTATTTGGTCAAGCCCTCGGTCTATTAGTACTCCTCCGCTGCACTTGTTACCAAGCTTCCACGTAGAGCCTATCAACGGGTGTTCTTCCCGTGACCTTACTGGCTTAAGCCATGGCAATACTCATCTTGAGGTGGGCTTCCCACTTAGATGCTTTCAGCGGTTATCCACTCCGCACATGGCTACCCAGCGTTTACCGTTGGCACGATAACTGGCACACCAGAGGTGCGTTCCTCCCGGTCCTCTCGTACTAGGGAGAAATCCTCTCAATATTCCTGCGCATACACCGGATATGGACCGAACTGTCTCACGACGTTCTGAACCCAGCTCGCGTACCGCTTTAATGGGCGAACAGCCCAACCCTTGGGACCGACTTCAGCCCCAGGTTGCGATGAGCCGACATCGAGGTGCCAAACCTCCCCGTCGATGTGAACTCTTGGGGGAGATCAGCCTGTTATCCCTAGAGTAACTTTTATCCGTTGAGCGACGGCCCTTCCACGCAGAACCGTCGGATCACTAAAACCGACTTTCGTCCCTGTTCGACTTGTAGGTCTCACAGTCAAGCTCCCTTCTGCTTTTGCACTCAACGACTGATTTCCAACCAGCCTGAGGGAACCTTTGTGCGCCTCCGTTACCTTTTAGGAGGCGACCGCCCCAGTCAAACTGCCCATCAGATACTGTCCGCTTCCCGGATAACGGGTAAGCGTTAGAACCCTAGCTCTAAAAGAGTGGTATCTCACCGATGACTCAATAGTACCCACAAGCACTATTTCAACGTCTCCCACCTATTCTGCGCATTCAGAGCCCGAGCACAATATCAAACTACAGTAAAGCTTCATAGGGTCTTTCTGTCCGGGTGTATGTAGTCCGCATCTTCACAGACAATTCTATTTCGCCGAGCCTCTCTCCGAGACAGCGCGCAAATCGTTACACCTTTCGTGCGGGTCGGAACTTACCCGACAAGGAATTTCGCTACCTTAGGACCGTTATAGTTACGGCCGCCGTTCACCGGGGCTTCAGTCGCCAGCTTCACTAAAAGCTAACCAGCTTCCTTAACCTTCCGGCACTGGGCAGGTGTCAGCCCCCATACATCGTCTTGCGACTTAGCGGAGACCTGTGTTTTTGGTAAACAGTCGCTTGCGCCTCTTCACTGCGACCAGCTCTCGCTGGCACCCCTTCTCCCGAAGTTACGGGGCCATTTTGCCGAGTTCCTTAGAGAGAGTTATCTCGCGCCCCTCGGTATTCTCTACCACCCCACCTGTGTCGGTTTCGGGTACTGGCATTTGTGTCTTAACGAGTATAGGGCTTTTCTTGGAAGCATGACATCACCAACTTCGCTGCCGTAGCAGCTCGTACTCACGCCTTAGCTCGAGATGTTTTCTCCATCTCTCAAAGCCTCGAACGCTTGAACCAGTAACCAACATCTGGCCTGGTTAGCCTTCTCCGTCCCCCTTCTCAAAACACATCTGGTACAGGAATATTGACCTGTTATCCATCGACTACGCCTTTCGGCCTCGCCTTAGGTCCAGACTAACCCTCCGCGGACGAGCCTGCCGGAGGAACCCTTAGGGTTTCGGGGCATGGGATTCTCACCCATGTTTTCGCTACTCAAGCCGACATTCTCACTTCTATGCTGTCCACGTCCGCTTACGCTAACGCTTCACCCTACATAGAACGCTCCCCTACCATAAATAAATTTATCCGCAGCTTCGGTATAACGCTTAGCCCCGTTCATTTTCGGCGCAGGATCGCTCGACCAGTGAGCTATTACGCACTCCTTTGAGGATGGCTGCTTCTAGGCAAACCTCCTGGTTGTCTGGGCAATCCCACCTCCTTTATCACTTAGCGTTAATTTTGGGACCTTAGCTGGCGGTCTGGGCTGTTTCCCTCTTGACTATGGAGCTTATCCCCCACAGTCTGACTGCCTAGTTACACACAGGGTATTCAGAGTTCATATCGATTTGGTACCGCTTTCGCAGCCCGCACCGAAATGGTTGCTTTACCCCCCTGCTGGAGCACTAGACGCTACGCCTCAACGTATTTCGGGGAGAACCAGCTAGCTCCTGGTTCGATTGGCATTTCACCCCTAACCACAGCTCATCCGCTGAATTTTCAACTTCAGTCGGTTCGGACCTCCACTTGGTATCACCCAAGCTTCATCCTGGCCATGGTTAGATCACCAGGGTTCGGGTCTATAAACACTGACAAACGCCCTATTAAGACTCGCTTTCGCTGTGGCTCCACCATTTCCGGTTTAACCCGCCAGTGCCTATAAGTCGCCGGCTCATTCTTCAACAGGCACACGGTCACCCGATTAGTCGGGCTCCCATTGCTTGTAAGCTCACGGTTTCATGTTCTATTTCACTCCCCTCCCGGGGTTCTTTTCACCTTTCCCTCGCGGTACTGTTTCACTATCGGTCACACAGTAGTACTTAGCCTTACGAGGTGGTCCTCGCAGATTCACACGGAATTCCACGTGCTCCGTGCTACTCGGGATACAGCTAGGTCAACTTATCTTTCGATTACGGGGCTTTCACCCTCTGTGGCACGCCATTCAAACGTTTCTTCTAGACTTGTTGATCCATATTGCTGTCCCACAACCCCGATAGTCAAGACTATCGGTTTGGGCTGTTCCCCGTTCGCTCGCCGCTACTGAGGGAGTCGTTATTTACTTTCTCTTCCTCCAGCTACTAAGATGTTTCAGTTCGCTGGGTTAGCTCGCACCAACCTATATATTCAGTTGGCCGTACATGGGGTTGCCCCATTCGGAAATTCCCGGATCAAAGTGTGCTTCCAACTCCCCGAGACTTATCGCAGGTAACCACGTCCTTCATCGCCTCTGTGTGCCTAGGTATCCTCCGTGAGCCCTTTGTAGCTTGACCAATAACTTCAAAAATTGAAGCATCAGCTTAATAGAATTGTTATTAATGCATTCGCACAAATAATAAATCTGCATCATTAAAGATGCTTATTGTCTTTAAAAATAATCTATGCAGTTGTCAAGGTTCTCTGAAAACAATGAAATTAATTCAATGAATCCAGCATCTTAATGATTTCATTAGGAAGCTAGATTCTTTCAGAATTTGATCACACCTCAAAACATTTCCTTTCTACCGGTTATGGAAGAGGTGGTAATCAGTGGAGGTAAGCGGACTCGAACCGCTGACATCCTGCTTGCAAAGCAGGCGCTCTACCAACTGAGCTATACCCCCAACATAGAGATATGGGCCATCCTGGACTTGAACCAGGGACCTCACCCTTATCAGGGGTGCGCTCTAACCACCTGAGCTAATGGCCCAGGAAAAAATAATGGGTGTGACCTAGAAAAACTTAGGAAAAGAAATTCTTAATAAATTAAAAATGTGAGATACCGATCGACCTAAGGTGACAAAATAATAATATTAAACATTTTGTTGTCTCCCTGTTAGGAGGTGATCCAGCCGCACCTTCCGGTACGGCTACCTTGTTACGACTTCACCCCAGTCATTAGCCCCACCTTCGGCGTCCTCCTCCACAAGGGTTGGAGTAACGACTTCGGGCATGGCCAACTTCCATGGTGTGACGGGCGGTGTGTACAAGGCCCGGGAACGTATTCACCGCAGTATGCTGACCTGCGATTACTAGCGATTCCTACTTCACGTAGGCGAGTTGCAGCCTACGATCTGAACTGAGCCACGGTTTATGGGATTTGCTAGCTCTCGCGAGTTTGCTGCCCTTTGTCCGTAGCATTG
>CACAST010000035.1 GCA_902535185.1 uncultured Prochlorococcus sp.
GTATCAGATATCTATAAAACAGAAAAGATTGAAAGTTCAAGAGAACAATCTAATAGGCAAGGTCGATTAGAAGTTATCGAAAACAAAAGGACTTGGTTAGTACTTGAATTAGAAGATGAAGATGGTTATTTGGAAAAATTAAGTTTTCCTATGGAAAATAAGCACAGTCAAATTAGGGTAGGTTCGAGTATTAGATGTTTAATAACATCTGATAACCGTAATTTTGACAGAGATTTTTATTTGACAGATGCTTGGCTTCCTGAAATTAACTTATGGGTTGGTGAGTACCCCTTTTTATTAAGACCTGCATTCGAGGAAATTTGCTATATTTATCTGAATAGATAGTTGATTCTTATATAATGCAATGAAAAATAAATTCAATTTTAAAATTATTGGATCAGGTCCCACAGGTTTATTACTTTCAATTGCACTTTCAAAATTTGATTGCAATATTTTTCTAACTGATTTATTAACAAAAGATAGATTAATTGATAAAGATAAAACTTATGCAATTACTCACTCAACAAGAAAAATCTTATCTAAATTCAGACTTTGGGAAAAATTAGAACCATTTTTATTTGGCTTTGATACCCTTTCAATTTCAGATAGCGTAACTTCTGCTTTCACCAATTTATCAACTTCTGACTTAGATGATGATATAAGTTCTGCCGAAAATATTGGCTGGGTAGTTAAACATTCAGATATCATGAACGTATTTTTTCAAGAGATTGACAATTGTGAAAATATTTTTTTTATGACACCACAGAGATTGTTACGTAAAAAAATATTATTTGATTATCAATTCTTTTCAACAGGAGCAAACTCACTTGATAAAAAATTCATAGATTTTGTAGATATAAAAAAATCTTATAGTCAATCTTGTTTAACTTTTAAAGTTTCTATTAGAGGTCATTGTGAAAAAAGAGCTTATGAAATTTTTAGAAAAGAAGGCCCACTTGCATTATTACCTTTAGAAAAAAACTTATATCAAGTAATTTGGACTTCAAGTACATCAAAGACAATTGAAAGGTTGAATTCTGACAAGAATTTTTTAATGGATAATTTATCAACAATCTTGCCTGATGAATTTAAGTTGGACCAAATAATTGGTGAATTTAATATTTTTCCTGTTTCATTATCCTTAAATATACCAGTTTTAAATTTTAAAAAATTAATTTTTGTAGGAGATGCATTTCATACATTTCATCCTGTTGGTGGTCAGGGCCTTAATACTTGTTGGAGAGATGTTAATACTATTTATGATCTTTTTAATAAAAATACTGCTATTACTAATTTGCAATTGTTATTATTTAAATTTAAGTATTTTTCAAGCAGAATTTTAGATGTTATCGTCACTATTTTTATAACTGACTCATTGATATCAGTTTTTGCTAATAGAAACGTTTTTTTATTTCCAATAAGGAAATTATCATTTTTACTTTTAAATAAATTTCTTTTTACAAGAAAATTAGTTCTAAATCAAATGACTAAATCGCTAATTTACTTAAGTATTAAATAGAATTAATGAATAATTATGTATCTAGAGAAATGATAATTTATTTATTTAATGTATTAGGTTTAGATGAATCAACTATTGAACTTGGTATAAAATTATCTATAAAAAATAACACTCCATTACCAATATTATTATGGAGTTATGGAATGCTAACTATTGAAGAACTAGATAAGTTATATTCATTTTTATTTCAAAAAATGGATTAATAATTCTGTTATAATTCCCTTATATCTTAATCGAGAACAATTACAGATTTAACTAAGGGAAATCAGGTATCAAGACAATCTATAGAGAAACTTGATTTATTATTATTAATACTAGAAACTATTGATTTAAATGGTATTCAATCCCTTTACGCTTTATCAAATAGACTTGATTTAAATGATGTTCTGCCAAATAAAATTACTATTTGGAAATTAAGGAATAATAATCCATTGAGAAAATCTTATGTTAACAATAATATTAAAGTAAACGAATTCGATGCCTTAATTAAAATTACAGTTGAGATGTCTAAGTATTTATATCCTTATATCAGAGAGATACTGAAATCTAAAGAAGATATTAAAGAGAATTCAATTATTTGGAATGATTTTAATAAGAGATTTATTGAGTTAATTAAAGAGAGATTTAATGTAGATAGTATGAGAGTGAAAAAGCTTTTAAATCATGCTGAAAATGGTGAAATTATAATAAAATCTTTGCTTATTTTATCTTTTTGTATTTCAAATCAGGGTTATCAAAAGTTGAAGAATTTTTTATACGATTTTTAATATGATGCAAAATAAATTTTCATTTCATCAATCTTCAGTAAGTCTCGAAATAATTGGATTGCCAGATTATTCCAATAATGAAAATAAGGATCAAATATCTATAATTTCTCAATGGAAATTAACCATAGTTGATAAACCACTTATTGAGGGAAAAATTGAACATTTAGGACCTATTATGGATGCTTTTTATATTTATTCAAATCTTTTAATCAAAAACGAAATCCCAATATATGAGTCTAAATTAATTGATATTAAAGCCGAAAATCTCCACATTCATAATATTGTTCTCAAGAGCTCAAAACCTAATGTAAACCCTTTAGTTTTAAAAATTGGTAATTCATTGCTTTCAGATACTATAAATTGTTTTGATCAGTTAAATGAATCGCCAAAAGTAAGAATAAAAAAAACTGATATACATACTAAAGTTACTAAAAAATTAAGATTTGGGTTAAATAAAAAAATTAAATTTTTTAATTTCTTCATTCCACCGTTTATTGCAATTTGCTCTTTAATTCTAATATCTTCTTCTTTTATTTATTTTAATAGTCCTATTGAAAATATAGAAAAAAAAGAACTAAAAAATCCTTAATAAAGAGCAATTAGCATCTTAAATACAAACACGATACTATGGGTTAATTTCTTTTCAGAGTTATTCAAATTCATTCTTTGAGCTTTGATTTATGGCAGATCTAAACATTCCAAATTTGAATATTAAAACTGAAAAATATATTTTTAAAAATAAATTAAAGTTAAGAAGAAAATCTAAAAAACGACTATTTACTGAAGCTTTCTTTTTATTTATCTTGAGTGTTTTATTAGTTTATATCAATTATTTAATTCCTAATAAAAATTCGTTGTTACAAAATCTACCTTCGACATTTAATAAATCTTTTTTATTATTAGTTGACCTCTTTTCATATCTCTATGAAATATTTTTGGTGATTTTTATTATTGTATCTTCTTTTACTGCTCTTATTTTAATGATAGGTTCTTTTAATAGGTTATTTAAAGTCTCTAAAAGGAAGTCAAAAAAAATTGCTTATAAGTAGTTTTAAATAGGTTGCATAAGGCCACCGCTACCTGAATCAGAATCGTCATCATCATTTTCTGTTTCTTCTCCAAATAATGCAAATATGCCTAGTACAATTGATGAAAGAATAATTGATAGGGGTAAAATCGAAGTTTGTATTCCGACGTCTATATATTCACCCATAAAATAAATAAATTTTTATAAACCTAACCGAAATCAAACTGTTTCGCGGATTTTAAATAAATTATTTAATAATTTATTCTCTTTTAATAAGTTCTTTATCGAAATTCTTTATTTCTCTTTCAAAAGACCCGAACCACAATATAAGTTGATCAATTTGATTTTGTATTTCAGTTGCGCCTAAACCCCTTATAGTAATTATTGATAATTGTTCCCCTTCATTAAAATTAAATTTATTTTGAACACTACTTGCCAAAGAATTTTTAAGTATTTTAAAAGTAGAATTTTTTAATTTTGTTTCTATCAAGATGTTTGGCTTTTTGAGCTTGATCTTTTTAAAACCACATTTTTTGGCTAGTAATTTTAGTCTCATTATCATGATTAAGGACTCAACAGGTTTGGGTAAGTTTCCATATCTATTTACCCAGTCTGAAGCTAATTCAGTTAATTCATTATTATTTGAACATTCAGTAGCAGATTTATAAGCCTCAAGCTTCTCTTCTCTGTTTAATATCCATGTTGCAGGTATAAATGCATTTATTGGCAGATCAATTTGAGTGTCGTTAACTTCAGGTATTTCTTGCCCGCTAATTTCTGAAACAGCCTCTTTGAGCATTTCTATATATAAATCATATCCAATAGCATTAACCTTTCCACTTTGTTCTTCTCCTAGTAAACTACCAACACCTCTTATTTCCATATCTTTCATTGCGAGTTGGTATCCACTACCTAGTTCTGAAAAGTCTTTTATCGCTTTCAATCTTTGTTTAGCAGCGTCATTTATTTTATTTATATTTGGATAAAATAACCAGGCATGTGCTTGTACACCGCTTCTACCAACTCTTCCTCTAAGTTGATAAAGTTGTGAAAGGCCAAATTTGTGAGAATCTTCAATAATGATTGTATTTACTTTAGGGATGTCTAATCCACTTTCTATTATCGTTGTGCATATCATTAGATCTACTTCTCCATTGTTAAAAGCAATCATTGCATTTTCAAGCTCTGTTTCGTTCATTTGCCCATGAGCAACAATAAATTTTAAGTTTGGAAACATATTTTTTAATTTGTTTACAGCTTGATCTATATCAGAAATTCTTGGAAGAACATAAAAAATTTGACCTCCCCTATCAAGTTCTTGATTAATTGCAGTTCTTATAACATCCATATCTATTTCAGATAAATATGTTTTTATTGATCTTCTTGATGGTGGAGGAGTATTTAGTAAGCTCATTTGTCTTAGTCCAGATAAGCTCATATAAAGAGTTCTTGGAATTGGAGTTGCCGAGAGAGTTAAAACGTCTATGTTGGTTTTGATTTTTTTTATTTTCTCCTTTTGCCTTACTCCAAATCTTTGTTCTTCATCAATAACTAGTAGTCCTAGGTTTTTAATTTCTATTTCTTTTCCTAAAATTTGGTGCGTTGCAATGACTAAATCAATTTTGTTATTTTTCATACCTGCATATATTTCCTTTCTTTCATTAACGGTTTTGAATCTATTGAGTAATGATACTTTTATTGGGTAAGGTGAAAATCGATTACTTATTGTTCTCCAATGTTGCTGAGCTAGGATTGTTGTGGGGGCTAGTAATATAACCTGTTTGCCTGATGTAATAGCCTTAAAAATAGCCCGAACAGCTACTTCTGTTTTACCAAATCCTACATCTCCACAAACTAGCCTGTCCATTGGCTTATCGCTTTCCATATCAGATTTTATTTCTTCTACAGCAGTAATTTGGTCAGGTGTTGGTTGATAAGGGAATGACTCCTCTAATTCATTTTGCCAAGGACCATCTTCTGGATAAATGTAACCTATTAATTTTTCTCTCTTTGCATAAAGTTTTAAAATATCGACAGCAACTTTTTTGATTTGTTTCTTATTTTTTTCTTTTATTTTTTCCCATTCTGTCCCTCCTAATTTATTTATTTTCGGTTTTATTTTTCCGCTTGATCTATATCTGTTAACACTACCAAGTTGATCAGCGGCAACACTTATCTTCCCGTCTTGGTACTGAATGACTAGATAATCTCTTGAATCCCCAGTTATATTTATTTTTTCTATTTTTAAAAATTTTCCTATTCCATGATTTTTATGAACTATAAAGTCACCGGGACTAATCTTATTTACATTTATATTTGAATTGACACTTCTTTTTTTTCTTCTTATGAATACATTATTAAAAAGAGATTGTTGTGAAAATAATTCTTTATCTGTTATCAGGACAACTTTCCATATCGGAAGATAAAACCCCTCGATTTCGTAATTGTTCTTATTTTTCAAAATTAGAGGAGTTGAATTATTAATTGACTTATATGCCTCATCAATATCATTAGGATTGTTTAAGAAGTTTGCGTTACATTCGTGCTCAAAAAGTAAAGTCCTTGTTCTCAATGGTTGTGCTGATAGTATCCATACTTTTTCATTATTTTTTATATTTTTATTAATATCATTTGATAATTTCCCTACATTTTTAGAGTATGAATTTAATCTTTTATCGTTTAACAAAAATCTATTATTAAGATTGATTTT
>CACAST010000036.1 GCA_902535185.1 uncultured Prochlorococcus sp.
GCATTAGAAATTGCATTGGTAAATCTTATTAAGTGAGAAATATTATGCAAACTTATGAGAGTTAGACCTAATATTTCGTCATTTCTAATTAGATGATGCAAATATGCTCGAGAATAGGATTTACAGGTTTCGCATTTACAAGTTTTATCAATCGGAGAAAAGTCATTTTTAAATCGAGCATTTCGCAAATTCAATCTTTCATCATTAAAAAATGCAGTCCCATGTCTTCCTAATCTTGTAGGCAAAACACAGTCAAATATATCGAATCCATTAGCAACAGCTAAAGAAATTTCTTTTAAAGAACCAATTCCCATTAAATATCTTGGTTTATTTATTGGTAAGAATTTCGGGACGTAATTAATAACACTATGTATTTCTTCTACTGCCTCGCCAACACTTACACCTCCGACTGCAATTCCAGGCAGATCAAAAGAACTTGTATATTTTGCGCTATATTCTCTCAATCTTGGATACTTTCCACCTTGAACTATGCCAAATAATGCTTGATTGGATTTCTGATGAGTCTCAACACATTTTTGCAACCATGAATGAGTTCTTTGTAAAGATTCCTCAATATCATTTTCATTAGCTGTATGAGGAGGACAATGATCAAAAGCCATTGCAACATCCGATCCAAGATCCATTTGAATCTGTATTACTTTTTCAGGTGATAAAAATACATGACTACCATCCCTTGGATTTTTAAATTCCACTCCTTTATCAGAAATATTATTTAATTTGGCCAAACTAAAAACTTGATATCCTCCTGAATCAGTAAGAATAGGCTTAGGCCAATTCATGAACTTATGTATTCCGCCAGATTCTTTAACTAGTTTTTCTCCAGGTTGTAAATGAAGATGAAAGGTATTTGAGAGAATCATTTCTGAACCTGTAGAGGTTAACTGCTTAGATGAAATTCCTTTAACCGTTGCCAATGTACCAACAGGCATAAATTTTGGTGTGTTTACTTGACCATTTGGTGTATGAAATATACCAGTCCTTGCTGATGTATTACTGCAATTCGATGTAATTTCAAATTCAAACACGATAATTTATAAAATTTTTTGATCCTTTTTCATTAATCTACCCTATTATTTAATATTGAATCTATTTTTATCTCATCAAAAAATATTTAATAAAAAATTTGGCAGGATCTTGGATTTTCTATACGACATTTCCAAAGATACCTTTCATTAATCCTGAATTTAAAAATATTGCACAATTTGCACCGCCTTTAGGATTTTTTATTGGAACAATACAAAGTTATATTTTTCTTTTTTTTAGAACAAACTCTTGGTCAATTTATGCATCTGCATTAATTTGTTTGGCTTCAGGATATTTAATTACTGGTGGTCTACACATTGATGGTTTAATGGATACTTTCGATGGTATTTTTGCAGGTAAAAAGAAACGTTTAAAAGCCATGAAAGACAGTAAAGTTGGATCCTTTGGCGTTCAAGCTTTAGTTTTTATCACTTTAATTCAAATTGCTTGCATACTGAAAATTCAAAGCCTAATAATTTTTGTTTTACCTACATGCTTATTTTGGGGAAGATTTTCAAATTTATTTTTTATAGAAAAATTTAAATATATGAGTTACAAGAAAAAATCTATTAGTCACAAAAAGTTTTGGAATGGATTTAAGAAAGAATCTTTGATCTCCATTTTTTTTCTTTTAATTTTCATTGCATACCAATTAGTTTCAATTACATCCCAGGCATTATTAATTAAATTTTTAATTCTTATTTTGATTGGTATTTTTATAAGCTATTCTATCCCAAACATACTGGGTAATAAAATTGGAGGCTTCAATGGAGATGCCTGCGGTGCAAGTATTGTACTAGTTGAAACTGCAATGTTGTTCATACATGCAGTTCTTTTATAGGTAGTTCTAAATAGAAAATATTTTTCTTCCTAAGATTTTTTAATTTATCAGTATTTTTAATTGAATCATTTTCCAGCAATCTTAAATCCCCTCCAATTTGTTTTGCTAATTTTCTCGCCAAAAAAAGTCCCACACCAGTGCCGTCCTTCTTCTTAGCGGCAGATCCTCTAAAACCTTTTTCAAAAATTTTCTCGTTTTCATTTTTGGTTATTTTTTTACCATCATCAAATATACAAATTCCATTATTCGTAATTTCGAGTCCAATTTCAGAATCTTTTTGGGCATATTTAAAAGCATTTTCTAATAAATTGGCCACAATTTCGGCAATTACAGCATATTTTGCCTTTAATGGCGATATAGTCCAATCTGGCCAACTAGAAGGTTCAGTCCAATCTCTATTCTCTAAGACCGCATTAGCTTTACCCCTTTCTAATATTGGCCTCAATAAACTCTGAACAGTTATTAACTTTTTATTATCTAAATTTGGGGGTAATAATAATCTTTCCTCTCCAATTTCTAGAGGCAGCTGAATAGGTGAATTTAATTGCGCAAAAGAATCCATATATTGATTAATTTGTTTTTGCTCTATTATCATGCGTTCGACTATTTCAATAGAGTTATTATCTGAACCAAGTCTTTTTATTAGTAATTTTGCATATGTCCTGATAGCAGCCAATGGATTCCTTAATTGATGGATGATGACATTCACCTGATTTTTTAGATAATTGATTTCTTCATTTTTATTTTGACGTTCTAATTCGATAGAGACACACTTAGCTAAAGATATTGAAAGCGCTTTTAATCTAGAATCAAGAGATACTGGCCAATTACCCCCTTTTAAATCAGTTTCTACTCTAAGGACACCAAGTAGAATATCGTTTTCTTGAAGCGGGTACCATCTTCTATTAGGCGATGAGACTTTTAGTGAAGGATCATCTTCAATTGATGTAAGTAGCTTATCAATTTGTGGCCATTGACCAATCATTTCAAAAGATGCTTTAGTTCCTTGCTTAGCTGATGCAAGATACATAACTAAATTAGTCACCCCCATCGAGCAACCAAAACTCTCTAGCTGTTTTACAATAAGTTCTTCAAATTTTTTTGAAAGATTCATAATTAATGAAATTTTGAGAATTTTTTTTAAAAAAAACTTGAAAAAGGACTTGTAAAATATGAAAAAAGTATTAAGATATATAAAGAGGTCTGACTTTAGCCAGCCCTAAATATGAATATTTAATCATATTTTAAGCTACATCAGGGGTTGATGGGTCCTCTATGTAATTTGAAGTGAATTTCAATCACATATATAAGATTAGTAAAGTTAATAAGACTAATCTCATTAATAATTTCAGGAGTACCAATCAATGTCAAAAAAAAGAAAAAGAATCAGCAGAAGAAGATTGGCTGGCCAAAGAGTAATGGCACATGTTCCTATTTATCATATCGAAACTGGAAAACATAAACCAGTTACAGCAGCAAGAAGATTTATAGCTGAAAATGGTCTCACCGCGCCTTCAGTTTTCAATGTCAGAAGAAATGAACATACCACCGATAGGTTTTTTTGGGGTGAAAAAGGTTTATTTAGCGCCCAATATGCTGAAGAAAATCATTTTCTTTTTCCATCACTAAAAGTTGTAGTTGAGGGAATAGGTGAAGAAAAAATATTTGAGGGTCTAGAACTTACTGCTGATGATTGGGAAGAGATTGAAGAATACGAATATGCTTTTGTTTAAAAAATATTGCTTATATTTGAATTTATAAAATTAATTAAATTTGAATCAATTTGATGAAATCCATCGAATTCTAATAATTCACAAAATTTTGAAGACTTACTCTTTACCTTTTCATAAATAGTTCTAGAAGCATCTATAGGCACGACGTCATCAAATAAACCATGACTAATAATGAGTGGTGAGCAGTTTTCTCCCGGGTCCCAGTTGGGATGAGGATAACCACTACAAGCAACAATTAATCCAAAATTTAATTTAAATCCTGCATCAATTGCCATTGCTGCCCCCTGAGAGAACCCCAACAATATTGTTTTTCTAAGTGGAATCTGATCAGCATCAAATTTTTTTAATGTAACTAAAAGTTTATTTACTTCAACTTCAGCTCCATTCCAATCGTGTGGGTATAATCCATACCACTGTCTTCCCTGACCACTTGGATGTAATCCAGGAGCCCTCAATGAAATTACTTCAAAATCAAGATTTATTTTTTCAGTCATCTCCTTCCCAAATGTTAAAAGGTCATCTGAATCAGCTCCCCAACCATGCATCAAAATAATTCTATGAGTTGCAGTTTGAGAGCTAATCGAGACAAATTCATGATTGATAGCATATTTCATGTTTATATTCTTAAGTAAGTAAACTTTCCCATAATGTCACCATTAGCTTTAGTAAGTGTCTCTGATAAAAAAAATATAATCCCATTTTGTAAAGAATTGGTAGAGCAATTTAATTATAAAATTCTATCAAGTGGAGGAACTGCCAAACATCTTTTAGAGGCAAAAATTCCAGTTATTAAAGTTGCAGATTTTACTAATTCTCCAGAAATTCTTGGAGGAAGAGTTAAAACTTTACATCCAAAAATACACGGAGGAATATTAGCTAAAAGAACTGACGAGGAACATAAAAAAGACATAGAAGCTAACAATCTTGAGTTAATTGACTTAGTAGTTGTTAATTTATATCCTTTTAAAAAAACTATTGATCAGGGGGCTAAATGGGAAGATGCCATTGAAAATATCGATATCGGAGGGCCATCGATGATTCGTTCAGCAGCTAAAAATCATAAAGACGTGTCCGTTTTAGTGGATCCTATTCAGTATCAAAATTTTCTTGAAGAAATTAAAAAAGGTGAATTAAAAAACTCATACAAAGCAAAATTAGCTCTTGAAGCTTTTCAACATACAGCAGACTATGACACTGCAATATCTAATTGGATAAGAAAAGAAAGAGGTTTACAATCTTCCAAATATATTGAATCTTATCCACTAATCAAAACCTTAAGATATGGGGAGAATCCTCATCAAAAAGCTTTTTGGTACGGTTTAAGTAACATTGGATGGAATTCAGCAGAACAATTACAAGGTAAAGACTTAAGTTATAACAATCTATTGGATCTAGAGTCGGCACTTTCAACAGTTTTAGAATTTGGCTACACAGAAAAAGATGAACTTACAACAGACACATTCGCCTCGATTATTCTAAAACACAATAATCCTTGTGGTGCCTCTATAAGTAATTCAGCTTCTCAAGCATTTTTAAATGCTTTGGAATGCGACTCAGTTAGTGCATTTGGAGGAATAGTTGCTTTTAATTCAAATGTTGATAGTGAGACTGCAATTCACCTCAAAGGTATTTTCTTAGAGTGTGTAGTCGCTCCATCTTTTGATGAGGAAGCTTTAGAAATTTTAAAAGTTAAAAAGAATTTAAGAATTTTAAAGTTTTCAAAAGATTTACTTC
>CACAST010000037.1 GCA_902535185.1 uncultured Prochlorococcus sp.
ATAAGTGTTTTTCTTAGGGAAATTTATATCCCAGAATTTTTCCTCTGTTATCTGAAATTTATTATTTACTCTTTTGACCTTAAGGATATATCCGGGTTTGACTTGTTTAACACCGGCGAATGCTGTAGAGCCAGGTACCATTACCTGCATCAATTGATGAACCAGTCCTTCACCCGTAAATTTTCTTTCAACTGATGGATGAGCGAATAATACTTTTAATTCAGAGCCAAATATTAAGGAATCATCGGTCTCAATCCAGTATTGAGGTTTAATCCCAAAACGATCTCTTACAAGATAAAGACAATCCTGTTCTGCATCAAACAATGAAAAGGCAAATTCTCCTCGCAAATAGGATAATGATTCATCAATGCCATATTTCTCATAAAGCCTAAGTAATATTTCTGAATCACTTTTTGAAGAAAAGCTTACGCCCTGTGCAACAAGATCAGCCCTGATTCTCTGAAAGTCATAAAATTCACCATTATGCGCCATCAGAATATGATTTTCGGCACCTCCGACAAAAGGTTGTCTGGCTCGATTTTCATTTAAATCTATTATTGATAATCTCGCATGACAAAATCCTACAGAAGCATCATCTGATAATTTATATCCAAAACCGTCCGGTCCACGATGGCTTTGAATAGCCGCCATATTTACAAGAATCTGAGGCTCAACAGATTGATCTTTTGATTTATTAAAAACCCCGCCTATTCCACACATCTAGTTAAACGACATCCATCACTCTTGTTGTTCTATCCATCAGACAGGTAAGTAATGCCATTCTTACAAATACCGCTCCTCTTGACTGAGCAAAATACCAATTTTTTGAGGTCTGATCCAGTGATGTTGACAATTCAGGTCCACGAGCGAGTGGATGCAATATTATGGAATCTTTTTTAAATGGCAACTCACTATGCAATTTAAATGAACTTCCATGAACCTCATAATTTTCTCCAACCCATGCAATTGCATTTATATAGGTAACGTCCAGGGAAGGC
The DNA here is from genome assembly GCA_902535185.1 of uncultured Prochlorococcus sp. Taxonomy (GTDB): domain Bacteria; phylum Cyanobacteriota; class Cyanobacteriia; order PCC-6307; family Cyanobiaceae; genus Prochlorococcus_A. The sequence continues at coordinate 999 of CACAST010000037.1, forward strand.
AATACTTTTTGCATATCCGTCTCCAGCTCAATCTTTAGATCAGATTCAATAAGTTGTTCCAGCTGGCCTTCATCAAATAGATCGTTCTGATCAATGGATTTGTCATCGTAAATGACAATAATTTTTTTTATGAAATATGGAAACTTGCAGAATAATTTCAGAAGAGATCTGACTGTTCTCATTCGTGATGGAACTCCGATGATACCAATAGTTATTTTTTCACTATTATTAATTGATTTGTTAACCAGATGCGGTCTCCATTTAAAAATCGTATAAAGATCAGACATAGCTTGAGTGGGATGTTCATCGATTCCGTTACCGGCATTGATTATTGGAATTCTCAATGATTTTGTCATTTCAAAGATCGCCTCATTGTCACTTTCTCTGAGGACAACGCAGTCACCGTAATTATTAAACATATGAGCAATATCCAGATGGGTCTCTCCCTTGGCAATTCCAGTGGAACTTTTATCGGTGATATTTATTGAATCCCCACCCAGCCTGTGCCATGCGCTGTCAAACGATAGCCTTGTTCTGGTGCTTGGTTCATAGAAGGCATTTATAAGTATCTTTCCTTTGAGGGGACTGTTATGAGAAATATATCTGTTTGGATTACTTTCAAATTTTGCCGCCAGCCTGAAAAGTTGTAGAAGACAATCTTTACTGAAGGGGTCTATGGAAATTACATGCCTGTCCAATAACTCATATAGAAATTCCGCTCTTTCCTTTATTTCAGATAATAAATTCTGAGGATGAGTGGAGCCATAAATATCAGGTCCTATTCTTGAAAAAGAATATGATTTTTCCTTATGTAAGGTTTTTAATGTATTTGATCCCAAAATATTAAAGTTCTAAAATTTGTGCCGATAACTACATTTTTATAAACAAAAATCAAGAAAGACAAGTAATTTCAAAGAAAAATTTCAGAAAAATTCTAATCATTAGCAGTTTCTGTATAGATGTAATACAAGAAATTATTAATTTAGCTTGGAACATTATTCACCTTAGAGAAAATTATTTTCATGAGATTTCTCTACTGAGATAGACTTTTACCTTGACGTGAAACCTACCCATTAAAAAGCGTTGCAAATAGGTTACTAATATTCCACGTGAAACTTACGTGAAACCATTTTTTTCAGTCTATAACTAGGTTGATAAAGATTTTTTACTCCCACTCAATAGTCCCAGGAGGTTTGCTAGTAATATCATAAACAACTCTATTTACTGAAATTACTTCATTGACGATTCTATTTGCAATCCTCTCTAAAATCTCAAAAGGAATTTTTGACCAATCGGCTGTCATGCCATCTTCGCTAGATACGCAACGTAAAACTATTGGCCATGCATAAGTCCTTTTATCCCCCATAACTCCTACAGTTTTCACTGGTAGCAATACTGCAAAAGCTTGCCAAATATCGTTGTAAAGACCAGCTTTTTTAATTTCGTCTCTTACTATCCAGTCTGCATCTCTTAAACAATCAAGTTTTTCATTGTTCACCTCTCCCAAAATTCTTATAGCTAATCCCGGGCCTGGGAATGGATGCCTTTTTATAATTTCGTCAGGCAAGCCTAAGGCAGCGCCGACTTTTCTGACTTCATCCTTAAAAAGTCTTCTTAATGGCTCAACTAATTTAAATTGTAAATCTTTTGGCAATCCACCCACGTTATGGTGACTCTTTATTTTTACAGCTATTCTTTCACCAGTCTTAGGATCAACATTAGTACCAGCACTTTCAATAACATCAGGATAAAGAGTACCTTGAGCCAAATACTGAAAAGGTCCCAATCTATTGCTTTCTTCTTCAAATACTCTAATAAATTCTTCACCAATAATTTTCCTTTTTTGTTCTGGATCAGTAATCCCTTTTAATTTGGCAATAAACCTTTCCCTTGCATTAATGTATTGAACTTTAATATGAAATTTCTTATCAAAAAAATTCATTAAAAATTCTGGTTCACCTTTTCTCATGAAACCTTGATCAATAAACATGCATGTAAGCTGATTGCCAATTGCTTTATTAAGAAGAAAAGCAAGAGTTGAGGAATCAACTCCTCCTGACAAGGCGAGCAAAACCTTTTTATTGCCAACTTGCTCTCTTATCCTTGGAATAGCTTCCTCTATATAGGTTTCGGTTGTCCAATCAGCCTCACAACAAGAAATTTTATAAACAAAATTTTTAATTATATTCATCCCAAACTCTGAATGTATCACTTCAGGATGAAATTGTACGCCAAATAATTTCTTTACATCATTTGCAATTGCTGCATGTAGTGTGTTCTCAGTATGTGCAATTTTATTAAATCCATCAGGCAAACAATTAATTGAATCGCCATGACTCATCCACATTATGGATTGATCTTCTACATCAGAAAGGAGGTCAGATTCTTGGTCTATATTTATTGGCGCTCTTCCATATTCAGCTTTTTTGGTTGCTGAAATAACTGACCCTCCAAGTTCTTTGACCATTAATTGCATTCCATAGCATATGCCAAGAATAGGAATTCCTAAATTAAAAATTTTTCTATCACATTTCGGAGCATTTTGTTTATATACAGAATTTGGGCCTCCACTTAAAATGATCCCTTTAGGATTAATATCATTGATGTCTTCAATTGAAATACAATTACTTACTACTAGAGAAAAAACATTAGTTTCTCTAATTCGTCTTGCAATCAATTCAGAATATTGAGATCCGAAATCTAAAATTAATATTGAGGGATCTCGTTCTTTTTTGATAGATGTTTGACTCATGTATAAAAGTTAGCTCAATTTATTTACAAAAGCATATTGATCATAAATTAATCCTATTGGAAATAAGAAATATACTTATTACCGTTAATTCCAGCCCATCTAATTTTCCTTTTTCTATCAAAAATAATGGATGCAATTTCCATATCAGTTTTTACATACCTATTTACATAAGTAAAAGAACGCTTTTCAATCATATTGGATAAACTCTGGAATAATTTATAAGCTAAAGATTGATTAAATCTTTCAAGAAGTAGTAATGCATCCTCTAGATTATTTAACTGAGATAATTCGAATAATTTTTCAGGTGGTACTTTTTCTTGAACGGCTAAATAAACAAGAATCTCAATTCTTGCATCAGCTAAATGATTATGTGTATGAAAAATACCACCTGCTAATTTTATTAATTTTCCATGATAACCAAAAAGAATTACAGTTTTAACTTTTTTTATTGCAGCTTCAACTAGTAAAGGACCTATCCAATTTCCAACTTTAATAATTGGTAAATTAACATTATAAGTTTTTGCCAAATTTAACCCATTTTCACCAATAACAAAAACAACTTCCCCTTTAAAATCATTTTTAATTAACTTTGCCAGATTAATTTTAGCCTTTTCTAATTGGTCAGGAGAAGCACTCGAATAAGTCTCAGCCGAAGTACCAATGATAGATAGTCCATCAACAATACCAAATGACTTATTACTAGTTCTTTCTGCTAAAAAAGCCCCCTTTGGAAAAATAATTTCTAATTTCAAATTAAAGCCCTCAGGAATACTATCTAATAAATTTTGATGTAATACTTCTTTCGCAAAATTAGAAATACATATTTCTGATGTATCTTCTTTTATACCTACACCAGATCCTGCAATGATATTTATTGGAATTGTTGGAACAGGCTTATTAAAAGAAATTTTTTCTAAAGAAGCTATTGCCCATATTTCTAAATTTTGTGTTATGTCAAGATCTAAGCCTGATTTTGCAAAAGTAATTCCTAACGCATGCGAGTCATCTTTCAGTAAACCAACAGAATGAATCTCTATTTTTATTTCTTTATTTTCATTAGGAATTTTTATTAGTTCATAATTTTCAAATGGTAAACCTACTAGTTTTTTTAATGCTGACCTAGCAGCTCCGGCAACCCATAAAGGTAAAGAAAATCCTTTTTTCAAATCAAGTAATTGAAAAATATATAATGAGAACTAATCTAAGAATGACCTATATAACAAAAAGTGGCCATACAACAAAAATTATCATTGATGATTCCTGGACCTACACCAGTTCCAGAGAAAGTTTTACAAGCATTAAGTAAGCATCCAATAGGCCATCGCAGTAAAGAATTCCAAGATCTCGTACTAAGTACTACTAAAAATTTACAGTG
>CACAST010000038.1 GCA_902535185.1 uncultured Prochlorococcus sp.
GACTTGCATCTAAAACTAATAATGATTCAACAAGTGCATCTGGGACCTTTTTATCAATAATTTTTTTTATTTTTGCTAATTCATCCATCAAATTATTTTTTGTTTGCAATCTACCTGCTGTATCAACAAGTAATAAATCAACATTTCTTTTTTTTGCAGAATTAATTGCATCAAAAACTACGGCAGCCGGATCAGCATTTTTTGATTGATTAGATATAACGTCAACATTACTTCTATCTCCCCACACTTTAAGTTGTTCTACTGCGGCCGCTCTAAAAGTATCAGCAGCAGCAATCAAAGTTTTATAATTACTTTTTGATGACAAATATGCTAACTTCCCTAATGTAGTAGTTTTACCAACACCATTAACTCCAACTAATAACCAGACATTTAATTTACCCTTTTGGGGAACTAAAAGATCAGAACCCGAATTTTTTATTGGTTTATCGATAATTAATTTTAATTCCTTCTTCAAAAATTTTATTCCTGCTTCTCCACCCACGACTTCCTCGTTTAATTTTGTTCTAAGAGAACTTATAACTTTATCGGTTGAATCAATCCCTACATCAGCTCTTATTAATAGAGTCTCTAAATCATCAAGAGATTCAGGAGTAAGAGGATCATCTCCCAATTTATCCAATAATTCAGTAACAAATCCTTTTCGGGTTTCTTCTAATCCTTTGCGTAATTTAGTTAACCAATCAATTTCATCAATCGATATTTGATTTATTTTTTTCCCTTGAGCAGCTAATACCATTGCCGACCAAGTAAAATTATCATCAAATTCTCCTAATTCTGGTTCATTAATATTTTCTTTATTAGGAATATCAATTGAATCTTGCTTTTGCTCTTCCTGTTTCTCTAATTCTTGCTTTTGCTCTTCCTGTTTCTCTAATTCTTGCTTTTGCTCTTCCTGTCGTTTTTTTAAAAGTGCATAAGCTTGTGCAGCCCATTCACGAGAATTATCAGAGTCAGTATTAGTCATTATTATCTATAGTTCGTAATTAAAATTTTTCTAAATACTATTTATTTATATCAAATAATTATGACAATTAAATTGTTTGTAATCTCCTTAAAACTCCATTAATAAATTTTCTTCCTTGCAAATCACTATATTTATTAGCTAAATTAACTGCCTCATCACAAGCAACAGCGATAGGAGTCTTTAAAAAATTGATATCCACGTAAGCTAGACGCAAAATATCCCTATCAATTCTTGGTAATCTTTTTAACCTCCAGCCATCCATTACTTGATCGATATCTGAATCAATACTTTTAAGGTTGTTAATTATATTACAAATCCTTTGATTTACATCCTCTCTAATATCTATTTGACCGCTAGAAACAATTAATTTTGGAAAGTCTAGAGTTACAGAGAGTGTATTCATTACGGTTTCAATTTTTGTCAGAGATTTTTTTAACTCATCTCGAACATTTGAATAAGAGGAATCAACACCTTCTTGCAATTCACTATCTAATATTTTTTGTGAAGCATTTTCTAACTCTGACTCGCAATTATCTAATTCCTCTCTGCAATGATTTATTAGAGAATCCAAAGCAGATTCAAAGATTTCTTCTATTTCAAATTTATTTAATTTAAAATCACCTTTATCTCTTATAAGGCCAAGAGAAATTAAAGATAATTCTCTTGCAAGGGATCTATTATGCATCAATTAAGAAGAAGTATTAGTGGAAGCTCGTAATTGAGAAAACAATTTTGAAAATGTTGGATTTGTGGTGTTATTTTTCTCATCTGGATTAACTATCCCAGCAGAAATTATTGTTCTAAATGCATCTTCTACAGAAATATCCAAATCCTTAACAGAAGATTCAGGAACTAGTGTATACCAACCAGTAGTTGGGTTTGGTGCTGTAGGAATGAAAACACTAAGTAACTTTTCTTTCAATTCTGGCTGAAGAGAAGGTCCTACGTCTCCAGTTACAAAGCCGACACTGTATAGTCCCTCACGAGGATATTCAACTAAAACAACTCTTCTAAATCTATTAGATTTATTGCTTAAAAAAGTTTCTAGCAATTGTTTAAGGGTTTTATAAACCGCTCCAGCAACAGGAATTTTTGATAAAGTGCCTTCCCCAAATTCTAATAACCATCTTCCTACAAAATTTCTGGCCATTAGGCCTATTAGCAAAATGGCAAGTAAAGGGACAGTTAAACCTAAAGTAAGATTTATTAAATCTTGTAATAAAGGATTTAAAGTAATAAAAGGATTTAGTTGCTTTGGAACTGAAGTAACTAATGTTAAAACAAATTTACTAACTAATGATGACAACCAGATTGTTGTTGCCAAAGGTATTACAACTAACAATCCAGCTATAAGATCATTTTTTAGATCTTGTTGAAGCCTAGATCCTAAATTGGAATCTTGATTTTGATTAGATTCAACCAAAATAAATTTACTTACTATATTAACTTTACTAATAATTTAACTGTTTTTACTGAGTTAGGATATATTTTTTTAAATATATCCTTTTAATTTATAAGTTTATTCTCCAAAATAAATTTTAAAAGAAATGCTATAAAAAATTTATGAAATGATTAATAGGATTCAAGTCAAAAAAGAAATTAGTAAAAAGTTAAAAGAAAGAGCTATTTTTGAAGGGTTTACAATTGCTGGAATAGCTTCAATACCAGGTAGTTCACGTATAAAATTAAGAAATAATGCATTAGAGAGATGGTTATCAAATAATCACCATGCAGGAATGAAATGGATGGAAGCAGAAAAAAGAAGAAACATAGGCTCACTTTTTGAAGAGGCAAAAAGTGTTTTAAGCGTAGGATTTGCTTACATTAATTCACAAAACAACAATAATAATTTCCTTAAGGTGGCTAAATTTGGCCAAGGAGAGGATTATCATAAAGTGATTCATAATAAATTAAAGAAGATTGGTAAATGGATCAACCAAGAAATTCCTGATTGCAAATGGAAAATATGTGTTGATACCTCTCCTCTTCTTGAAAAAGCATGGGCTGAGGAGGCAGGAATTGGTTGGATAGGTAAAAATAGTAATTTAATAAGCAAAAAACAATGGTTCTTGGTTTACTTTGGGGTTTATGATTCTCACAAAAGATTTAATACCAGATAAACCTCATCAATCGCTTTGTGGAAAATGTGATAAATGTATTGAACATTGTCCCACAAACGCAATAGTTGAACCCTTTGTAATACAATCAGATCTATGCATTGCGTATCACACAATAGAGAATAGAGATAAAACTATTCCAAATAAAATAGAAAAAAATTTAGATGGATGGGTTGCGGGTTGTGATATTTGTCAAGATGTATGTCCATGGAATAAATCAGTGCCATTCAACAATAATTATGAAACTACACCAAAAGAATGGATTAAAAATCTTAATATTGAATGTCTAAATTGGGACGATAAAACCTGGAAAGAAAATCTTCAAGGCACCACATTAAAAAGAATTAAACCATGGATGTGGAAAAGAAACATACAAGCAAATCTAAAAAATAAAGAAACTAAAATATGAAAAAGTTTTTGCAAAAAATAATCACGATCTCTATGATCAGTTTTTACTTTTTACAAATAGAAAAAGTTCAAGCAATAGTTCCTTATTATTTCTTCCCAACAATTAAAAATTTAGAAAAGCAAAGTTTATATATTGGTAAAAATGCATATCAACTTCTTTATTTTGGACAATATGAAGACAGTCTTAACTTAGCTAAATTAGCTATAAAAATAAATTCAAAAGATGAAAAACTTTGGTTGATTTTAGCTGAAGCACAAATAGCTAGCGAACAATACAAAAACGCATTAAATTCTCTAAATAAAGCAGAACAGCTAAACTCGAATATTAGCGAAATATATTTTACTAAAAGTAATATATACTTAAAAACTTCACAACAAACAAAGGCAAAGATTGCTTTAGAAAAAGGAATAAAGATAGAACCTAATAACCACAAAGCTATTTTTCAATTAGGAAATATTCTATTAATGGAAAAAAATTACTTGGAAGCTATCAAATTGTTTGATAAATCCATAAAAATCAAACCTGATTTCTGGCAAGCAATCAATAATCAAGGTTTAGCTTATTTTGAAAAAAACAATATCAATCTATCAATCAAACTTTTTGAAAGTGCAATCTCAATTCAAGAAAATGCTGAGCCACTACTGGGATTGGCCTCTTGCATAAGGGTTAATGATACTAAATTAGCAATTAAGCTAGCAAAAAAAGCTTTGGCTAAAGATCCTAAATATGTCAATTATGATTATAGAAAAGAACAGTTGTGGGGAGAAAAATTACAATCCTCTACAGAAATTCTTTTGCAAAATGAACATCTTAAAAAAGATGTAATACTGGCAAAATCTAAAATAACTGAGTCATCTTAATCTTCAATACTGGTAAATATTATTTTACCTATTAGTCTTAATTTAGTTAATCAATAATTTTTCAATTTTACGTTCTAATGGATAAGAAAAACTTCACTTCCATCTCTCTTCAAGAAGAAATGCAACGTTCTTATTTGGAGTATGCAATGAGCGTAATAGTTGGACGTGCTCTACCCGATGCAAGAGACGGGCTTAAGCCTGTGCAAAGAAGAATACTTTTTGCGATGTATGAATTAGGATTAACACCTGATAAACCATTTAGAAAGTGTGCGAGAGTTGTGGGAGATGTACTTGGAAAGTACCATCCTCATGGAGATCAAGCAGTATATGATGCATTAGTAAGGCTAGTACAAAATTTTTCTACAAAATATCCTGCTCTTGACGGCCATGGAAACTTTGGATCCGTAGATAATGATCCGCCAGCTGCAATGAGATATACTGAAACCAGATTAGCCCCGATTGCTCATAAAGGTTTTCTTGAAGAAATTGGATCAGAAACAGTAAGTTTTTCAAATAACTTTGACGGTTCTCAAAAAGAACCAGATGTTCTTCCAGCTCAACTTCCATTTTTATTGTTAAACGGCTCATCAGGTATTGCTGTCGGCATGGCAACAAACATACCACCTCACAACCTAGGAGAAATTGTAGATGGTTTAATCGCTTTAGTAAAAAATAATGATATTAGTGATAAAAAACTTTCTAAAATTATTCAAGGGCCTGATTTTCCT
>CACAST010000039.1 GCA_902535185.1 uncultured Prochlorococcus sp.
ACCGGCTAGATCTTGAGCAATTTTCATGATTTGCTCTTGGTAAACCATTATTCCATATGTTTCGGTAAGAATTGACTTAATAGAAGGATGAGGAAAATCAACCTTTTCGTTACCATTTTTTCGATTTATAAATTTAGGTATAAGGCCTGCATCAAGAGGGCCTGGTCTATAAAGAGCCAGTATGGACGAAATATCTTCTAGAGAGTTAGGTTTGAAATCCTTAACGACCTGTTTCATACCTGAAGATTCAAGTTGAAAAATACCTTCAAGATCTCCTCTCCCAATAAGCTCAAAGGTTTTAAAATCATTTTGAGGTAACTCATCAATATTTAGTTTCTTTCCAGTAGATTGATTAATAAGAGAAACTGTCTTTTCAATCATCGTAAGATTCTTAAGACCCAAGAAATCCATTTTCAATAATCCAAGTGATTCAATATCATCCATAGAATATTGGGTTATTATTTGTCCTTCATTATTCCTTTGAAGAGGTACAAGTTCGTCAAGAGGATCTGATGCAATAACAACACCAGCAGCATGAACTCCAAATGTTTTATTAGTTCCTTCAATTCTCAAAGCCAAATTAACCCATTTTTTCACCCTATTATCATTAATATATTTTTCTCTAAACTCTTGGCTAGGGGTATTTTCATCAATCATTTCATTTAGTTTATAAGGTTTACCTCTTACAACCGGTATTAATTTAGCCAATTTATCCGCTTCTCCATATGGAATATCTAAAACTCTTGCAACATCTTTTAAAACTGCCTTAGAGGTCATTTTATTGAAGGTAATTATTTGCGCAACTTTGTCCTCACCATAACGATTAGTAACATAATCAATAACTTCATTTCTTCTATCAATACAAAAATCGGTGTCAATATCTGGCATAGACTTTCTTGCTGGATTTAAAAATCTCTCAAACAATAATCCATGTTCAACAGGATCTATATTTGTGATTTGAAGAGCATAAGCCACTAATGAGCCTGCTGCAGAACCTCTACCTGGACCTACTGGAATTGAGTTATCTCTAGCAAATTTAATATAGTCCCAAACAACCAAAAAATAATCTGGGAAACCCATATCTTTTATAATTTTCAATTCGGAAGATAGTCTTTTTTTATATTTCTCATCAACTTCTTTAAGATCTTTCTTTTTAAGTCTTTTTAAAAGCCCTTCGTTAGATAATTGTGTTAGGAAAGAATATGAATCTGTATCTTCCCCAAGAGGGAATTTTGGCATTCTATAATTACCAAACAAATCAAATACTTCAACTTTTTGAGAAATTTCTAATGTATTGTTTACTGCCTCATTAACTGATTCATCATCAATATGATCTTTAAAAAGCTCAAGCATTTCATTTTCACTTTTAATATATTCTGTTCCGGTATATCTCAGTCTTTTTTCATCACTTATTAGTTTCCCTGTTAATACACAAAGCAAAGCATCATGTGCTTCAACATCCATATTTGACAAATAGTGAGCGTCGTTGGTAGCGATGACTTTTATTTGGTGCTTCTTCCCAATTTTTATCAATTCAACGTTAACAATTCTATCCTCAATAGAACCGTGATCTTGTATTTCAAGATAAAAATCATCTGCAAATAGTTTCTTATACCAAAGAGCTATATTCTCTGCTACATCTAATCTGCCTTTTAAGATGGCCTGAGGTATCTCTCCACCAAGACAAGCTGTAGAAACTATAAGACCATCACTATATTTACTTAAAAGAGATTTATCAATACATGGTCTAGAAAAAATGCCTCGTCCCCTCATCCCATTTAAATGACTAATTGTTGTTAACTTCACTAGATTCTTATAACCAGCAATATTTTTTGCTAATACGACCAAATGATATCTTTTCTCTTTTTTAGGTTGAGGATCGTCAATAGAACCATTAATCACATACATTTCATTACCAATGATTGGTTTTATACCTTTCTCTTTACACTTCTTGACCAAATCAAGAACACCATACATAACTCCATGATCAGTAAGAGCTATAGATTCCATTCCAAGATCATAGGCTCTATCAACAATTTTTGTAATTTGACTAGCTCCATCAAGTAAGCTGTAGTCACTATGGTTATGAAGAGAAACGAAACCCATATTCAAATAATTTATATATATAAGATAGAGAAAATTTCTAAAAGATCTATACTTTTTGATTACAAATTAATTATTAATACAAATTTAGAATAGAGGTCTGTTCTTAATTACCTGAGCATCAATTTCGAAAATATTTGCAGCATTTAATATTTTAGACTCTTCTAATACATTTCCTATTAATTGCATTCCTACAGGTAATCCTTTAGTATCAAAACCACAAGGAATACTTATTGCAGGTAGTCCGGCTAAATTAACGGGAACAGTTAATAAATCAGACAAATACATTGAAAGTGGATCATTGACAAAATCACCCTTCAAAAAAGCGGTAGTTGGACACGTTGGGGTTAATAAAAGATCTACTTTCTTAAAAGCATTATCAAAATCTTTTCTTATAAGAGTCCTAACTTTCTGTGCCTTTTTGTAATAGGCATCTGTGTATCCAGCTGATAAAGCATAAGTCCCTATCAAAATTCTTCTTTGCACTTCATCTCCAAATCCTTCCGCTCTACTTTTAGATGTCATATCTATAAGATTTAAACCATCATTCGATCTGTAGCCATATTTGACTCCATCGTATCTAGCAAGATTTGCGGAGGCTTCAGATGGTGCAATAACGTAATATGTTGCAATTCCGTCGTTAAATCTGGGACATTCAACTTCGATAATTTCAGCTCCTAAAGTTTTGAATCTATCTACTCCAGAAAGAACAGATTCCTTAACTTCTGAATTAAGGCCTGGGTGTTCAAAACATTCTTTAATTATTCCAATTTTTAAACCTTTTATGGATTTATTTAAATCAGTCAAATAATTTGGCACTGGTTTATCAAGACATGTTGAGTCAAATGGGTCTTTACCAGATATTGAATAAAGTATTTCAGCTGCATCTGAGACAGTATTTGTTATTGGGCCAATTTGATCAAGAGAGCTAGCAAATGCTACTAGTCCCCATCTACTAACTCTGCCATAAGTAGGTTTAAGACCTACAACCCCACAAAAAGATGCTGGTTGCCTTATTGATCCTCCTGTATCAGAACCTATAGCAGCAGCACAAAATCCAGCAGCAACTGAAGCTGCACTACCGCCTGAACTTCCTCCTGGCACTCTATTAATATCCCAAGGATTTGAAGTAACACCAAATAGAGAAGTTTCCGTTGAACTACCCATTGCAAATTCATCTAAATTTGTTTTTCCTAAACAAATTCCTCCTGAAGACCATAATTTACTTGAAGCTGTAGCTTCATAAGGTGCAACGAAATTTTTGAGCATTTTACTCGCACAAGTGGTTGCTACACCTTTAGTGCAAATATTATCCTTAACCGCAATTGGTATCCCAGCAAGCGGGGGGAGATCTTCATTATTTTCAATTAATTTGTCTATTTTCTCAGCCTGCGAGATAGCACTATCTTTTGTAGTACAAATATATGAATTAATTTCAGGATCCTTATGATCGATTTTGGCAAAAATATCATTTACTAGTTCTTTAACAGAAGCATTATTTCTGGAGATTTCCTTTCTGAAAGAATTAAAATTCATTTCTTAATTATTTTTTAAAATTAAAGTTATCAAGCAGTTAGTGGTTCTTCTTTTTTACAACGAACTAAACTATGTTTAATATTCTTAGAACCTTCTTCAGAGAGATCTTTAATAAAAGAAGGCATATTTTCATTTAGGCTACGTTTAGTAATAAATGGGCCGAACCAGTAAGTTACACTAGGCTCATCAGTTTCAATTTTAGCCCACCAGGCTAAGCCAAGTTTGTTTCCAAGGTTTCGAATCAAATTTTTTTGGCCTTTAAAACCATAAATTCTTGTTAAATTCTATACAATTTTTAAGTGAAAATTCAAGAATTTTTTATTAATCGTATAAATGTATTGAAACAACAACATTTTAGAGGTCTTTAAAAAGCGATTGTTAGCAAATAAAATTATTTACCTGTCAGGTAAAAGAGTGATATGGCGGCGGCCACAGAAGCATTTAAACTTGAAGTCTTACCTCTAAGAGGAATGCTTAATAGAAAATCGCATTTTTTTTGAGTAAGCAGAGAAATACCTTTATCTTCAGAGCCGACAATGACGACTAAGGGGGCTTTTTCTGAAAAATTAGATATGGATAACTGACCATCTCCAGACAAGCCAACGACAAGAAAACCATTTTTCTTAAGCTCCTCAAGTGCTCTGTTCAAGTTAACAACTCTACTTACTTGCAAATGTTCTAAAGCTCCTGCTGCAACCTTGGCGACTGTTCCTGTCAATCCAGCTGATCTTCTCTGAGGAATAATGATTCCCTTGCAATCAAATGCCTCCGCTGATCTTATAATCGCACCAACATTATGTGGATCAGTAATACCATCTAATGCGAGTATTATGGGATTTGCACAGTTGTGTTTAGAAAAATCGATTAATTGTTCTAGGGAAATTGTTTTAGAACATGCCAGCTGCAATGCAACACCTTGATGTGAAGCACCATAAGTCAATTGCGAAAGCCTATTCCAAGAAATTTCTTCAATTAAGACTCCCTTAGCTTTAAGGTCCTTAAGCAAAATATAGAATTTATCTGAAGAAAAGATCTCCGAAGTACACCAAATCCTATTTATGGCTCTATCACTATTAAGAGCCTCGTAAACCGAATGTTTA
>CACAST010000040.1 GCA_902535185.1 uncultured Prochlorococcus sp.
TTCTCTAGGGATATTTAACCTATCTCCTACAGAGTCCAATATCCTTTGATTAGCTTGATGCAAAACAAGCCAATCAACTTCATCGAAAGTATAGTGCGTTTTACAAAACAACTTTTCAAGAATTATCGGAACTTCTTTAACTGCAAATTTATACACTTCCTGGCCATTCATCTGAATTAGAGAAAAAGCTCCACTTAAAAAATCAATGTTATCAATTATTAAATTCTTATTATTTTTTGATGGAAGATTAAGAAAAGAACCCCTTTCTCCGTCAGTTCTCATATCAAAACCAATTAAATTATCAAATTGATTAGTGGCTTCAATTGCTAATGCACCCGCACCATCTCCAAAGAGAATACAACTTCCTCTATCATTCCAATCGACAAAGCTTGATAGTTGATCTGCTCCTATAACAATAGCCCTTTTAAAACTACCACCTTTTAAAAATTGTGAGGCTGTAATTAAGGCAAATAAGAAACCACTACATGCTGCAGTTAAATCGAAAGCTACAGCATTAGCTGCCCCTAATTTATTTTGAATAGACGGCGCTGATCCAAATAAATCATGCGGAGTAGAAGTAGCTAAAACAATCAAATCAATCGTTTTAATATCCCAATTCGCCATTTCTATAGCAGCTAGAGCCGCCTTATAACCCATCTCATTAACATTATCTCCTAAGCTAGAGATTCTTCTCTCAGAAATACCAGTTCTGGATTTTATCCATTCATTACTTGTATCAACTTTTTGACTAATTTTTTGATTGGTTAGTATTTGATCAGGTACATAACTCCCGCTTCCCTTAAATGATACTCCAATCTGATTAAAATCTATTCCTTCCAAAAGAGTTTTTTTAGTTACTTATATTAGTCAAACATAAATTTGACTAAATATGTTTTATGAATTTAAAACTTGAAGCTTTTGCAGTTGATTTAAATTTTCCATAACACCATGATTCACTGCGGAGTGTGCCAAGCGAAGAGCACTAACTACTGATAAAGATTTGCTACTTCCATGACCAATAACGCAAATACCATTCACCCCAAGTAATAAAGCTCCGCCATGTTCGGCATGATCTAGCCTTTTCTTAATTCTTAGTAGATTACTTTTTAAAAAAGCTGAACCAACTTTCCCCCGCCTTCCACGGGGTAGCTCAGATCTCAAAATATCTAATAAAACTCCTCCCACAGATTCGAGAAATTTCAATAATATATTTCCAGTAAATCCATCACAGACTACTACGTCGAAATTACCTGATAATACATCTCTCCCTTCACAATTACCTCCAAAATCAAAACTTTTTTCAGAGGATAATAATTCAAATGTTTTTAGGGATAAATCATTACCTTTGCATTCTTCTTCTCCGATATTTAAAAGTCCAATTCTTGGTTTTTTTACTTGTAAGACATCTTTTGCATAAATATTACCTAGAAGAGCAAATTGATGGAGATAAGATGGCTTACAATCAGTATTTGCACCGACGTCTAAAACTAATACCGGACGAGTTTGATCCCTTGTTGGAAATAATGCTCCTATAGCTGGTCTATCTATCCCTTTCAATCGCCCAATTCTAAATATGGCAGAGGCCATCATGGCACCTGAATTACCCGCTGAATAAACAGCTTCAGCTTTATTATTTCTTACTAAATCCATTGCAACGTTTATACTTGCATTTTTCCTTTTTCTAACTGCAGTAGCTTCTTCATTCATCCCAATAGGTTCTCCACTATCAATTAATTCAAAACGATTATTATCAATTTCATTTTCTAATAATTCTGCCAAACCTATTTTTTCTGCTGCATCTTTAACTGTTTTAATTTTGCCTACGAATTTTATATTTATTGGAAATCTACTTATTGCTTCAAGGCAACCTTCAAGAATTGGACCAGGAGCATAATCTCCACCCATACCATCAACAGCAATCCAAATTCTTTTAGATTGAGATTCCTCTACCCTATCTAAAATATTATCGTTATTTTGTAATCTTTTTAATGGGTCAAAAACCAATGGCTGTAATGTATTTTTAGCTATTGAGCTTGCATTCGAAACAACACTGCTTGCAGTATTCACTACAGATTCAGCGCTTGATACTACATTACCTGCAACATTACTCGCGACATTACTAGCTGTGCTCACTACAGAACCAGCACTAGAAACTACATTACCAGCCACATTACTAGCGGTTACCGCAGAACTAGCTGCGGTATCTACTATTGAAGTTACAGCCGAGTTTCTTTTGTACCAGATAACTAATCTTCTAATAGCTCTGGGCTTATTAATTTTTTGTACACTTTCTTTACCCATTTATTTACTATCAAAAGGTGCAATATCTACAATTCTTTGAAAAAGATATCCAGTGCCCCTTGCTGTCAATATCAATTCAGGATTTGCTGGATCAGCCTCCAGTTTTGATCTTAATCTTGATATGTGAACATCGACT
Organism: uncultured Prochlorococcus sp.; assembly: GCA_902535185.1. Taxonomy (GTDB): domain Bacteria; phylum Cyanobacteriota; class Cyanobacteriia; order PCC-6307; family Cyanobiaceae; genus Prochlorococcus_A. The sequence continues at coordinate 2,438 of CACAST010000040.1, forward strand.
ACTCTAGTATCTACGTGTCTCTCAGGTGTATACCCCCAAACTTCCTTCAGAATTTCTCCTCTACTAAAAGGCTCGCCTGACCTACTTACCAAAAGCTCTAAAAGACTAAATTCCATACCGGTTAATCTAATTCTCTCATCGCTTTTAAATACTTGTCTTCGATTTGTATCAATTTTTATATCAGTAACTAAAATTAATCCTGAATTAGGCATTCCAGGAATTTGTTCTTTGTCAATTCTTCTTAGAACACATCTAATTCTAGCTTCTAATTCCTTAGGGCTAAATGGTTTAACAACATAATCATCAGCCCCTAATTCTAAACCTGTTATCCTGTCTGCAACATCTCCTAACGCAGTTAACATGACAATTGGAACATCAGAATCTTTCCTTAATTCTTGACAAACTCCATAGCCATCTAATTTTGGCATCATAACGTCAAGTACGACTAAATCAGGATCATAATCTTTAAATAACTTTAGTGCTTCTTTACCATCACTTGCAGTTACTACTTTGTAACCAATCATGGAGAGGCGGGTCTCCAAAATCCTTCTAATACTTGCCTCGTCATCTGCGACAAGAATTGTTTCTTTAGTTTGACTAGATAGAGCCATTTGTTTCTATTAGCTAATCAGTAAGAGAATTAATTATTATCCTAATCTAACTTGTAGAGGGGCAATATCCCAAACATTCTAGTTCTAATACTTGATTCAAAAACTAAATGTCTAGCAAATTATCAACTTTTATTTGTCAGAATTGCGGATCTGAAACTTCTCAATATTTTGGTAGATGCTTAAATTGCAACTCATGGAATTCCATTGTTGAAGAAATAAAAAGTAAGAGATCACATTATCAAGAAATAAAACATAGTAAAAAATCAATCTCATTTAACGAGATTTCATCAAAAAAAATATCAAGATTTACAAGTGGTTTTAGGGAATTTGATCGAGTGCTTGGAGGTGGAATCGTACCTGGATCTGTTGTTTTACTTGGAGGAGAACCAGGCATAGGCAAAAGCACAATAGTTCTTCAATCAGCAGGAAAAATATCTCTAAATGAGAAAGTTTTATATGTAACTGCAGAAGAATCTTTAGAACAAGTAAAAATTAGATGGGAAAGATTAAATCAAAGTAGTATTGATTTAAAAATTTTTGCAGAAACCAATTTATCCCTCATTATTGAAGAAATCAAACGTTTAAATCCAAGTTTCGCAATTATTGACAGTATTCAAGCCATCCATAATCATGAAATGCAAAGTTCACCAGGATCGGTTTCTCAAGTAAGAGCATGTTCATCTGAATTACAAAATCTTGCCAAAGACAATAATATTGCGCTTCTAATAATTGGTCATGTAACCAAAGATGGTGCTTTAGCTGGGCCTAAAACTCTAGAGCATTTAGTTGATACAGTAATAAACTTTGAAGGAGATAATATTTCCTCACATAGATTACTAAGAAGTATAAAAAATCGATTTGGATCTACCTTCGAGATTGGAATTTTTGAAATGCTTGAAGAGGGTTTACGAGAGATAAAAAACCCAAGTTCAATTTTTACAAATAAAGAAAATATTCCAGGTGTAACAACTACTATTACAAATGAAGGCACTCGACCATTAGCAGTCGATATACAAGCACTGGTTAATAAAACTTTCTACAGTAACCCAAGACGGACTACAACTGGAATAAGCATAAATAGATTACATCAAATCCTAGCTGTTATTGAAAAACACGTAGGGATAAAATTATCTGAATTTGATTGTTATATAGCTACTGGTGGGGGTTTTGAGATTAATGATCCTTCATCTGACTTAGGTGTAGCCATATCAATTTTATCAAGTTTGAAAAATATTCCTCCTTTAACCAGCTGTTCATTTATTGGGGAATTAGGTTTGAGCGGTCAGGTTAGAAAATCGAATAACCTCCGAACAAAGATAGAAGAGGCTGCAAGACTAGGGATCAAAAATATCGTAGTGCCAAAACTAGAGGAGGAACTAAATAATAATTTTCAAAATTTAATAAATATCAAAGAGATATCCAATATTAAAGAAGCAGTTGACTATTCTTTATCAGTTTAAAAATTAGAGATACATATCGATTGAACTTCTTCCTGAGTTTTTCAACCAATTCTCAATATCTAGATAACCACCTGGATATAGTCTGACTGCTTTAGACCAGACTTCTGCAGCTTTATCGAACCAAATATCTCTCTGGTCTAAATCACCATTTTGCTCAGCATATCTTCCCCTTTTTTCATAA
>CACAST010000041.1 GCA_902535185.1 uncultured Prochlorococcus sp.
GTGAAAAGGTAAGAGCTGAAATAATTCTTTCTAAATCTATTAACCCATAATTAGTACCTGTGTTGTAACTATCACGTAAAAGATAATCGAGACGATCGCAATCTATCTCACTACTTATCAATGTTTTTAAAGGTTTTGAGAATAGTTGTTTTGATTGAAATAATTCACCAATTTTTCTCGGTAATTCGGTGTCATACTTCTTGAGGATTGAATTTATTGGAGAATATTTTGTAACTAAGTTTTCAGACCATTGTTCGTGATTATGCGTGAATATTGTTTCACTGGTATGGCTTAAAGGTCCATGACCTAAATCATGTAATAGAGCTGCTCCATAAAGCACAAATTTATTTTCACAAAATGAAGATTTAATTTCAATTAATCTCTTATAAATTTTTCTAGCTATACAAAAAACACCAATTGAGTGAGTGAATCTACTCGATTCTGCACCATGAAAAAGTAATGATGCAGCTCCTAGTTGTTTTATTCTTCTTAGTCTTTGAAAAGCAACTGTATCAATTAATTCCATAATCATTAATTCTTCTGGCTTTCCTGCATCAAATACTATTTCTTTATGAATTGGGTCATGAAAAATTCTTTTAATACTCATATTTTTAAGATTTTTTACTTTCAATCTTTATCCATTTAAGATTTAATTTCTTCATTGTTTATTTGAACTGAAACTTCTTCTTTTTCTAGAAGCGACCCCAGAAATAATTCTGCATTTCTCACCCATTTATCATCAGTACTTCCATAATCACTTGTATCCGGGAGATCAAGATATTTGTCAGGAGTCATACCTTGGCCTTGAATATTATTACCGTTGGGTGTTAAGTAACTAGCTACTGTTATCGCAATACCACTATCTTCTCCCAAACTTTTTAGGGATTGAATTAAACCTTTTCCATAAGTTTGTTCTCCCATAAGAATTGACCTCTCATTATCTTGTAGAGAACCAGCAAGTATTTCACTGGCACTTGCAGTACCTTTATTTACTAAAGTCACCATTGGTCCATCAAAATATGTCTCTTTTTGAGAAATAATTGCATCTTTGATTCCATTTCTATCTTTTGTCTCGACTACAGGTTTCTCACTCAATAATGAGTCTGCAACTGCTATACCTGAGCTTACTAGTCCCCCTGAATTATTTCTAAGATCCAAGATCAAGCCCTCAACTTCTTTCTCCTTTAACTCTTGAAGGGCTTCTTCAACTTTTTTGGGTACGCTTTCGCTGAATTGAGTAATCCTTAAATATCCTATTGTGTGAGAATCGTCTCTTAATCTTTTTGTTCTAACTGGCCTTAGATCTACTGACCTCCTCTCTAGATCAACTTCCCTAATTTCTCCTAATTCAGAAGATAATTCAACTAAAACTTTTGTCCCCGATTCACCTCTTAACCTAGAGGCAGTGCCAGCAAGCCCTAATTTTTCTGATGAGATTCCATCAACTGTCTCTATCAAGTCCCCGCTTACTACACCAGCTTCTTCAGCTGGGGAACCCCCAAGAGTAGAGATTACTTTAATTTTATTGTCATCATCTTCACCTAGTTGAAGTCCAACACCATTAATTTCACTTCCAAAATTACTTGATTTCAGTAGTTCATAATCTTTTGGGCGTAAAACTCTCGTGTAGGGATCGTCTAGAGGTTTTAACATGTCTTCAATTGCGGAATAAGCCTCTTCACTTGTTTCAATTTGTTTCTGTAATGTTTTTTGTCTAATTCTTTTCCATTGGATTTCATCAAACTTTTCTGGATTATAAAAACCTTCGTTTACTAAGGTCCAAGCGTCAAGTACCAATTGCCTGCTATCACTAAGAGCATGCACTCTTTCAACCAATAATAAATTGATAGAAAAAACGATGATCATTGATGCAGTGATGAAAGTTTTGAATGTTAAAAGTTTGTTAAAAGATGAATTCATTGGGTTAAGTGTTAACACCAAGTATAAGAATTTTAAGTAAGCTCTTTATATCAAAGCTAATTTTTTTTTGGATGGCGAATTCTTCATCTGTTTATGATTGGTTTCAAGAAAGGCTTGAAATCCAAGACATAACTGACGACGTAACTTCCAAGTACGTACCCCCTCACGTAAATATTTTTTATTGTTTAGGAGGCATAACTTTAGTATGCTTCTTAATTCAATTTGCAACAGGTTTTGCAATGACTTTTTACTATAAGCCAACAGTTACACAAGCTTATAGTTCAGTAAGCTATTTAATGACCGATGTAAGTTTTGGTTGGTTAATAAGATCTGTACATAGATGGAGTGCATCTATGATGGTTCTGATGTTAATCCTTCATGTCTTTAGGGTTTATCTTACCGGGGGTTTTAAAAGACCAAGAGAATTAACTTGGGTTACAGGTGTTGTAATGGCAGTCATAACTGTCGCTTTTGGAGTGACGGGTTACTCTCTACCCTGGGACCAGGTAGGTTATTGGGCAGTTAAGATTGTTTCAGGTGTTCCTGCTGCAATACCAGTTATCGGTGACTTTATGGTTGAGCTACTTAGAGGCGGAGAAAGTGTTGGACAATCTACATTAACCAGATTTTACAGTCTCCATACGTTTGTTTTGCCATGGTCATTAGCTGTTTTCATGTTGATGCACTTTTTAATGATTCGTAAACAGGGTATTTCAGGTCCCTTATAAACTTTTATACTTAAACCATTACAAGGTTTCCTTATGTCTACCTTAAAAAAACCAGATTTATCTGATCCAAAATTAAGAGCTAAACTAGCTAAAGGTATGGGCCATAATTATTATGGTGAGCCTGCTTGGCCAAATGATTTACTGTATATTTTTCCAGTAGTTATTTTAGGTACCATTGCCTGCGTAGTAGGACTAGCAGTTCTTGACCCTGCAATGCTAGGAGATAAGGCAAATCCTTTCGCTACCCCTTTAGAAATACTTCCCGAATGGTACCTTTACCCAGTTTTCCAAATACTCAGGGTAGTCCCTAACAAACTTTTGGGTATCGCACTTCAAACATTAATTCCACTTGGATTAATGATTTTACCCTTTATCGAAAATGTTAATAAATTTTCTAATCCATTCAGAAGGCCAATAGCAATGTCTGTTTTCTTGTTCGGAACTTTTTTAACAATATATCTTGGTATAGGAGCATGTTTGCCAATCGATAAATCACTAACACTAGGATTATTTTAGGCTTAAATATTAAACATATCCAGATCGTTATAATCATTCCTTAAAAAATGATTCATTAGTAAAAATCCAACTATTGTCCAGGTTTGATAAGTTCTTGATTGTTGTCCAACCCAAGTTCCTGTAGGTCCATCAAAATATTCTGCCCATTCTTGCTTAGGCAATTGATTAAGTTGACACCAATATGATTCTTCTATTAAAGATTTCATCTCTTCCATGAGAATTACATCATCAGAACCGTAATTTTTTTGATGCAATAGAACGGCAGCACCAAAAAACCAAAGTAAACTTGGCCAATGACCACCATTATGGTAGCTCCAAGGCCAATTCTTTGGATCCGATCCAGTTTTATTTTGCCATTCATCGACATCCATATGAGGATGACAAATTCTCATGGGCATTTGAGCCATCAAATGCTGTCTGTTATGCAAAACTAATCTAAATAAAGCTCTTTGTTCTTCAGGAGGCAGTACTCCGAACATACATGCTAAAGAATTACCTAAACTATAAAATCGAAAGTCAGGTCTTCCTGTCCTAATATTTCCTATTAAGTATCCACCTCTATTTTCTAACCAATCTTGTAGCCATGAGGGAACTACTTGAGGTTGAACGTTAAATTCATTGAAGTGTTGATCATCTCCGTACTGCTCAGTTGGCCTTCTTCTTAAAATTTGCATTGTTTGGCTGGTAACCCAATAATGCTTTAGAAGAAAACCTCCTAAATCCTTAACCCATTGATTAGTGAGAATTAGTCTTTGGTCTAAAAGTCTACTCACATGATCTGCTCTACTTAATTCCATAAGCTTTATACAACTTTTTAAACATCCATGAAGTAAAACTTCAACTTCTAGAGGTGCTCCCCATACATCCATAGGTCTATCAATCATAAATGCGCAATCTGGAACAAAAAGTACTGGAGTACCCTCAAATGTTGGATGTAGAACAAGATCTAGTAGAAGTTGAATACCTCTTTGAACACTTTGACTTTTCCCGAAGGCATAATCGCCGCTTTTATTGACATAATACCAACATAAAATGGGCCACCATAAACTTGCATCTGCTGAAGTAATCCTCCCGATTGACCTCTGACCATAGTCCCCAATGAGCTTTCCATTTTCTTCAACGAAACTAGTAGGAAACACACCACGTGTTTGATAATTAGTGCTCTGTAACTCAAGGCAAACACTGAGGAACTTTTTGACAATTTCATAACGCTTTTGTGTAATGAGATAAATCATTACAGGAACGTTATCTCTTAAAAATATTTCACCGTAATTTAACTCTTTATTTTTTGTTGGGTGTTCTAGTGCAGCAACGCTTCC
>CACAST010000042.1 GCA_902535185.1 uncultured Prochlorococcus sp.
CTGCCATAAGTCAAAAATCAGTAAAGGCATTCACGATTGGTTTCAGTGATGAAAGATATGATGAAACTTCGATAGCAAAAGAGATGGCTGTCGCCACAAATGCAGATCATGAGATTTTAAAAATAAATGGAGATGATCTATATGGGAATTTTGAAAAGGTTCTATGGTTTACTGAAAGATCTATTTATAACACCCTTGCAATTGCCAAATACCTTATGAGTAAAAGAGTGAATGAGCTCGATTATAAGGTTGTTATGACAGGAGAGGGTTCAGATGAATTATTTGGTGGCTATCCTGCTTTTAGAAAAGATATGTATACCTATGGGGTCGGAATTTTTAATTCAGAACCTGAGAATCTTAAAGAGAATCTGGAAAATTCGAATGAAATTTTCAAGGGTGCGATGTTAGCTAATGAAGAGATAAGTAATCAATCTTTCAAGGAATATTTAGGATTTACGCCAAGTTGCCTTCAACCTTGGCTTGCATGTGAAACTTACGCGAAAAGTCTAGTCTCAAGTAAATACAAAGAGATAACGGAAAATTATGATCCCGGGGCGGCAATTTTTAGAGAACTTGATCTTGAACAGTTAGAAGATAGATACGCAATTGATCAGGCTCAGTATGTTTGGATGAAGACTATGCTTGAGGGCCAAATTCTTACATGGGGTGGAGATAGAGTAGATATGTCAAATTCAATGGAAGCCAGACCTGCATTTTTAGATCATCACCTAGCTGAAGTTGCCGTTACTGTTCCCCCTGAAATAAGGATTAAAGACAATGTCGAGAAGTATGTTTTAAGAGAAGCCATGTCAGGATTGCTGCCTGAATCATTATATAAACGTGAAAAATTCCCTTTCATGGCTCCCCCTTCCCATGCAGATAAAGATAATTTAAGTTCTATGCAGGAAATTGTGAATGAATTTTTAAGTCCTGAGAGGATAAGAGAATTTGGAATCTTGGATGAAACAGAAGTAAATGATTTGCTGAATAAATTTTTTAGTTCAGAGCTTGATGCCTCAGAAAAAGTACAATTGGATGCAATAATCAATCATCTTTTAAGCGTTCAGATCTTATATAAGATTTTTATAATTGAGGATATCCCTTATAAGGCCCAAAAGATGGCTGATAATTTGGGCTGGAAAGTTTGAATTCGTTTCTTAAATTAATTTCTGAAAAGGTGTAAACCAATACAGGTTTTATTTGAAAAATAAGAGACCTTAAATAGGTTTAAGTAATAATAGTATGAGCTATAGCGCTGGGTTAAATATCCTAGAGCCACTGGTAATAAATAGGAAGAGAATCCAAGACATGATAAATTCTTTTTCTTCAATCGGAGCTTCTGAGAATGGTTCTGTTTCAAGAAGAGGTTTTTCTGATGAAGATATATATGCAAGAAATTTTTTTATAAAAACTCTTAAAGACTTAGGTTTAAAAATAAGAATAGATACTGCCGGAAATATTATTGCAAGATTAGATGGGCATGATAATAATTTGCCTCCCATTGTTACTGGATCTCATCTCGACACTGTTCCAAAGGGAGGTAAGTACGACGGTACTTTAGGTGTGATTGCAGGAATTGAAATTGCTTTTTTCCTTCAGGAAAATGACATTAAATTAAATAGACCCTTTGAAATAATTGTTTTTGCTGATGAAGAATCGACAATGGTAGGCTGTAAGGGCTTTACAGGAAATTTATCTTTAAACGAAGAAGATTTTATTACAAGTAATTCCCGTTCAATAATTGATAATCTTTCTCGGATTGGTGGAAATTGGCTTGACATTCAAAGTGCGGTAAGACGTAAAAAAGATATATTCGCTTTTCTTGAATTACATGTTGAACAGGGAAAGGTCCTTGAAGATGGTGGTTTGGATATCGGAATTGTTAATGGAATAGTTGGTCAAAAAAGAATAACCGTTAAGGTTATAGGTCAGGCAAATCATGCTGGAACTACACCGATGTCAAATAGAAATGACGCACTTTTGGCCGCCTCTAAAATTATTGTTGGCATTGAACAGATAGCTAAAACTACTTCTGAAAGTGCAGTAGCAACAGTTGGTAAATTGAAATTACATCCCAATGCGGCAAATGTTATTCCAGGAGAGGCAGTATTCACGATAGATATGAGAGATTTGGATGAAGATGTAATTGGGAAAATGAGTTTAAGAATTGAGAATCTATGTTCAGAAATTCAAGAAGTTACTGGATGCTTGATACAGATAGAACCTCAATTTGAAGTGATTCCCACGAAGTCATGCCCTAAATTAGTGAGCTCTTCATTTCATGAATCTGAAAAGTTGGGATTTAAAACTGGAATCTTACCAAGCAAAGCAAGTCATGACTCACAAGAAATAGGAAGGATCTGTCCTATGGTGATGATCTTTGTGCCAAGTAGGAATGGTCTGAGTCATTCCTACAAGGAATATACTTCTCTTGATCAATGTGCTAATGGTATTGAGGTTTTATTAAATACAATATTTTCTATTGATAAGAACTTTTTAGAAAAGCCTCTAATGATATAAATGACATTTTCAATTATTGGTTTTGATCCTTTAAAAAATAGATTTGGTGTTGCAGTTTCTTCTTGCCATATAGCTGTTGGCTCAACAGTTTCATTCGTTAGATCACAGGTTGGCGCTGTTGCAACTCAAGGGCAAACTAATCCCTATTTAGGATTAAGAAGTCTTGAGTCACTCCAATCCTGCTCTGATTCCAAAATTGTTTTGGAAGATTTAATTAAGGAAGATTTTGGCAGGGAAAAAAGACAGGTTCACTTAATTGATAAGTATGGAAGAAGCGCATGCTGGACAGGTCAAGAATGTTTTCAGACATGCGGACATATAAGTGGAGAAAACTTTTCTGTAGCTGGCAATTTTTTAGAGAATATTGAAGTTCTTGAGGTGATGGCTGATGTTTTTAAACAAAGTGATCCAAATATTAAATTAGGGAAAAGACTACTTGATGCTCTTAATGCTGGAGAAAATATAGGTGGAGATAGACGAAGCCCCCGTTCAACCTCAAGCGCCCTAAAGGTAAGTGGAGAATTAGGCTTTCCCCTTTTAGACCTTAGAGTTGATTATCATGATTCCTCTGTAGATGAATTAATTAGAATTTATAGACATAGTCAAAGTGAATGGGCCCAGGAATGGAGAGATTCAATGAATGACCTGCCCGAAATGAATATGAAACGGGAATTTAGGGTTGCTTGAGCTGTAAATATTGCAGTAAGTGATATTTAATCAGGTTTCACGTGGGTTTCACGTAGAAAATTTTATGTTATTATATGCTCATACTCATTGGTATAACTGCTTTTTTTATTCACCTTTTTGGAGGGACTATTGAGTGGGAATAAACTAATTTTAAGAACTTAATATAACTTCAATTAATCGGTTTTACGTTGCTTTTATTCTTCCTCTTTTAAGAGAAATCGTATAAAGTCTGTTTTCTCTAAAGTTGGTATTTTGATATGAAAAAATGAAATGCTTGTGTTGAATATTTCTCAAAGTAAGTCTCTATATTTTTCATTTTGCGCAAGCATTTCTATAGCGGGTTGCAGTAATTGTTCATAATTCTTCCATCCTTTAATTGATTTTGAACTTATAGGGGAACGAACTTGAATATCACTAGCTGTATATACTGCTCTCTCATTTAAATGAGGAGACAAATAAGATTCATTCCATTCCCATCCCAACCAATTAATTAATGATTTAATCTCTTTGTCTGGATTTGTCACAAGCAAGTCATAATTTAAATCATATATCTTTTGTGGAAATTGATCTTTATAGATACTTATTATTTTTTCTTGGTCTAAATAAACTTTTGTGGAATCAATTAATGAAGAAGAATAGTAGTTTCCTATGTGAAAATTTGCTCGATGAATTGAAAGAATATTATCTAAAGGATTTCTAAAACAATAAATTATCTTAGAATTTAAGATCTCCTTAGAAATAATTCCTGCGTATTGATAGTTATACAAGTATTTATTAGATGTAATGCTGAATCCTTTTGTAATTTGATAGATTTCCTCCATATATATGTCTGTAAGACTAATTTTTTGATTTAAATTTCTACTTTTTGTAAATGCTTTGTCCAAGATATTAATCTCTCCTAAGTCTTTGACTTTGTTATTCAAACTAATAATAGATTCAACTAAAGTAGAACCACTTCTTGGCATTCCCACAATAA
>CACAST010000043.1 GCA_902535185.1 uncultured Prochlorococcus sp.
TATTTACAGTTTCATATATTCCATCGTGGTTAATTCCGAAACTACCTTTATGAGGATCATTAGGGTGTCTTGTATTATGAGCTTCTGTAATTTCTTTGAGGCTATGACCAATACCGAAGGTATTTCTATACATATGACCGGCAATTACAAAAACTGTTCCAATCGCGATATGATGATGCGCAATGTCAGTAAGCCATAATGCTTCACTTTGAGGATGAAGACCACCTAAGAAAGTAAAGATTGCTGTACCAGCTCCTTCAGCTGTTCCAAACACCTGATCTAGAGAATCGGGATTTTGGGCATATGCTCCCCAGTTTAAAGTAAAGAAAGGAGCTAGTCCTGCAGGGTGTGGAAGTACTGTTAACCAGTTATCCCAACCTACATGCTGACCTCTTGATTCAGGTATAGCAACATGAACCAAATGACCTGTCCAAGCGATACTACTAAAACCAAATAAAACAGCTAAATGGTGATTTAATCTTGATTCTGCATTTTTAAACCAAGCTAGAGAAGGTCTGAATTTTGGTTGTAAATGTAACCAACCTGCAAAGAGAGTCCAACAAGCCAAAATACTCATAAATATTGAAGCTTGGAAGAGTTGCTCATTACTTCTCATTCCAATTGTGTACCACCAATGGTAGAGACCTGAGTAAGCTATGTTTACTGGACCACTAGCTCCAGCTTGTGTCATTGCTTCTGTGATACCAGATCCGAAGTGTGGGTCCCAAATAGCATGAGCTATAGGACGAACGTGAGTTGGATCAAGCACAAACTGCTCGAAGTTACCTTGCCACGCGATATGAAATAAGTTACCAGCTACCCAGAGAGCGATTATTGCTAGATGACCAAAATGTGTGGAGAAAAGCTTCTGATAAAGCTTTTCTTCGGTCATACCATCATGACTTTCAAAGTCGTGCGCGGTAGCTATTCCGTACCATATTCGTCGGGTTGTAGGGTCCTGAGCTAGACCCTGGTTAAATGATGGAAATTTTGTTGCCATTGAATTAAAAAGGTGAAGTTCAGGTAATTAGCCCAAGCCGAAAAGGCGAGCATGGAAGAAGGCCCATGTGGTAGCAATACCACCGACAAGGAAGTGTGTTACACCTACTGCTCTACCCTGGGTGATAGATAAAGCTCTTGGTTGAATGGTTGGAGCAACTTTAAGTTTGTTATGTGCCCAAACAATTGATTCGAATAATTCTTGCCAATATCCCCTTCCACTAAAGAGGAACATTAAACTAAATGCCCATATGAAGTGAGCTCCTAAGAACATCAAACCATACATGCTTATTGATTGACCATAACTTGTTAATACTTGAGAAGCTTGCGCCCAAAGGAAATCTCTTAACCAACCATTAATAGTAATGGAACTTTGTGCGAAGTTACCACCAGTAAGTCCCCAAACATCACTTTGCATTTTCCAAGAGAAGTGGAAGATTACTATTGATAAACAGTTATACATCCAGAAAAGGGCTAAGAACACGTGGTCCCATGAAGAAACTTGACAAGTACCACCTCTTCCAGGTCCATCACAAGGGAATCTAAATCCTAAAGAAGCTTTATCAGGAATCAACCTTGAACTTCTTGCATAAAGTACTCCTTTGAGAAGTATCAAAACAGTTACGTGAATTTGGAAAGCGTGAATATGATGAATCATTAAATCAGCTGTCCCTAATGGAATTGGAGCTATAGCAACCTTTCCACCCACTTCAACTAAACTTCCATTAAAAACTTCACTTAAAGCTTTGTGAGGTAAAGCTTCTGCAGTACCTGCTAAAAGAGAAGTTCCAACAGCAGATGCTTGAATACTCTGTACCCATTGAGCAAAGATTGGCTGAAGTTGGATTGCAGAATCACTAAACATATCTTGAGGTCTTCCCAAAGCCCTCATAGTGTCGTTGTGAATGTAGAGTCCAAAGCTATGGAATCCTAACCACATACATACCCAGTTCAAGTGACTAATTAAGGCATCTCTTGCTTTAAGAATTCTGTCTAATACGTTATCAATATGTTTTGCTGGATCATAATCTCTAACCATTGCAATTCCAGCATGGGCGCCTGCACCTACTATGAATAATCCACCTATCCACATATGATGAGTAAATAATCCAAGAACTGTCATGTAGTCAGTAGCTATATATGGATATGGAGGCATCGCATACATATGATGAGATACAAGAATGCTTATTGATCCAAGCATTGCTAGGTTTACTGCAAGCTGGGCATGTCTACTTTCTGCCATGAACTCAAAAAGACCTTGATGACCTTTAGGAGCAGGAAATAATATTGGGTCTCCCTGCTGTGAATCTAATATTTCTTTCATACTATGACCAATACCGTAATTGGTCCTATACATATGACCACCAATGATTGCTATTACACCAAAAGCTAAGTGATGATGAGAAACATCAGTCATCCATAAACTTCCTGTCACAGGGTTAAGTCCACCTTTGAAGGTAAGGAAATCTGAGAAAGCTAACCAGTTTAAACTAAAGAAATTACCTGTACCACTTGCTAATCCTGGAAATATCTGACCGATGATTTGTGGATCACAGAGTTGATGCGGCATAGGCATATCTGCAATAGTTGCTATTTCTTTACCATTGATTACTAAAGGAGAGCCTGCATCAATTGCATCTAAGAGAGCTGCAGTAGGAGCTCCGATATGAATACAATGACCAGCCCATGCAAGAGATCCTAATCCAACTAAACCAGCAATATGATGGTTAAGCATAGACTCAATATCTTGGAACCACTCCATTTTTGGAGCTGCTTTGTGATAATGAAAGATTCCGGCATGAAGCATAAGTGCAGCCATCACTACAGCTCCTATTGCTAAAGCCATCAGTTCACTTTCATTAGTTATTCCCCATGCTCGCCACATATGGAAAATTCCAGAACTGATTTGAATTCCGTTGTAGTTAGCTCCAAGATCAGCATTAAGCATTTCTTGACCAACAATTGCCCATACTTGCTGAGCTCCGGGCTTGACATGAGTTGGATCAGCTAACCAACCTGAATAATTAGAAAATCTTGCTCCATGGAAAAATGCAGCACTCATCCATATAAAAATGACTGCAAGATGTCCAAAATGAGCTGAAAAGATTTTTCTTGTTGCTTCTTCAGCATCGCCTGTGTGCACATCGAAATCATGTGCATCAGCATGCAAATTCCAGATCCAAGTTGTAGTTTTTGGACCCTTAGATAATTTACTTGACCAGAAACCTGGCTTATCTAATTTGGCAAAATCAATTGGTCTTGGATCGGCCTTAACAGGATCCTCCAAAACTTTTTTGTTTTTTTCTCCACTTTCTGGTGGGCTGATGGTCATCTAGCACCTCGAAAATAATTGACATTAAAGCCGATTGATCGGATCTTGAACATATTTATAATGATAATGTTCAAGAAAACGAATCCCTCGAAACTTTTGATATTCGTTTCAAAAATAATAAGGCAAAGATTCTTTCGTTATGCATTAACGTAACAAATGTTCTAATGATTGTTACTATATGAATATTTTGTTAAATTCTAGTCTATGACATAATTATGGGTATTTTTACTTAAATTTAATATAAATTTCTTAAATTTTTTTTTATATTTCAAAAAAAATTTTTTAAATCTAGCGACAAGATATAATTTCAACATAACTATCATTAGTTTCTGATTTGAAAGGAATTGCTATAGGTCTATCTAATAATTCAAAAGAAATTTTAAAAAGGCTTAAAAAAACAGAATTTGTAAAAGATATATATATTGCAGGTTCTTCAAAAGATAATGGAGAGGAAAATGAACTTATTCAAGTTCAAAAACCAAGAGAAATCTTACTTAAAAAATGGCCGGAGATAGATTTAATAATTTTTATAGGCTCCATTGCTGCATCAATACGCATAATAAATTCTTTTTTAACCTCTAAAGATAAAGATCCTGGTGTAATAGTAATAGATAACAAATGTTCCAAAATAGTTCCATTAATTGGCTTACATCAGTCAAATACGCAAAATATTGCATGTCAAATTGCTAATTTGCTTGGTGGCGAAATAATAGAAACTAATAATTCAAATAATCAACGCTTCTTAAATCTTGATGCATTTGGCAATCAATGGGGTTGGGAAAGATCTGGCAACACAAAAGCTTGGTCAAAACTAGTAATTAAACAAGCTAA
>CACAST010000044.1 GCA_902535185.1 uncultured Prochlorococcus sp.
AAATTAATTGTTTTTCTAGCCTGTATTTTTATTTTACTAAAAACATTTTGAATTAACTATTTATAATTTTAAAGACGATGCTCATCTAACAGAAGTAAATAAATAAATGAATTCAACTAATACTTCTGCAATTTTAGAAAATCTTAATTAAATTTACTAGTTACGCAATGTTTTTGTTTCATTAACTAAAATTGAATCAGATTTCATAACGTTATTTTTAATACAGATATAAGAACATACAAACTTTAAAAATATAGCTCTAAATATAATAATGGTTTTAATATTTTGTACTAAAAAGTGTTTTTTTAGTTATTTTTTGATACAGTAAAAAATATATGTAATAAAACATTGACTTTTAAATTTAAAAGAAAACGTATTTTATTATCGGAAAAAAGTAAAAACTCTAAAGCAATAGGTTACGCTAGAGCTACTAATAACGAATATGAATATTTAGAAGAGCAAATTAAAATTTTGAAGGAAGAGGGTTGCAGTTTTGTGTTCTCTGAATTTATAAGTTTAGATGAAGAAATCAAACCCCAACTCAATAAAGCTATAAATTCCTTATCCAAAGGCGATCAATTAATAATAACTCAGCTTGATCGAGCATTTAAAAATAAAAAAGAATGTTTGATAACAATAAATAAACTCATTAATAAGGAAATTCAATTGCGAACTTTGACTGGTTTTTTTGCTGCTAATGAACCTTCTAATGCAAATTCTTCAATTTTTAAGATTTTATATGAATTAGATAATTTAGAAGACAAAAGTTTAGGTGAAAGAAAAAAAGAACAACTATTACGCAGAAAATTATCTGGAAATAATTTGGGTGGAAGGCCCAAAATAAGTCCTCTAAAAGAATCTTTAGTAATCAGATTGCGTAATGAGGGATATTCTTATCGATCAATCAGATCACAAACTGGAATTGCGTTGTCAACAATAAGAAGAGTAATTTTGGAAGGAGAACTAACATAAAATGAAGAGGAAAGAAATTGAAAATTTAATTAAAGAAAATTTTAAAGATACAGCGTTGCGTATTTATGAATTAGATAATGAAGATAGAAAAAGTTTATTAGCTGAATATAGAGAATGGATTATGAATGATTTAGATTTTGAAGAAGTAATGATGTTGCCTTATGAAGCATATACTGACAAATTAGATTCTAATTTCTTAGAAGATTCAATTTAGTCCTAAATAGTATATTTTTTATTAAATTCATATACTTCTTTTGATATGAATGGTAAGAAAGAAGAATCTTTAGAATATTGCTCACCATCACAAAAAACAACTAATAAAGTGTGTAGAGATTGACTATTAGTCCACCAAGCAGAATCATGTCTAACTTCTGACATTAAGCCTGCTTTACTCCAAAGATTAATACTTTCTGGTAAGCCTGCACCCAAAAAACCATCTATTTGATTAAGAGAATCGTTTTTCAGAACAACTTTATCTAAATTTCTTTTTAAAAAACTTCGTAAATTTAAATCATTTTTTTGATAATTAATATGAATCATAATTTCCTCCAAAACCCTTGCAGCCGAATCAGAATTCATAGCGTTTCTATTTTTATTATTATGTCCATAAAATTCTTTTTCACGACCAAATGGTCCATCATCCCAGGTCTTCTGACAGCAATTTAAACCACTCAATTCCTCCCAATGTAAATCATGTAGCCAATCGTTTATTATACTTCTTTGATATTTCCAATTTTCCCATGATTCACCCTCAATACAAGGTCCACTTGTTGTTCCAGTAAGTAAATCAATTAAGAAGCTTGTTGCGTTATTACTTGAGAAAGATAACATTTTCCTTACAGCATCAATAATTTCATCCGATAATAATAAACTTCCTTTTTTAATCCAATAATATGTAGCAAGACCATAAACCAACTTGACTATGCTGGCAGGGTAAACCATTTTTTTATTATTTATGCCAGTTCCAAAACCTTTAAATACACTTTTATTCCCACTTTTATAATTAATCCAAGTTATGGCAATATCTTCACTTGAAAAATCTTTATTATAAGAGCATACTCTCCCTAAAATATCATTTAAGGCTAGACCCATCTCTTCACTTAAATAGTAAAAGGACATTGTATGGAAAATTATAAAAATCCTATCTCACTATTTAAACAAACTAATTTTTCAAAAACTATTTGGTGGAAATTAAAAGTTAATATTTCTGGATATCAAAATGAAACAGAAGATAAATTAGTTACTGAAATATTTAAAAATAGAATTTTTAGGCTTGTTTCTCCAAATATTTATCAAAACAACCATAAATTTTCAAGAATACTAGTTCAACTATATGAAGATGGTTACGTCTGTTGGATAAATTTAGATGGATTAATTATTGAGAAATATAAATTCAAAAAAAATAACAGTTTTGAAAATGAACACTTCTTTATAAAAGGTAAAGTTAACTCAATTTTAAAATGGATCAAGGATCAATCTGAGTTAAATAATGAATATCTTTGGGGAGGTACATTAGGACCCAATTTTGATTGTTCTGGATTAATTCAGACTGCTTTTTTAAAGCATCAAATTTATATACCTCGAGACTCTTTTCAAATAAAAAGTTTTTGTAAGCACCTTTTTTATTACAAAGAATCGTATGAGGCTCTACGACCTGGGGATCTTTTATTTTTTGGAAATGAAGAAAAATGTGATCATATTGGAATCTACAAAGGAGACGGATTCTATTACCATAGCTCTGGAATGGATTTTGGTAGAAATGGAATAGGATTAGATACCCTAAAAAAGTCTAATGATAAAATCTCATTGCATTATAAATCTCAACTTATTTCTGCAGGAAGAGTAGTTAGAAATTATAGATGGGACCGCACCATACGTTAATTTATAGAGCTCACCTTAAGATTTTAAATTAAATTAAAATATTAATTATTCTTTTATTTAGAAATTAACCAGCAGTCCAAATATTTTTAATGATTGGCATTATGGTATCTAAGTGTAATGTCCCAACAAGTAACCAAGCAAAAACAGCTCCTCCACATCCTCCTAACCAAAATCCACTTGTAAAATCAGCCCAACCGGCTCTTGTAAATAAGTCCTTTGGCGGATTATTAACAGTCGCATCTGGAGGTTGAACGTTGGGTGCTTTACCAGGTGCATTGTATAGAACAAAAAGTGCTGTCAAAATATGAACAGCTCCGATAGTAGCGAGAAGTCCAGCTGTTAGAGCAAATTCAGAATTTCTTAATGGGCCAGTCATGGTAAAAGGTCCGTATAGAAGATATCCAAAAGCTGCTCCAGTTTCTAAACCTCTAAAATTAGGGGAAATACCTTCTCTGTAAAAAGGTAAATTATTTATAAAGGCTTTTGTAAAATAACCACTATTAACTGGAGTAGCTAAATTACCAACACAAGGATCAGCAACTGTTTTTACTGCCCATTGTTCTGCTACGCCAATATCATTTGGTTGTACAGAAGTATCTATGTATTTCTCATCAAACTTAATGGAACTTGTTGATTCAGAGAATGATTTTTGAAAGTCGCTCATTTTTTTAGTAGTTTAGTGTTTGATAATTTATTCAGTTGCTGTAATTAATCTTCCAATCAATACGATAAAAACAGCAGGCATTGCTATACCAATTAATGGAACAAAAATTGAGGGTAAAAGACTTGGTAAATCAGATGGCATAGTTCTTTAAACATCTTTAAACACTTTAGTATTGATAAGCGAAATAATGTTAATTTTATTACTGGATGATATAAAAATTATTAACTTTTTACATGTTAAATTTTTTCGCAATTTTACTTATTATTTTGATAGGAATATTATTTCTAGTTTTTAAAAAAAGAAGCTTTAAAAAGTTAATAAATGCAAGTAATTAAAATTCTATTAAATTAAAAAAAAATAAAAAAAGTAATAATAAATTTCTATCTAAAAAAAATAGTTATTTATA
>CACAST010000045.1 GCA_902535185.1 uncultured Prochlorococcus sp.
AAAGAATTTGAGCTAGTAAAAATGAAAGCTGAGCAAAAGGTGCAATAAAATTTTTCTTTGGTAAATTTTGATGCTGAATATATAATTTTTGCAGCTATTATGAGATCAATAAATTTAGGAAGAAATGAACTCTGCATTTGCAAAAGTCTCAAATTTGAAAGTTAACAGGGCTTTTAAAATAGCTATTACTCTCGCATCATCAACTTTCTTTTTATATGCCTTGGGTCAAGCACCAATTTTTAAAAATATTCTTGCAGGTGCCTTCTCTTGCTCTGGCTAAATAAAATACTATTTTTTTAGAGAAGCTAAAAAGCTAAAATAGACTGTGATTGACAGTCGATCTAAACTTAGAGGGATAAACCCCTCTTTTTTAATGTTTAATAGATTTATTGTTGAAAAGATAATGACTCTTCTTATTTCTCTTATTAGCTGATGAATATTTCCCCACACCTATTAATTGATGCTGTAATATTAAGCGCTGCCCTTACAATAACTTTGGTATTAAGAGCAAAAGGTAATGCTGCCAGAAAAGAAAAAGAAAATAAATGATTACTAAAGAAGAAGAAAAAGAATTTAAAAAACCTAAATTAAATAGATTTTGGAACTTTCTTATTTATGGAAGTTCAATAGCTATTGGAGTTTTCTTTGTTTATATTCTGCTTATATCTTTATAAATAAATGACTTACATGTATGGCATAGCGATTACTTATGGGGTTTTGAGTCTTTTATTGCTTGGTGGGTTTGCATACTTTACTTTTAAAATGAAACGCTAATTTTTATGTCATCTTCAATGAAAGATTTCTTAGATAAATTTTTTGACTTATGTAGAGAATATCAACGAGAAATTCCACCTCAAAAGATGGCTGAGATTTTAAGAGAATATGCAGATAGATTAGATGAATGATAGGTACTGGCAGACCTAAGAAAGTATTTAGAGAATGTAATCTCTAAGCAAAATTTATACAAATTTTATTAAAGTTAGAATAAATTTTTTGAAGATATTTTCCTTGCAATCATTTATGATTTGAGATTTTTTTTTGATCCTTAATCCGTACAATTTTGTTCCTCTTACCGCACACATACAACTTGAAATTTATCATTCAAATGAATTAGAACATAGTTGTAGTAAAGGGGTAAGTCTTATGGCATTAAATGACACATTTACTATCCAAGAAATTAATTTGGATAAAAAAAATCTTTCATATGAAAATAAGCCAAAAGAAATTGAAGCTTATTGGAATAACGAATGTGCAGAACTTCCGAGTAACAACCATTGCAAGATTTTTTGTGATTGAAACTTTAACTTTTAGGTATTCTTACGCTTGATTTTTACTTAATACCCGTACTAAAGAATAATCAGATAGAAAGGAGGCCAAGCAAATGACTAACGTAGGAATAGAAATTTTATTTTGGACAATTTTAATTTCCTATCTGGGATTAAGGTTTTCTCAAACTTGGAATGGATTCAAAAAACAGTATTAATTAGGAGAATAGAAAATGAAACTACAAACTCAGTTCACGGTTCCAAAAAAAGAATTAAAAGATCTTGATTATGTTAAGAAAGTAGATTTCTTAGAAGAAACTTTAAACAAAGAATGTATAGATTATCCAAATCAAGAAGATTGCTTGGTTTGTTGCAATTAGAAATCAAAAAATAGCTGTTTTTTAAAGTAAATAAATTTTTATTAGTATTTATAAATTTTTCAAAAGGGAGTTAGCACTATGGAATTAAGATTCTTCCCAATAAATCTTTTTAGAGAGACTCCAAAAGTCACATTCTTTGATGCAGGTATAGATAGTTCTAATGGTTCTGATGTTGTGATCCATTCTGGGGAAGCTATATCTCCTCCAGATGATTTAAAAGATGAGCAATATTACGTTCACCATCATCAAATTGACCACAATTTAGTTATCACTGGTGAAAGGAAATTTGTTTTAATAAATCCTTCCTGGGATGAACCTCATCATGTGATTTATTTAAATAGATCTATGGGAGCATTAGAAATTCCTATAGGAACTTATCACAGATCTATCTCAGGGAAAGAAGGTAGTATTGTTTTAAACCAACCCAAAAGAGATAAATTTTTTGATCCTGCTAAAGAATTTATCCCTCAAAAATTAGACAAAATTAATTTAATTAAGGCAAGAAAAAGTCAACCTGTTTATTGGATTTACGAAAATAACAAAATCAAAAGAGTCTATTTTAATCCTCTAGATAGAAAAGTTAAAACTCTTGTTTGAAATGAAAAAACATGTATCCCATAGTAATAATTTAAAAAACCTGAATTTAATTATTAATTCTGATACTTATAAATTGGCTCACGAAGATATTGGCCTACTAAGCAGAAATGAAATGCGTGGAGTTAGGATGCTTCTTGAAATTACTAAACCAGATTTAATCCTTGAAGAAAATAAAATTCTTTCAACCATAATTATTTTTGGAGGCGCAAGCATTGCAGAAGAATCAAATACAAAAAAGAGAATTAAAAATATAAAAGAATTAATTCAAAAAAATCATAAATCGATACTTCTAAAACGAAATTTAAATAGATTAGAAAATTTGCTTCTAATGAGTAATTACTATCAATCTGCACGGGAGTTTTCTAAACTTGCTTCAATTAATAATCAAAATAAAAACTGTAATTCTCATGTGATTGTTACAGGTGGGGGGCCAGGAATTATGGAAGCTGCTAATAGAGGCGCATTTGAAGCAAATTGTAAGTCTATAGGGTTAAATATCAGTCTCCCTAATGAACAAATACCAAATGCTTTTATAACTCCCGGTCTTTGCTTTAAATTTAATTATTTTGCATTAAGAAAGATCCATTTTGTTATGCGATCAGTAGCTGCCGTATTTTTTCCTGGAGGTTTTGGAACACTAGATGAATTATTTGAACTATTGACACTTTGTCAAACAGGAATGAAAACTAAAATCCCAATCATACTTTTTGGTAGAGAGTATTGGAATAAGATAATAAACTTTGAATATTTAGCTGATCTTGGATTAATTGAAGATGAACATTTAAATCTTTTCCAATATGCAGACACTGCATCAGAAGCATGGAAAATTATCAAATCATCAAAAAAGTCAGCCTAGAAAACTATAAGCTGACTTGATAACAAATGGAGAAGAATGATTAATAAGTATTTGATATTTTATTTTTCATGCTTTCAATCTTATTGATTAATTCATCTAACCATTCTGTATTATTTTGCTCTTGTCTTTTATGGCTTTGGCTTTTTTGAGTACTCATAAATTTCTTACTTTTATAGTTGATTTAATATATCTTCAGAAATTAAAGGAATCAATAAGCAATATTACCAAATCGATTGATAAAACAAGCTTTAGTAGCATTTCATACAAATCTAACAATCACAAATTAACTAAGAAAATCTAAATCTCTTCACTTAAGTATTTTCTACGATGTTTTTATTTGAAATTCTGATTTGAATTAAGAAAGGTTATAAATATTCCTATGGAAAAATCATTTCTAAATTTCATTTATTGGATCTTAGTAAAGTCAGCTGAAAGTTACTACGGAGATTCATTAAAAACAGAAGTGCCATATACACCATATTTTTAGTTTTGTTGGACTTTAACTTTTAATATTAGATCTCTAGTTTGAGATCTATTAGTTTGGAATTAATTTATCAAAAAACACAATATGGGTTACTTATAGATTCACTACAAAATAATTTCTTACATTGAATTTCTTTTACTGATTGTGAATAAATTTTAGAGGTAAGAATCGTTCCAAAATTAACTAAAATTATAATTAAAAGTAAGTAGCTCTATTGCAAGGTTAGTC
>CACAST010000046.1 GCA_902535185.1 uncultured Prochlorococcus sp.
TAAGCACAAGGAATGGTCAAAATCGATTAAGAGTAAATTTTAAAAGCTTTCGTTGATTATATTTAAAAGTTTATTTCTTTTAATTGTTTTTTTTTCTTCCCAATTAAGTGTTACTTCATCATTAATGATAGGTTTTGCTTCATAAGCTAGATACCAAAGAATAAATCCGACAGGAAACAATAAAATATGCATAGCAAAATTAGTTGACTTAAATCAAATATAGTGCAACACTTATAATGTGCAAGTGTGACACTAATTATTTTTTAATTATGCCCTCTCCGAGGAAAAGAATTGGTTTTTTGCCAAGTGAAGAAGTGCATGAAATTATTGAAAAATTGTGCACAGCTAATGAGTTTAGTCAGTCAAAAGTCACAGGTTTATTGGTTGAGGAAGCGTTGAGGTCTCGAGGTGTTTTAAATGAATCCTATGGTCAAAATCATGGCAAAAATATTGATTTTATAAACCTTTCTTTTGATCACGAAACATTTTCTGAAAATAATAAATCTCCACTTACAGAGGACGAATATGGAGTTAATAAAAAAGTATTATCTGAGGATATCAAATTGATGCATGAATTTATTGAGTTTAAGTATTTTAAGAAAATTATGAAGCGAAATAGCAATATTATTGAATAAATAGTGTCACACTATTAATGTTTATTATGAGAATGCTTTTCAATGGAATTTAGAAATTAAGCCAAGATTAATATTTTTGAATATTTCCAATCAACTTCTTAAAAAGAGTTCCAAAATAAATTGAATCTTTAAAAATTCAGCGGACTAAATCCTCGTGGAGATATGAACCTTAGCCCGCTTTAAAAAAATAGCAATAAAAAAATAAAAAAACAATAATTATTTAAATTTACTTTTGATTTAAAATTGGAATATACAAACTCTAAATATAAATGTCAGTAAGTGAATTAAATGAAGATACACAGGATCAAATATGTGATCTTCTTGAAAATCTTCAACAAATAGAGAAACTTAAAAATAAAGATATACGAATTTTGCTTGATAAGATAGTTAGAAAATATGGAGGTAAAGTAGTAAATAAATGAAACGCCTATTATTCCCACTATTAGTTTTGCTTACTTTACCAAGTGTTGTAAATAGCTCCCACTTAAATAATCAGGGGAAACTTGTAATCACCTCAGAAAGCACTAGGGAATCAATCAAATTGGCAAAATACCTTAAAGATAATGGTGTAGTTAAATATTCAGCATATTGGTGCCCTAATTGCCTTAATCAAAGTGAATTATTTGGCAAGCAAGCTTATAGAGAACTTAATGTAGTTGAATGTGCAAGAGATGGCATAAACAGTCAAACTCAATTATGCATTGATAAAAAAATTAAAGGGTTTCCCACATGGGAAATAAATGGAAAACTAATTTTAGGCGTACTTTCACTAAAAGAGTTATCAAAGTTGACTGGATTTAAGAATTAAGAAAAATGTAAGATGATTAATGACTAGATATTAATGGTTATTTCTTGAGTACCTTTAATACATCCTCCAGCTGGATAGTTAATTGCTTTTTTTGATATTAATCCAATACTTATAGCAACTATTCCAATACCAAATAAAGCTCTTGATCTTTTGCTTGAGATGAGATACTTCATTGGATATTTGTAATTATTAAATAATAGGGATTACTAAACTATAACGTGTATTTTTTTTGTTTAAAAAAATAAAAAATAACCCTAAATCTATTATTTTTAAAATAAGTTTTAGACATTTAGATATCTTGAAAATCTCTAATCAAAAAAAGCTTATGTATCATTTTTTCATTATTTTTAGCTAGTATTTGACAGTCTTTTTACAATTAAAATGAGACTTTTATTTTTTTATGAAAAATAATGAATTTAATGTGACTCAAGGAATGGCTTTGTTACTTTTGAAGCCGTTAAATTTACCCGCTAACTACGTACTAAATCTCATAATTTATATAACTAATCCTAGTAATAATATTGGATACTAATAGTCTTCCCAAACTGGTTTAGTTCTCCTCCAACCTTGAGCGATTAACTTTCTCCATTCATCTCTAGCATTATCAACTTTAAGTTCTTCTCTGGTTGTCATAAGAGGTGGTTCTTTTCCTAAAACACCAAGAATTCTTCCAGAGTCAATAAACATATATTCAAAAAATTTATCTTTATTTTGATTATTCTTTGAAAACCTTTTAACTCTTGAACGATTCGAATTTATAAGCCAAAAATTTTCTGCCAATTTTACTTATATTATGTTTTCTCAATTGGAGCCATTGTTAATCCTTTGCTTAATAGTTGCTCATGATATAGCTCTGCCTGTTCAAAATTACCTCTCCATACCTCTGCAGATCCTGTCTTGTCAACTTTGATGGTTAGATCCCATGCATTTTGTTCACTCATGTTTGGAATTATTGTTAGAAGACAATTTGCGACATGCTGAAAAGTATTAAAATTATCATCAAGAACTATAACTCTTGCTTCTGGATATTTTGCTTTAGATTTTTTTGGATCTAAGACTGTGCTGATTGAATTAAACATTATTGTCTTTAATAGTTTAATTAAATTAAAATTTCACCTATGTTCTTCAATTGAAAAGTATTGAAAATGTCTCGAGCGTGACTTGAACACGCGACCTGCGGGCTATGAATCCGCCGCTCTAACCAGCTGAGCTACCGAGACATGGGAATATTGTAAGGCATTGGTTGTACTTAATTACCATTTTGAAAATATATTTGTTTGTGGGCCTCATATATAGCAATTCCGCATGCTACAGAAAGGTTTAGACTTCTAACACCTTTTTGATCATTGCTTCCAGTGTGTATATTCGGCATAAATATTGATATTAAAAAGTCGCTTTTATCAATAATTGAATCGGGTAATCCTGAATCTTCTCTCCCAAATAGCAAAATATCATCTTGCTTAAATTTAAATTCCTTCAAATATAATCCATTTTTTTTACTAAAAGAAATTATTCTATTTGTTGATTTTGACGCTAAAAATTTTTCAAAATTCTCATACTGATTTACAGTAACTAGAGGCCAGTAGTCTAATCCTGCTCTTTTTAAATATTTATCCTCTAGCTTAAAACCCAAGGGCTCTATAAGATTTAAAGGTATATTAAATGCAGCACATGATCTGGCAATATTGCCAGTATTTTGAGGGATTCTAGGTTCAAAAAGAGCAACTTCCAATTTTAAGTGGGTATTTGAATACTTATTTCATCTATTTTGATTGCTCTACCATTTATTGCCAGCCAATTATCTTTTGATATTTTGGTTATTCTTTTTTGAAGTTCACCGATTCTTTCAATATAAGTATTACCAATTTTATATTCAGAGACCAGACTCCAACCTACCTGTTCTCCAACAATAATTGTTATGCTTTTTCTTTTCATTAAGAGACTTATAAGTGAATTCATTTTTGTTGACCATTCATTTTGTTCCTTGCCAATACTTTTCATAACGAATCCGCCAATAGAATCTATTAATAATGGACCTTCTTCTTTCCTTAATGTATTTAATAGATCTGTCGTTTCTATTAATTTCCAATCTTTTGGCCTTCTTTTTCGATGTAAATTAATTTTATCTTGCCATTCTTTATCATCCAAATTGTTTTCAGATAAGGCAACATATGATAATTTTTTAACCCCCTTTGCAAGATACTCCGCGAATTCACTTTTGCCGCTCTTTGTCCCCCCTGTAATAAAAACTATATAAGATGAATATTCACTAATACTTAAATCCTTGGCATTCATAAATTCTCTATTATTTAGAGAAATACCACCATGTTGCTAAAGGAATGATTGTAGCAGCAATTAACAAAC
>CACAST010000047.1 GCA_902535185.1 uncultured Prochlorococcus sp.
GCAATTTTAGAATTATATAGTATATTTGTACTATATAAATATTATTGATTATGTCTGTTTCTAAATCTAAAAATCTTGAACGAAAACTAGATAATTTTGCAAAAGAAGCAAAAAATGAATTGAATAATGTTTGCGGATCTTCATTATGGGAAAGCCTTGGGTTTGTTTTTTTTGATCAATTAGAAGATTCTGAAAAAATTGCAAAAGCAAATTTTTACTACGGTCAACTTCAGATAATTAATGAAATTAAATTTTCAATTTGAATTGAATTTTATTTTTTTACGTTTTTAATTTTTCTTAAATCAATTTTGTCCAATCTTTTTCTGATAATATGAGCTTAGTAAAAGAATAATTAATGATTGAAACTTCAGGTGTAATAGAAAAGGAGCAGGGAAATGGATTTTATTTGGTTACCTTAGAACAACCTGAAGGACATCAATGTTTATGTAGAGCTGCGGGTAAATTGACTAAATTTAGAATAAAATTATTAGCTGGAGACAAAGTGTTAGTAGAGATAAGTCCTTATGATCTTTCTAGAGGCAGAATAACTTATAGAGAAAGAAATGCAGGAGGTGCTAAACCCACAACTAATAAAAATAACCCTAAGAGGAATAATAAATAAAAAAGTTTTTTAGATAATATTTTTTATCGCTTCTTTAAACTCACTTCTTTGTTTAACACCTTGCCATTGTTTTTTTAATAATTTTTCTTTAAAAAGTTGAACTGTTGGTGTGCCGTTAATACCAGCTTGTTTCGCAATATCTTGATCTTTATCAATATCTATTTCAACGCCAAGAACTGCCCCATCAAGTTCTTTAATTACTCTTTTTAACTGAGGTTTCAAAACATGACATGGGCCGCAGCTTGGGGAACTAAAAATTACTAAGATAGGTTTTTTACTCTCGTGATAAAGTTTCCTTAATGCATAACTGCCTTTTTGCCATTCAGAATTTGAATTGAAAGTATCTTCATTAACTTCTTCTTCATTAAAATCTGATGAATTAAGTTTTTTTTCTGGTTCGGGAGTCTCTCTGACTATAGTTTTTGCTAGGTTTTTCTCGGCTAACCATCTTTCAGTAGCTAATGCTGCCATGCATCCAGTTCCTGCAGCGGTAACTCCTTGTCTCCACTCAGAATCAACAACATCACCTGCTGCGAAGATGCCTTCAATAGATGTCTCTGGCCTTCCTGATTTGCAAGCAATATAGCCTTTATTATCTAAATCAATTTTGTTGCCTAAGAACTTCGTGTTAGGTGTGTGCCCTATCGCGTAAAAAAGACCTTTTATATTTATTTCCCCTTTACCTTCGTGAGAGTGAATAGTTTCTATTCTCTCAAGCCATTCAGAACCATCCGCTTTATCAACTTTAGTGTTCCAATGAATTTCTATCTTTGGATTAGCTTTTACTCTATCAACCATTGCTGCGCTAGCCCTTAATTTTTCTGATCGAACAATCAAATGCACTTTGCTTCCATACTTTGTGAGATATGCTGCTTCTTCACATGCAGAGTCGCCCCCTCCAATAACAGCTAATTCTTCATCTCTAAATTGTGGGGTGGCTCCATCACATATTGCACAAGCACTTATTCCTTTACTCCAGAATTTATCTTCATTTATCACTCCTAATCTATTTGCACTTGCTCCAGTTGCAATAATAATCGAATTAGATTTTATAGTTCCTTCTAAAGTTTTTAATTCAAAGGGATGTTTATCGGTATTAATTGAGACTACATCACTTTCGTATAAATTAGTGCCCCATCTTTCTGCTTGAGCCTTCATTAGATCCATCAATTCAGGACCTAATACTCCATCTGGGAAACCTGGATAATTTTCAACAAATGTTGTAGTCATTAATTGCCCACCTGGAATTCCACCAGAATTAAATCCTGTTACGAGTAATGGTTGAAGATTTGCTCGGGCTGCATATATCGCAGCAGTGTAACCTGCAGGTCCAGAACCAATAATTACAACATTTTCTACATTTGAAATCTTCTCTTTATTTTCCATTTATTTGCTAATTTCAATATTAATAATAATAAACAAACCCGAATAATGTAGGGCGGATTTCACTTGATAGATTTATTACTTAATCGTTGACTTTTTGGTCTAATAAGTTTTTTAATTCCTTTGGGAAATTCAAAACAGAATCTTTTAAATTTTCGTTCTTTTCTCCAATATGTAATATCCACTCTCTAAATTCTTCTGCGATTGCATAACTGTCTTCATATCTTTCTAAAGTGTCCAATGCAGAAATTCTGTTGGTTGCCCAACAGGTCGCTATGTCGATCCTTTTTCTAATAAAATTTTCCATTCGAACTTAAAAGTTTTATATAGATAAACACATCAGAGAACCTATATATTGTCTAATAAGTTACAACTTCGTATTTCCAAACAATAATTTAATCTTTAATTTATATTTGAGCCAATTTTTGGATGGATTATAAAGAAAATATAAAGAAATAGAGTTAAACTGCCTCGCTGTGGTTTGCAAGTAACCTTTCAACTTCCTCAAAACCTTCTTTAGCTGAATTTATTGCAAGTTCCTCGCTAACTTTTTCTTCTAATATTAATTTTGCGGATATTTTCTTTAAAAGAGTTTCTTTCTTTTCTCTTAGTGAACTAACAATTTCCTCTTCAATGATAGATTTTATTGCTTTAGAAATTATTTTTTTATCATTTGCTTCCTCGAATGTGCCCTGAACTAATTCTTGAATAAATAATCGATGAACCTCACTACTCCTTAGAAAGCTTTCTGTGGCATTTATAATTCCTTCAACAAGAGCTTCATCAGGTTCAGAATCATTTTCTGCCAGCTTAAATTCCCAATCTAAATGTCTTCTTTGCCAACCTGCCGAGTGGAGACTGGGCATGACTGTCTGTGAATAAGTATCAACTGACATTTCATAAATTCTCTCTGCTAATTTCTCGCACCAGTCTTTACCATGCTTTTCTAGATTTTTCTGCATAGCTTGCCTTGGAACAGCATGACCACCATGATGACTGTGGCACACTCCATCAGGACATTCGATTGCTTTTATACTCATTAGGTTATTTAGTACTTACATATTCTAGATAGCTATTTTTTACAGAAAAGAAAATATATTTTTAACAAAAATCCAAGACTTTTGACTTTCTTCAATTTATATTTAGTATGTTAAAAAAATAAATAAATTGACAAAGATACTTATTCCTTCCGAAACAAGCTCTGGTGAAAGGAGAGTTTCAGCTACACCAGAAGCGGTAAAGAAATTAAAAAGCCTTGGATGTGATGTTTATATTG
>CACAST010000048.1 GCA_902535185.1 uncultured Prochlorococcus sp.
AAAAAAATATTGCTCAGTATTTACTCCAAATGAAAAAATTGAATTTTAATCTTATCAATACATATTTAATTATTCTTTTTTGAATAATCTTTAGCTTTGTTTCGTATTTCTTTAACTTTTTGAAAATTATTTATTTTTAAATTAAAAATAACTCCTAAAAAAAGGAGAAGAAATAAAAAAATATAAATTAATAATTCCATATTATTGAATTAATAAATTCACCCTATTTAAATTCACCCTAGTTTATTTCAATAATTTTTTAGTATCTTTTAAAACAAAAAAACTGACTTTAATATCAGTTATTTACTTTAAGGCCACAATAAAAACATATTAACCTCTAATATGGAACTTTATAAGAATCATTGTGCAGATTGGAGATAAAATTCCAGAATTTTCTTTACTGGATCAAAATGGAGTTAAAAGATCAAATAAGGGTTTAAAAAATCCCCTTGTTTTGTTTTTTTATCCAAAAGACGATACGCCGGGTTGCACTATAGAAGTTTGCGGATTTAGAGATAAATATGACTTATTTAAAGTATTAGGAGCACAAGTTTGGGGAGTAAGTAATGGGAGTACCTCAAGTCATTTGGCATTTGCTAATAAAAATAAATTACAATATCCATTACTTTGTGATACGAATGACTCTCTTAGGAAAACTTTTAAAGTTCCTAGAGTATTAGGTTTTATGGATGGTAGGGTAACTTACGTTATTGATCGCAAAGGAACAGTTAGGCATATTTTTAGAGATTTATTGAATGGTCCTGAACACATTAAAGAGGCTATTAGAGTACTTAAGGAAATTCAAAATCAATAAATAATTATTCAAAGAATTTTAGATTAATAAGTTTTGTTTTATTATAGTTTCAGCTTTTTTTTTAATATATGAAAAAAATGGGAATGCAGGCTGTTGATCTTGCTATTCAAAATGGAGTGGATCTTGACGGTACTCCAATCCCTCAAAAAATGCTAGATCTATACAATAGAATTATGGATGAGGAGAATAAAAGACAAAGGAGTGGTGTTAAAAAATCAATGAGAAATAGATGCGTCAAAACGGGTTCTAAGCATTTTGATAAAGAAACATTGAATCAATTATTAGTAGACTCGGGGTGGGAAGGTCTCAAAGAAAAGGAAATTCTATTTTTTTATAACTAAAAAAATTCTAAATTATCTTAAAATTTGTATATTATCATTTTTACTTAAATTAAAAAACTGAGAACAAATAAAATATTTTTTAGATCTAATTTTTTGAATTATTTAAACCATCCTTTTTTGTTAGAGGATATAATTTTTTCTTTTTCAGCTTTTGTTTTATTACTTGCTTTTTTGAAAGCCAAGTTGGCTTCTATAACTGTAACTATTGATATGAAAAAAAGACCAGAAATTCCAATTATTTGTTCATTTTGAGAAGGTTCTGAATCACCTTGTAAAAAAATGCCTAAAGCGAACCATGCAGTACTAGCAGTGATCGTAAAAAAATAGGGTTTCCATCTTCTTTGATATAAGTAACCCGATCCTAAACCAGGAAGAAAATTTAAAAAAGATGCTACCCATCCTTTTGAAGATGCAAGTATTTCATCTCTTGAGGGATAAGTCATTTATGTTAGGTATTTATTAAATGCGAATTTATATAAGCAAAAGATATTGCTGCACAAATTACCCAACTAAAGGGTAAGAACATTCTTATTTTTTCTTTGTTGTTGTTCATTTTTTAATTATGGAGAATATTTTTAAAATCTGTGGATTTAATATATCCCTCAAAACTATAAGAATAAAAAAAGACGGTTTTTAACCGTCTTTGAAAAAAGTAATTTCTCTAAAAATAAATTATTTATCTTTTGAGGCTGAGAGTACTTTAAGTTCTTTTTTTACTTCTTTTTCTCTCTCTTCAAGATGTTTTAGTTGAGCTTTAAAAGCATCTTCAAGTCTTACTTTTTGTGTTGTAATTTCATCAAGCTCTTCTTGATGTTGGTTTTTCTTTAACTCCTTCATTTCACTATCGGAAATAACATATACGGGGCGATATGAAGGTGTTTCAAAAAGAAGATCAAACATTGAATACATAAGTGACCTTTGAATTAGTACAAATTCAATATCTGATAATTCTTTCAAATATGAAAGGATAAATACCGAAGATATTGATACGGCAAATACACCGAATTTCGGTTTACCTAACTTAACCGCCCAGTATTTACCGATCGAATTTTAAGGTATGTTTTAAAGTATTAAGGAGATGATTCTAAAGATCTAAATCAAAAAGAACTAAAATGGATTTAAAAATTACTAAAACATTAGTAATCCCATCCAATGAAATTAAGTGGCGATTTTCCAGATCCTCTGGTCCTGGAGGACAAAATGTAAATAAAATTGAAAGCAGAGTAGAGATTATTTTTAATTTAGAAGATTCTAAAGTATTAAATGATTATCAGAAAGAAATTCTAAAGAGAAACTTGAAAAACAAACTAGTGAATAATAGCTTACGTTTAGCGGTTCAAGAACACAGAAATCAATTCTTAAATAGGCAGGTAGCTTTAATGAAATTTAGTTCAATCCTAAAAAATGCTTTAAATAAACCTTTTAAATTAAGAAAATCTACACAACCTACTAAAGCATCACAAAAGAAAAGAGTTGAGGTTAAGAAAAAACGTAGCGAATTGAAAAAAAGTAGACAAAAAGAAAAAACTTATCAAATATGAATAAACTAAATAAATATTTCCCTCGCAAATTGTAATGAAAGCATATTATTAATTTAATTTCATTTTGGTTTTTTGAATACAACTAATGATTTCTGGTTAATTGACTCCAATTTTGTAGGGGTGATGCGTTTCTACAAAGATAGAGATAATCCTAATAAATCTATTGATTATATGTTTATTGAAGAAGGAATTATTATGGGAATTCATGGAGAAAATCCTCCATTAATGAAAACTAGAAAAAAAATTCTTATTGAAGAAGCAAGATTTTTATGGCAAAAATT
>CACAST010000049.1 GCA_902535185.1 uncultured Prochlorococcus sp.
TCTATGTCAAATTTGCAGAAAAATTGGTTCGGAGATGCCAGATCATTTCAAAAAAGTAATTGAATGGTCAATTGAAATAAGTGATCACAATACAAAATGGGATGCTCATTTAATTTGCGCAGAAGCATTGAATATAGACAAAATCCCATTAAGTCCTATTCATGGAACATCTTTATTTGATGTTCTTGTTGTACACAAAGAATTATTTCTTGGATTTGATTAAATTAATCATCTAAAGGCACAGAATCAGTATCTATAACTTCCGAATCATCATACTTGTTTATTTTATTATCAATCCAGTTATTTATATAACTAACTAAAGGCAATGAACCTCTAAAAATAAAAATAGAGGTAGGCAAAGCGCTTAATAAACCGACTACAGGACTCTTAAAAAGTAATCTTCCGGCTTTTATGTTAAATAAAATAATAAGCACTGAGGGAACAATAACTTTAACTACTGTTTTGAGCGCCTCAAGCCAACCGACACGATATATCCACCATATTAAAATTATGCCAACTATATAGAGGAATAAGTAAGTCATAAAAATAGTATAATGATTATCTATTTATCTTGTTCTTGCTGAGAAAAAGATTTTGTAAATTTCTTTAACATCAATCAATCAATCAAATTCTAGTAATGAGTTTTTCTGAAATAAGAAAATTTTTAATTAAGATGCAATCTGATGAAGAATTAAAAAAGCAGGTTACGACATCCTCTACAGCAGATGATGTAGCCCTAATAGGTCAACGCTTAGGTTATGACTTTTCAGGAAATGATCTCTTGAGATTTAATGGCCAAAAAGTTGATAAAGTTACTGTAAGAAAGGTAGATCATCCAGGAGAATACCACTAAATTAAGACTTAACCCATATTGCAAGCCCTCCGCCCCTGCCTCGAGCACATAACCAATTATCTTTAGTGCTAATTCCTACAAGTGAGAAAAAAGGCATTTTTTTATCTTCTGGTTTTTTTAATTCCTTATTAAATATAGGAAAACTACTAATACTAATTTTAAATTCTTCAAAATAGAAGGCCAATAGAGGTCTAATCCCTTTTAATTCTGCGCTGCCTATAAAAGTAATATTTAATAATCCGAAATTAATTGAATTTTTTATTTCATAATTTATTTGATCCTCTTTATTTTTACTTTTCAATTCGAGTCTTGCCGACAATACTTAAACTTCCATATTCCTAACAATTCCTTATATACAATTCCGCTACCATTTTTTTGGGAATTTTTTTCTAATAGTTTTATCTCATTAATATCAGGAAAGTGTTTCATAATAG
This sequence comes from uncultured Prochlorococcus sp., assembly GCA_902535185.1. Taxonomy (GTDB): domain Bacteria; phylum Cyanobacteriota; class Cyanobacteriia; order PCC-6307; family Cyanobiaceae; genus Prochlorococcus_A. The sequence goes on from CACAST010000049.1 coordinate 1,288, forward strand.
ATCTTAATCTAAGAATCAAATACTAAGATAACTTCATAAAAAATGTTCTTAGTTAAAAAATCTCTTCAAAAAGATTTCTTTATTTCAAAATATTTCCAAAAAAAATAATTTTATGGCACACATAAGTAACAAGTTCTCGTTAATATATTTACATAAAGTAACTAAATTAATGGATTTTATTTCTAAAAGCCAAGGATACATCCCTCTAAAAGCAGTTCCTTACATATTTTTCCTAGCTGTTGTACTAAGTATTACAACTTCAACAAATACTTTTGTCTAAAACTAATTTCTTTTACGAGAAGAGTAAAGTTTATATTTGATGAAAAATTTCGATGTTGTAATAGTAGGTAGTGGAATAGGTGGATTATGTTGCGGTTCGATTCTCGCTTTATCAGGCAAAACAGTACTTATATGCGAAGCTCATAGCCAGCCAGGAGGTGTTGCCCACAGTTTCAAAAGAAATGGTTACACTTTCGAATCAGGTCCTTCATTGTGGAGTGGAATAGGTAAATGGCCGACAACTAATCCACTAGGGCAAATTCTTAGATTACTTGACGAAGAAGTTGAACTATTTCAATACAAAGGTTGGCAAGTAATTGTCCCAGAAGGCAATTTTAAACTTGATGTGGGGGAAGAACCTTTTAAACGTACTATTAAAACTCTAAGAGGTGAGAAATCTGTTAAAGAATGGGAATCATTTATTTCCGGAATAAAACCTCTTAGCCAAATAATAAATGAAATACCTTTACTCTCATTTTCTCCCGAATCTATAAATTTCTTAGATCTAATAAATTTAACATCAAAATTTTTACCTAATATCAATCAAATACCAAAAGTTAATAAAGGCTTTGGGAATTTAGTAAATAATCATCTAAAGGATCCTTTTCTCAGAAATTGGGTTGATTTATTGAGCTTTTTGATAAGTGGTATGTCAATGCATGATACAAATACAGCTGCGATGGCCACTTTATTTAACGAATGGTTTGAACCAAATTCATACCTTGAATACCCCAAAGGAGGTAGTGAATCTATCGTAAAAGCCTTAATTAATGGATTTAAAAAGAATGGAGGAGAATTAATTCTTTCTTCGAGAGTAAAGACAATTAACTTCAATAAAAATTTAGCCACAGGTATAACTCTTGATAATGGTTCTAGCTATAGTTGTGAATCTGTTGTCACGAATACTGATGTTTGGAATTTAAAAAAGTTAATTCCAACTGAAATTACCAAAAAATGGAATACAAAAGTTTTGAATCCTAATAAATGTGATTCTTTCCTTCATATACATCTAGGTTTTGATGCTGATGGTCTTGAAAATTTGCCAATACATGCGATACATGTTGATGAGTGGGAAAAAGGTATAACCGCAGAAAGAAATATAGCTGTATTTTCAATCCCATCTGTTTTAGACAAAAATATGGCCCCTGAAGGAAAACATGTTCTTCATGGATATACTCCCGCAAATGAACCTTGGGAAATTTGGGAAAACCTAAATCCAAAGGAATTAGAATATAGAAATTTGAAAGAAGAAAGATGTTCAATATTCCTTAATGCAGTGCGAAAATTTATCCCTGATATAGATGAAAGGATTGATTTAAAGATGCTAGGAA
>CACAST010000050.1 GCA_902535185.1 uncultured Prochlorococcus sp.
CCGGAGCAAGTAAGAAAATCGTAGATGCCATAAACCTTTATTTGTTATCTTAGTAAATGGCACTAGCTTATTAATTATTAATTCTTTTATGTATCCAATAAATGATCGGCAATATCTAAAAATTTGTGCAGAGATTGCAAAACTTATGAGTATAAGCTTATCTTCTGCTAAAAAGAAAGTAGAAATTCAAATTGCAAAAGAAGGCTCGAAAACTATTCAAGAAAAAATACAAGTTGCGAAAAATGTTTTAAAAATTTGTGAAAAAAATGATAGAGATAAATTTAGTTCTTCAAGAATACTTGATAAGCTTATGGAAACTCTTGATGGTGAAGATAATTTTTTAACTGAAGATTGATTCTTAATGTTCAAATATATTTGAGAATTTTAGTATGTCTAAATCAGCATGTACAGAAACTGTTTCGAAACATTTTTGAGCTAATTCATATCTATTCTCTCTTTCTAAGATAACTTTTAATTTATGCATTGCTTCAATTAAATATCTAACATCATTTGCTGCATAATCTAATTGATCTTTTGTTAAATCTTCGTTGCTACCCCAATCACTACTTTGCGAGCTTTTGTCTAATTCTATGCCTAACAATTCATTAATTAAATCCTTTAAACCGTGTTTATTTGTATAAGTTCTTGCCAACTTACTGGCAATTTTTGTACAAAAAATGTTTTTTGTATTAATTTCAAGATTGCATTTTAGAGCTGCTACATCAAATCTCGCGTAGTGAAATATTTTAGTAATTTTTTCATCTTCAAGAAGTTTTTTTAAATGAGGTGAAGAAGATGTATTAAGTTCGATTTTTATACACGATGTTCTTTTAAATTCATTGCATATTTGTACTAAACAGAGTCTATCTCTTCCATGAATTAAACCCATTGCTTCAGTATCAATAGCTAGGTAGGATGATTTTTTATAAAGATTGTATAAATCTACTGTTAAATCGCTATGAAGAAGTTCAATATTTTTATTTTCAATAGTCATTGTTAATAAGTATTTAAAGAAATTTAAGGTTTAGAATATTACTTAAGATTTTATTTAATTAAGAATTTTTGTCTAATAGAAATATTTTACAGAATAATTCTAAAAAATTATAATATGATGTAACTTTAATTTTTATTCTCGAGTTACTAGAAAAAATTATTTAATGTCATATTCCTTAAATTCAACATTATTGCTGACAATTCTCTTAGCCATAGGATTATTTTTTTTTCTTAGGGCTTCCAGTAAAGATAGAACAACCATAGTTGAGATTTCATCTTCTCAGCAGCCAATTAAAGTTTTAAATGGTTTATGTGAATGGCTTAATTTGAGGGGATGGAAGCAAACAGGAGGAGATTTTGAACAAAGAATTTTAATATTCAAGGGTCAAGTTGTTTCCAGTAAACTTTTAGCAATTTTTTTAGGTTTTCTTGGCGGTTTTGGTTCATGTGCTTTGGGATTAGTAATTATTCAAATATATCCTGAATTGGGTTGGTGGCCTATTCTTTTGGGATTGATTGGTGGACCTTTATCTGGAATTGTTTATTTTAAAAAATCAGCAAGAGAGGAGAAATTTGAATTAAGGTTGATCAACGAAAATGAAAATGATTCAACTTTTATGAGACTTAGAGCCCATAGGGATGAATTAATCTCTTTAGAAAATGAACTAGGAGAAAAACTTCAATTGAAAAGTGACGGCTCTTTATTTAAAACACCTATTTAAAGTACTTTAAAAGTTTATTAGATAATTTTTAATCAAAAATATTATTCTCAATACAGAATTCCTCTAACTCTTTATCGTTTAACCAATCTTGGGGTTTTGTAAATATTGATGTGAGAAATTCCTCTCGAGAATTCTTTTTAGCTTTATATCCATATTCCCATCTAGCTAAAGGCGGTAAGGACATTAATATAGATTCAGTTCTGCCATTTGTTTGTAGTCCAAAAATTGTCCCTCTATCCCAAACTAAATTGAATTCGACATATCTACCTCTTCGATATAGCTGGAATTCTCTTTCCTTCGATGAATATGTTTGAGAAGCTCTTTTTTCAATAATAGGCAAATATGAAGGGAGGAATGCCTGCCCACAGTTTTCCGCTAGAGAAAATAAATCATCCCAATTTAAATTAGATCTGCCAATACTTTGTGAAGCTTTTGATGCTTCTCCATTTTTATTATTTCCTCTATAAATATTGCCAGAACCATCTTGATAATCATAAAAAATACCTCCTATGCCTCTAGATTCATCTCTATGCTTCAAGAAGAAATATTCATCGCACCATGGTTTGAAAACTTTGTGCAAATCTTGATCAACTTTCTCACAAGCTTTTTTATGTTCATTATGAAAATTCCTTACATCAGAAAGATAAGGATAAAAAGGGGTTAAATCTGCACCTCCCCCAAACCACCAAACAGGACCGGCTTCGAAATATCGGTAATTCAGATGCACTGTAGGAATGTAGGGATTCTTAGGATGCAAAACCATAGAAGTCCCCGTGGCAAACCATTCATGACCTTTTGCTTCGGGCCTTTGAGAGATTATAGATTGAGGTAATTCTTTTCCCTGTACTTCCGAGAAGTTAACACCTGCTTGCTCAAAAATAGAACCATTTTTCAATACTCTTGATCTTCCACCGCCACCTTCGTCTCTTAGCCAAGATTCCTCTGTAAATTTCCCTTTGCCATCTACATTTTCAAGTCCTGAACAAATTTTGTCTTGTAGAGTTAATAAGAGATTTTTAGTTTTTTCTCTCGAGTTTTTAGGAGGTTCTTTCAACATGTATTT
>CACAST010000051.1 GCA_902535185.1 uncultured Prochlorococcus sp.
TCCATTTATTTTTTTATATGACTTAAAAGATTATAGTCTCAATATTTTTATATTCTTTTTATATTTCCTTCATATATGTTCTTAGCACGTTTGTAAAAAATATTAGTTAATTAAATAATAAAAGCTATATTTAAACAAAATATATTTTTTATCATGAATCTAAAGGAAAGAGGGATTACTGTTGGAGATTTACTAATAATACTAATAATAATCACTTCTACAATATTAATTAAATCATTTAGCAAGGATAAGAAAACAACACTTAATTATAGTAATTCAGAAAAAGTTTCTTATAAGAAAAATTACTATCAAAAATTTATTTGAATAGCTTATATAAATTATTTTAAAAACTCTTAATTAATTCAATTAACTATTAAGTTTCTCTTATGTAAATTTCAAGAATTAAAAATTATCTAACAATGAGTTTATGTATTTTAAATATTTTGATGAAATGATTTAGAACTTTCCCATTTCAAGTTATCCTTTAAATCATTGATATCATTTGATATTGAAACTAAATTCACCATTTGTAGAATTTGACTTTTATTTAGTCTATTAATAATAATAAGTTTATTAAGCATTTCTAAAACAGATTTATCATTAATATTCATTGTTTGTATAAAAACTATGATCCTTCAATTCAAATACTTTATCTTATAAGTTTAAAAATTACTCTTAAAATTTCATTATATATTTAATGATAAATATAAAAAATATTTATAAAATCTTCAAAAATAAACCTCTTACTTATAAATAAATATCATAAGCTCACTTTCCTATAAATTCGTTTATTGTAAAAAGAAAAAAAAATGAAAACCTCCAAGAAAGAATACCTTAATAGAGATGAAGTTAATGAAATGATTGAATCAGCATTGAGGAGACATAATAGAAGATCTACAATAATATCAAGCGTTCTTGGCTGGATTCTAATAGGAGGTTATTCGTTTGGACTTTTTCAAGCAGTTCAAAATGTCTAATTAATCTTTTCTTTAAAGTAGAACTTGCTAGATGATAAATTAATATAAAACGAAGTATTTATTATGAGGGAATATATTGAGGCAAATCTTACAGTGATAAGAAAATATTTAAAAAAACGAAAACATAACACATCAAAATTAAATAATGCTTCCATAATGGAAGAATTCAAAGAATGGAGTAAAGAACCATTTCCTGAGACAGAATCAATTTGGACTTTACCTGACTTAACGAGAAATGAAAGACTAAAAAATTTTTGTCGCTCAATTAAAAAGGAAATAAGATAAGTTTTTAACTACCTAGTTCTATATGATTTACCTTTAAGTAAAAATAACCCGCAAATCCAACTATATTCAAAATTACAACGAAAATCCATGCCCCAATTGGCTGATTAGAATCAAATTGTTTTATTTTAACTTTTTCCTTAAGTCTTTCAATATATTTACCCATAATTAAAAATATTAAAAAGAATATTACTAATTATAGAGAGTTAAATTTTAAGGAATCTTAAATAAAATTAAATTTCTTTTAATTCGAATTTTTATTGTTAAGCCTGTTAATAGGATATTTTATTAACTCCTTTTTGAGATTTTTTAAAAGTTTATTGTGATTCAAAATTGTAAATTTCCTAGTAAAAGAATAGTGCCATTTCATTGAATTAAAAAAAAACTTGCTAATTCATTATTAATAAAATTATAATGCTTATTACGGTCATTTAGACCATACATAATTCAAATAAGGACAAATTTTTTCATGAGCTTAAGAGTTGGCCAAGAAGCACCAGACTTTAGTGCTACAGCAGTATATGATCAAGAGTTTAAGGAGATTACACTTTCAGGTCTAAGAGGTAAATGGGTTGTTCTATTCTTTTACCCACTAGATTTTACATTTGTATGTCCAACTGAAATCACTGCATTTAGTGATAGATACCAAGATTTCTCGGCACTTAATACGGAAATACTTGGGGTATCAGTTGATAGCAAACACTGTCATTTGGCTTGGATACAAACCCCAAGAAATGAAGGTGGTATAGGTGATATTAACTATCCGTTAGTTTCTGACTTAAAAAGAGAAATTTGCCAGGCGTACAATGTTCTAAATGATGATGGAGAGGCTGATAGAGGTTTATTTCTTATAAATCCCGAAGGAGTAGTTATGCATACGACTGTTAACAAGGCTCCTGTAGGTAGAAATGTTGATGAAACGCTAAGGATTCTTCAAGGTTACCAATACGTTGCGGCAAACCCCGATGAAGTATGTCCAGCAAACTGGACCCCCGGCGAGAAAACAATGTTAGAGGATCCAAAAGGTAGTAAGGAATATTTTTCTGCCCTATAGAAGAATTAGAGATATTTAAGTAAGTATTGAGTAGTAAATAATTATAAAAAAATAAAAAATAAATATATTCAAAAAGGGGATAAAATCCCCTTTTTGAGGTTTAGGCACGATCCAATCGCTCAAATTAGTTTTATATGATAAAAAGGACCACGTATAAAAAGAAATTTCTATTGCGACTAGGATGAAAAGATTAATTAAATTCAAGTCATTTAAACCAAAATATTTATAAACATAAAACTGATCATCAACACTAATATTATTAATTTGAAGATGCCAAAGATAGATAGAAATCAAAATAAAATTTACTAATATTATTTTTTTTAAAAGAAACCTAGAATTCTTAAAAATTA
>CACAST010000052.1 GCA_902535185.1 uncultured Prochlorococcus sp.
TAACTAATCATCTTCAACAAGATGTAGTCAAAGTATCTGGTAAAACAATTTTTATAAATCCTTTTTTATATTGGCGGAGATTTGACGAAAATACTAATAGATGGCTCAGAGAACCTGGTCAAATGTCAGAGGAACAAATTTCACCAAACAGGAACCGTTTTTATCCAGAAATAGAGTGGGCTGATTTAAGTCATGAGCAAAAGCTCATAAAAGATGCAACTGTTGAAATGTTTTTAAAAACTCTTGAATTGATAAGTACATTTCATCCTTATCTTAGTTCTGGACAATTATTAGAAGTGGAGAGAAAAATGGCGATCATAAAAAAGATTCCTTTCGAGAAGTGGGTAACAAAATCCTTCGCAAAAAAAGCGAGATTATTAGAAAATGAAAGAAGAAAATTTCAAAGAGAAAGATTTATTAGTAGCTGGAGGGAATGGTTTAGTCTTGTAAATACTCAACAAGCCATTTTGCCCTTAATAATAACGATATTTATTTCTTCATTTATTGGATGGTCTTTGGGGATATCAAAGAATAGTTGTAATCCTTATTTTGAACAAAATATGGATCAATTGAATTAATTTGTTTTTGATATTTCTTAAGTATCTTAGTTAATATAATTTTGAAAAAATAAATTTCTTATTTAAGATTATATTAAATGCAATAATTCCTAAAAAATTATAAGTTTTATGAGTGAAAATTTGAATTCAAATAATATTGAAAATGATGAGTTTGACCTAAACAATGAAGATAGTGATTATAAGGATTTAATTACTAAACTTAGAGAGATAAAATCAAACATTGCTTTATTGGAAAAAACAATTTTTAAATAATTTTTATTTCTTTGATAAAAACAAGTCCTAATAAAAAACATATTTCATTAAAAAGACAACCACTAGTCTTACTTATATTTTCTTCTATTTCCTTTTTATTGATTCTATTTAGGTTAATTTTTTTACAACTTTTAAATTATGAATCTTTTAAGAAGATGTCAGATGAGAATAGGATCAGACTTATCGCTTCACAGCCAATACGGGGCAGAATACTAGATAAGAATGGTTATGTTTTAGCAGATAGTAGAGTTAAATATTCTATAATAATAAAGCCTCAATCTGTTAATAAAAGATATTGGGAAAAACATAAATCAATCCTTACTAACTTATTAAATATTGATAGCAATTTAATTCAAAAAAAATATTCTGATGGTCTAAAAAATCAAAAACTTTCAGTAACTATCCTTGATGATTTAAATGTAGATCAATTAATAAAATTTAAGGAAAATGAAGGTAAATTAATTAGTTTTGAAGTAGCAACTAAATTAATTAGAAATTATCCTTATAAATCCCTTGCTGCTCATGTAATTGGTTATACTCAGCCAATTACTGAATCAGAATATAAGTTTTTATCTAAGAAAGGTTATAAATTAAATGATTTAATAGGAAGAACAGGAATTGAATATGTTTATGAAGATTTTATAAGAGGTGAATGGGGTGGAGAAATGGTTGAAGTGAATTCATTGGGAAAATTTCAAAGATCATTGGGTATAAGACCACCAGTACAAGGTAATGATATTGAACTAACAATTGATCTTAATCTGCAATTAGTTGCTGAAGAAGTTCTTAAAGACAAAAAAGCTGGTGCCATAGTAGTGATGGATCCACGAGATGGTGCAATAAGAGCAATGGCAAGTAAACCTAATTTTGATTTGAATTTTTTTTCAAAGGATTTTAAGCCTGAAAAAGAATATAATAATATATTTAATTCTCCTGCAAAACCTCTTTTTAATAGAGCATTAAATGCTTATGATCCAGGAAGTGTTTGGAAAATTGTAACTGCTTTAGCGGGCTTGGAAAGTGGCAAATTTCCTAGAGATACTATCTTAGATACCAAGCCATGTATAACTTATGGGAGTCAATGTTTTAGAGAGCATAATGATTTAGGATTTGGGCTTATAGGTTATGAAGATGCTTTAAGAGTTTCTAGTAATACATTTTTTTATCAAATAGGTTATGGAGTAGGAGTTGATGAAATTCATAAGGTTTCCAGAAAGCTTGGTTTTAATTCTTTATCTGGAATAGAAATTTCTGAACAAGAAAATATAGGATTGGTAGCAAGTAGTGAATGGGCTAAAGAAGGTAGAGGATGGGGGCAACCAGGGAGAACCCCTTGGGTTCCAGAAGATATTGCAAGTATGTCTATTGGACAATTTGTTGTTCAAGTAACTCCAATTCAACTAGCTAGAGCATATGCAGCGATTGCTAATGGAGGTTATCTAGTTACTCCACATTTGACTAAAAAAGATGTAGAAAGTCATTTAGATAAAAAACCTATTCAAATTGACATTGATCCACAAAATATTCAAGTGATAAAAAGTGGTCTAAGGAAAGTAGTAGAGTCTGGCACAGGAGTATCAATTAATTTTGGAGTTTCAAATTTACCTCCAGTTTCAGGTAAAACTGGCACTGCTGAAGATGGAGAAGGTGGCCTAGATCACGCTTGGTTCGTTTGCTTTGCTCCTTCGGAAAAGAGTGAGTTGCTTGTAGTCGCTTTTGCACAAAATACTCCTGGTGGAGGTTCGGTACATGCTCTTCCTATGGCTAAACAAATTTTAAAAGTTTG
>CACAST010000053.1 GCA_902535185.1 uncultured Prochlorococcus sp.
TATACCTCAAGCTGCAGATAGATTATCTACATTGGTTGATGTTGGCTTAGGATACGTCAAATTAGGCCAGCCAGCTCCTACATTATCTGGTGGAGAGGCTCAAAGAGTTAAGTTAGCCACGGAATTGTCAAAAAGGGCTACTGGAAAAACTTTATATTTGATTGATGAACCAACTACAGGTTTGAGTTTTTATGATGTTCATAAATTAATGGATGTGATACAACGTTTGGTAGATAAAGGTAATTCAGTAATTGTTATTGAACATAATTTAGATGTTATTAGATGTTCAGATTGGATAATCGATTTAGGACCTGATGGAGGCGATAAAGGAGGAGAAATAATTGCTGAAGGTATTCCTGAGGATGTAGCTAAAAATCCTACAAGTCATACAGCAAAATATCTTAAAAAGGTTCTGAAATAAGAAAATCCTTGTTGTATTTCTTTTTATTTTAAATCCTTCATCAAAATGAAAATCTTTTTTAAAGTGGCATAAAACAACTCTATAACTGTTCTTTTGAAAACTTTATATAAAAAATTTTTTAAATCATAATGCTTTCTTAATATTTCCTTTGAAAATTCAGCTTATTTGTATTAAAGGCCGTTTATCGGAGGATTTGCTGAATGAGGTTGAAATTTTTACATTTACATTTACATGGTCTTATACGTTCTAAAAATCTTGAGTTAGGCAGAGATGCTGATACAGGAGGGCAAACACAATACGTTTTTGAGTTAATTAAAAGTTTGGCTAATACTGCAGAAGTTGATCAAGTTGATTTAGTTACTCGTTTAATAAAAGACCCTAAAGTAGAGGATGTATATTCTCAAGAAGAAGAATTTGTAGAACCTGGAGTTAGAATTTTAAGATTCAAATTTGGACCTAATAAGTATTTAAGAAAGGAATTGCTTTGGCCTTATTTAGATCATTTAACTGAAAAACTGATTTCTTACTATAAAAAAAACAAAAAGCCTAATTTCATTCATGCACATTATGCAGATGCTGGTTATGTAGGAGTTAAACTAAGTAAATCCCTAAACGTACCTCTTATTTTTACTGGTCATTCTCTAGGAAGAGAGAAAAAAAGGAAATTGCTTGATACTGGTTTAAAAAATAATCAAATAGAAAAACTTTATTTTATAAGTAAAAGAATTGAGGCAGAAGAAAAAGCATTGAAATCTGCAGATATTGTCGTTACAAGCACTAAACAAGAGTCAGTGTATCAATATTCCCAATATTCTTCTTTTTCACCTCATAAAGCTAAAGTTATTCCGCCTGGTGTTGATCATAATAAATTTCACCATATTCACTCCACAAGCGAGACAGCTGAAATTGATAACATGATGAAACCTTTTCTAAAGGATTCTTCCAAACCTCCATTTTTGGCTATTTCTAGAGCTGTACGAAGAAAAAATATTCCATCTTTGATTGAAGCTTATGGAAGATCTGAAAAATTAAAAAGAAAAACTAATTTAATTTTAATTTTGGGTTGTAGAGAAAATACATCTAAACTTGACCCTCAACAAAAAGATGTTTTCAATAATATTTTTGAAACAATTGATAAATACAATTTATATGGAAAGGTAGCTTATCCAAAAAAACATCTCCCAAGTCAGATACCTTCTTTATATAGGTGGGCTGCTAGCAGGGGTGGCGTATTTGTAAATCCAGCTTTAACTGAGCCTTTTGGTTTAACACTTCTTGAAGCTTCTTCATGTGGATTACCAATAATATCAACAAATGATGGAGGGCCTAAAGAAATTCGTTCAAAATGTGAAAATGGACTTTTAGTGGATGTTACTGATATTGATGAGTTGAAAGTTATTCTTGAAAAAGGAATATCAAATAATAATCAGTGGAAAATATGGAGCAGAAATGGAATTGAGGGAGTTAACAGGCACTTTAGTTGGAGCACTCATGTACGCAATTATTTATCTGTACTAACTAAAGAATTTTCAAGTTCAACTAGTTATTCTTCATCTGACATTAAACAAAGTTGTTTAAAAGGGACTTCTTCGCTTATAAAACCCCATTGATCAAAAACCTCAGGATCAGGATGAAGAATTAGTTGATTATTTTGAGTTTTCTTTAGTTTAAAGCCCTTTTTAGATAGTTTTTTCATTAAGTTAGCAGTTTCTTCAAATCTTGATGCCATTGCATCAAGACTTGAGCAGTCACTTGTTAACCCATTATCTTTCCATGTAAAAAAATTCATAACAAATTTTTCAAAGGTTGATTTTTAAAACTATACCTAAAATTACAAGTAAAACGTTGATTTTCCAAAAATTTTCAACTATTTTTTGTTCCTTTACTCCTTTAAGTTCAAGGTGGTGGTGTAGAGGAGCCATTAAAAATATGCGTTTTCCTCTATGAAATAATTTTTTTGTAATTTTAAAATACCCTACTTGAATCATTACTGATAATGATTCAATAATAAATATTCCTGAGAA
>CACAST010000054.1 GCA_902535185.1 uncultured Prochlorococcus sp.
GTAAATGTTTGCGTTATGGGGGAAGATGTTGGTCAATATGGAGGATCTTATAAGGTAACTAAGGATTTATATGAAAAATATGGAGAGTTAAGAGTCTTAGATACTCCAATTGCAGAGAATAGTTTTACGGGTATGGCTGTTGGTGCAGCAATGACTGGCTTAAGACCAATAGTAGAAGGAATGAATATGGGTTTTTTGCTTTTAGCTTTTAATCAGATATCAAATAATATGGGTATGCTTAGATATACAAGTGGCGGAAATTATAAAATACCAGCAGTGGTTCGAGGACCTGGAGGAGTTGGTCGTCAACTTGGTGCTGAGCACAGTCAAAGACTTGAAGCATATTTTCATGCAGTTCCTGGCATAAAGATTGTTGCATGTAGCACACCCACAAATGCTAAAGGTTTAATGAAAGCAGCTATAAGAGATGATAATCCAGTTCTATTTTTCGAACATGTTCTTCTCTACAATTTGTCTGAAGATTTACCTGAGGGAGATTATACTTGCGCTTTAGATCAGGCTGACGTTGTAAAAGAAGGCAAAGACATTACTTTATTGACTTATTCAAGAATGAGACATCACTGCCTTAAAGCTGTTGAAGAATTAGAAAAAAAAGGAATAGATGTTGAGTTAATAGATTTAATAAGTTTAAAACCATTTGATATGGAAACCATCTCAAAATCAATAAGAAAAACAAATAAAGTAGTTATTGTTGAAGAATGTATGAAGACTGGAGGTATTGGTGCCGAATTAATTGCCTTGATAACAGAAGAGTGTTTTGATGAACTTGATACCCGACCAATTAGATTATCTAGTCAGGATATTCCTACTCCTTATAATGGAAATCTTGAGAATTTGACAATAATCCAACCACATCAAATAGTCGAAAAAGTTGAAGATTTAATTAGTGGGAGTATATAGAAATGAAAAAAAGGCAAGGTTGGCTTTTTTTTATTATATTTCTACTTACTTTATCTGTTTATCTATTAATAAATTATCCCTTACAGTTGGGATTGGATTTACAAGGGGGTTCTCAACTTACACTACAAATTATTAAAGAGAAAGGTAAGGTAACAAGGGATGAACTTGAAGCTGTTAATTCGGTTATAGATAAGCGTGTTAACAATTTAGGAGTTTCTGAGTCTAATTTGCAAACCCTCGGTGGAGATCAATTGATTTTGGAATTACCAGGTGAACAAAATCCATTAGTTGCTTCAAGGGTATTAGGTAAGACTGCTTTATTAGAATTTAGAACCCAAAAAGAAGGTACATCTACAGATTTAAAAATCCTGCAACTACAGAGATTGAGAATTAAAGAATTAATTGAACAATATTCCACTGTAGAAAAAAGTCAAAATGATAATTCCTTAAAAGTTATTCAAGATGATCTTAAAGAGATAGGGCAAGAATTAAATTACTCATTTGCTAATAATGATTTATATGGGAATTTAATTGAAATTAAAAAGTATGTTGATATAGAAATTACAAATTTATTTATTAAAACTGATTTATCTGGGAAGGATCTTATTAACGCGGGTAGGAGACAAGAACAAACAAATAGTAATTGGGAAGTTTTATTAACTTTTAGTAATTCGGGAGGTGAAAAGTTTGCAGAAATTACAAAGTCAATTGCTGGCACTAATAAACTTTTAGCTATCATTCTAGATGACGAATCAATAAGTGAAGCTAGTGTTGGGAATCAGTTTGCTAATACTGGTATTACAGGTGGGTCAGCAACAATAAGTGGCAATTTTAGTGCTGAAAATGCTAGAGAATTAGAAGTTCAACTAAAAGGGGGCTCATTGCCATTGCCAATTGAAATAGTAGAAACTAACACTATAGGGGCTCTGCTGGGATCCAAAAATATTTTAAAAAGTCTTTATGCAGCTATAAGTGGACTAATTTTTGTTGGTATATTTATGATTTTTAATTATAGAATTTTAGGTTTTGTATCAGTTCTTTCTCTAGTACTTTATGGTTTCTTTAACTTAGCCCTATATTCTTTGATTCCTGTAACTTTGACTTTACCTGGAATATCTGGGCTTATACTCAGCATTGGGATGGCTGTTGATGCAAATATTCTAATATTTGAGAGAATTAAAGAAGAATTATATGATGGTAATACTCTTACAAGATCTATTGATAGCGGTTTTCAAAGAGCTAATTCATCCATAGTTGATGGCCATATTACAACTCTTCTAAGTTGTTTTATATTGTTTTTATTAGGAACAAATTTTGTTAAGGGTTTTGCGGCAACATTAGGTATTGGAGTCTTAATAAGCTTGTTTACTTCATTAAATTGTTCTAAAACTATTTTGCGATTTTTTACAACATATCAATCCTTGAGGCAAAAAAATCTCTATCTGCCAAGGAATAATTTTTCAAATTAAATTTTTTATTTCTAATTTCCTAT
>CACAST010000055.1 GCA_902535185.1 uncultured Prochlorococcus sp.
CAAAGACTCCTCCAAATCACTAACAATCTTAATTGCCAATTGAAGATCATTTTTGCTCTTACTTGCAACTCTGAGTGTTTCCCCATTGATGCTGACATTAATTTTTTTAATTTGATCTCTAATATTTTTACTGATTTTTTTTGCAATTTCTTGTTTAATTCCTTGTTTTAATAAAATTGTCTGTTTAATTTTATTACCACTAACAATTTCAATATCACCATATTCAAATATTTTTAAGGATAAGTTTCTTTTTATTGCCTTTTGTCTAATTATGTCATTAACAGCATTTAACGTTAGCTCACTGTTGGTGATTATATAAATATTTTCCTTATCTAAATCAACCGAAGTGTCTGTGTCCTTAAGATCATAACGCTGAGAAATTTCCCTTTTAACTTGATCCAAAGTATTGACTAATTCTTGCCTATCAAAATCAGAAACTACATCAAATGAAAAACTTTCTGCCATAGTAAATTTTTAATCGCTAAATATTTTTAGCATAAATCATCTTTTTATAAGGGGAAATTGGTTAATTTAATCAAAAAATAACAAACTAACCACTTTGCCCATTTCTTCCGCGCATCTACAACTATTTAGCAAAGTTTCACTATCGTGAAAGGCAAAGCATATTAATTGATCGCACCTAGAAATAATTTCTTGATTACAAAGACTACTTGCTAGTGGCAAAGGTAATTCATCATTTTCACTTTTTTCAACCAAATGCATAACCCTCTCAAGTTGATCCTTTATTTCAGGTATTTGTCTATCAAGACTTTGGGGTAATAAAACAGTTAATAATGATGGATTAATATCTAAGACAGCTCGAATAACAGCTGCATTGACACCTTGAGATCCGGAAGTAAGGATATTATGCCCTTCTTCTGCTAACGACCTTGCTATCAACTCAATTAAGTGAATATCGACAACCGGTACGTGTCTACTACCCAAAAAAGCAATTTTCCTTTTCCCATTATCTTGGAGTTTTGCGAGTTCTTGTGCTAAGGCATCAACGCCTTCAGTTGCTGGTAGATCTAAAGAGCGACTCAAAATAATAAAGTTCCTATATTTGAAATTAGCATTTATCTGAAAAATTGCAGGGAAAATCTATCTTTTCGAGAATTCTTTCTAGATTTACATTCTCTTGAACTAATTGAATTGCATAAGAAGCTTTAATTGATTCATGTATTCTGACATGGCCAAAAGCTTGTTCAATAATTTCTACTGTGGAAAGAGTATCTAATTCCACTTTTAAAATTGGCACCTCCAATTCCTCCGCTCTATGAATTAATTGTGACAAAGGATCTCCTAAACCAGTTAAAATAAGGCATTGAGTCGAAGCCTCCAAAGCAGCAAGTTGGATATCAGTTCTATCAGCTCCAGTAACTACAGCCATATTTCGTCTTCTCCTGAAAAATTCCATTGCAGAATTTACTCCCATTGCACCAATGCTTAATGTTTCAACAAGCAATTGATCTTTTTCAGGGCAACAAATTACTTGGGCATCTAGTCTTCTTATAAGCTCACCTACGGTGACACTTCTAAGAAGTGGTGATTTAGGCATCACTCCAAACACTTCAATATCCAGATCTTTAAGAGAGGGTATTATTTCATTTTTTACTTTTTCGAGTTCTTGCGGCAAAACTCCATTTAATACAACTCCAGCCAATTTTTCACCTAATTGTTTTTTCGCATCAAGTAATGCATCAACACTTTTACAATCTTCCCATAAATTCACAATTAAAACTTTCGCATCTAAATCCTTAGCTAGTTGAGGGAGACTTAAGCCATAAATCATACCCTCATGAAGACTTCCGGCTGCCTCTAAAATATTAAGACCTTCAAAATCATCATTGACCAATCCTTCAATCTGATCAAAACCTTTACCTGGGAGTAAGTCTTTATTGAAGATTCTTTTTTCAGCTGAGATATTATCCAATAATCCCACTGAAGAAATTAAATTCTCCTCTTCGATATTTAACGTTGATCCAATAAACTTAACATCATCATCTATTAATCCTTCATAAGACATTGAGGGAAGATTTGTAAGTTCAATACACGTTGCTAAAGGTTTTCCAATGCGTACTTTTTTTTTCTTCTGTAAAAGTTTTTTTGCTATCCCAAGAACCATTGCAGACTTACCACTAAATGGCTCACATGAGCCAATTAATAATATATCGCTCATAATTTAGTAAATTATTTATTAATAGGTTTAAGATAATATTTTTTTCAGAACTAAACAAATATTTATTTATGAGTTTTAATCAAATAAAAAAATAAATAATCTTTTTTTTGGTAAATTTATTTTAATTCTTTGTTGTCTCATAAAAATCTAGCAAAATGATAAATCCAACCAAAAACAAAAAAACCATAGGGATTACTGGAGCCTCAGGTGCGCTAGGGAAAGAATTAAC
>CACAST010000056.1 GCA_902535185.1 uncultured Prochlorococcus sp.
TGCTTTTGCTTCTACTGTGGCAGTAAATATCTGCCTTATAGGGTCAAAAGCACCTGTATATGTAGCAGGATTTGATCTTGGAGTTCTTCCTATTGGAGACTGATCAATAACTATAACTTTATCAATTGACTTTATACCCTTTAACTCTTTTACACCTTGAGGAAAAGGAACTTTTAATCCAAGAGAATGACACAATGCAGGATGAAGTAATTCATTTATTAAAGTGCTCTTTCCACTTCCACTTACACCAGTAACAGAAACTAACCTTCCTAAAGGAAATTCCACTGAAATATTTTTTAAATTATTTTTAGAGCAATTATTTAAAATTAAACTTTTTTTTACAGACGATCTACGTTCTTTTGGAGTAGGAATTGACTTCCTACCACTGAGATAAGCTCCAGTTAATGACCTTTCTGAATTTAAGACATCTTGATAAGATCCTTTAGCAATTATTTCCCCACCATAAACACCTGCCCCTGGACCAATATCTACTAAATAATCTGCGGATTTCATAGTATCTTCATCATGTTCAACCACAACCAAAGTATTTCCCAAGTCTCTTAAGCTTTTTAATGTTTCTAATAATCTGTCATTGTCTCTCTGGTGCAAACCAATGCTTGGTTCATCTAAAACATATAAAACACCAGTAAGACCTGCACCTATTTGTGTAGCCAATCTAATACGCTGAGCCTCACCACCAGACAAAGTCATAGCTGGTCTATCTAAAGTCAAATAATCTAAACCTACATTAATTAAAAACTTCAAACGCAAACGAATCTCTTTTAAAACCAATTCACCTATCTGCTTTTGTTTTTCTGATAGAGATATATTTTCTTTCTTTGTCTTACCTAAACCCATGATGCGCTCTACGTGTTTAAGGGTTTCAGAAACGCTTATAGAAGTTAAGTCGGTAATGTTGTATGGACCAAGTTTAACGGCCAAAGCCTCAGGTCTTAATCTTTTTCCAGAACATGTCTTACAGGGAACTAATTCTAAATACTTTTCTAATTTTTGTTTAACTGATTCTCCATTGGCTTCATTCAATTGCCTTTCTAATATTGGTAAAATCCCCTCGAAAGGTCTTTCAAAACCACTAGAAGCTTTAAAACGACTATCAGCTTGAATTAATATTGGTTTATCCGATCCCAAAAGTAGAACTTGTTTTTGCAAATCACTTAAATCTTTCCAAGGAGTTTTTAATTCAAAACCATAAGCTTGTCCTACAGAATAAAGTAAAGAGAAGTAATAAGTATTATCTTTCTCACTCCAAGGAGCTATTGCAGCATAAACAGGCAATGTTTTATCAGGTATAACTCTATCTGCAGTAAATTTTTTTAAATAGCCAATCCCATGACAATCTGGACAGGCACCATATGGACTATTAAAAGAAAATAATCTAGGAGAAAGCTCTTCAACAATAGAGCCATGTACAGGACATGCATAATTTTCTGAGTAAAGTTTCTCTCTCTCTAAGTTAGAAGGTAAATTTTCTCCTTTTTTTGGAACAACTTCTACAATTGCTAAACCATCGCCTCTTTTGAGACAAGTTTGTAGTGAATCATTTAATCTTTCTTGTATGCCTTCTCTTGCAATTAATCTATCAACTACTACCTCTATATTATGAATTTGATTTTTATCTAATTCAATACTATCAGCAAGTTCTCTTACCTCTCCATTAATTCTTACCCTAGCAAATCCTTCAGCTGCTAGTCCGCTTATTAATTTTGTATGTGTTCCTTTCTTACCTCTTACAACAGGAGCCAACAATTGGTATCTTGTTCCTTCAGGTAAAAGAAGAATTTGATCCACCATTTCATCAATTGTTTGAGGCGCAATTGGAACCCCGCAGTGGTGACAATGCGGCTCACCGGCGCGACCAAACAATAATCTTAAATAATCTTGTATTTCTGTTACTGTTCCAACTGTTGATCGAGGATTATGACTTGTAGACTTTTGATCAATTGAAATAGCTGGTGATAAACCTTCAATATTGTCAACATCTGGTTTATCTACTTGTCCCAAAAATTGCCTTGCGTATGCAGAAAGACTCTCAACATATCGTCTTTGACCTTCAGCAAAAATAGTATCAAAAGCCAGAGAACTTTTACCACTTCCACTCACACCTGTAAAAACTATAAATTTATTCCTAGGTAGAGAAAGATCAATATTTTTTAAATTATGCTGACGAGCTCCCCTAATATTTATTGAGTTATCTTCTCCAAAACTACTTTCAACTTTATTAACCATGTTTAAATCTAAATTATGATTTAAAAAGATTATTATAGTGGAATTTTTTCTATTTTACGCAGCTGAGCGATCAAGCAGTCTAGAAGCATATTCGTTTACTTCGCATGAACCTCCACCTATAAGTTCTATTAGTTCATTTTTTCTTT
>CACAST010000057.1 GCA_902535185.1 uncultured Prochlorococcus sp.
TAAATAATCAAGGATTTTAGAATTATTCTTTTTACTGAAGTGCCCAATTTTTTTTAATTTTGGATAATAGACTTTTTTTTTCGGCAACTCAAAGAAATAGAGACTTCATTGGTGATGTGCTTTCAAGAGTTATAAAAAAAGGTTCAGTATTGGAAATTGGGAGTGGTAGTGGTGAACATGGAGTGTTTTTTCAAAAACGATTTCCTGGAATAATTTGGCAAACAAGTGACCCAGAGTTAGTGCATAGAAAAAGTATAAGTTCTTGGATTGAGTATGAAGACCTATCTAAGAAAATGCCCCAGCCTCTTGAGATTGATGTTGAAAAAAATCCTTGGAAAATTCCATTGATATTAGCTAATTCTTTGCAAGGAATAGTCTCTATAAATATGATTCATGTAGCAGAGTGGTCTTGTACTGTAGCACTCTTTAGAGAGTCAGGAAAATTACTGAGTAAGGGACAATTTTTGATTTTGTATGGGCCATTTAAAATTTGTAATAAGCATACAAGTGAAAGTAATTATTTTTTCGATAATTCATTAAAAATGCAAAATGATCTTTGGGGTATTAAAAATCTTGAGGAAGTTTGTAATGAGAGTAAGAAAAATGGTTTTTCTCAAGAGGATATTATTAGAATGCCTGCAAATAATTTCTCAATAATTTACAGAAAAGTTTCTTGATAAGGCAAATACAAATATCAATAAGTTTTTAAAATTCATCTTATTAGATGATCAACCTGATAGTTTTTTGCTCCATTCTTTATGCTTTTGATCTAAATCTGAAATTTTTTCGCCTAAACTCAACTGTCTTTCTAATAATTCAACTTTTGTAAGTGTTATTTTTTCAGAATAAAATTTAATAGGCTGTTTACCATGTAAATTGTCGCCACTCATAGAATTACTAATCTTGTGAGTATTTTCTAAGATGAAAAATTGGTTATTGCTAATTCTTTTATATTTTTTTCAGATTTACGTAAATTAAAGTGATAAAGAATTGATGCTTATTGTGTTTTTAATCCACCATTTTTGTATGAAGATTGCCATATATATCTTCCTCTCTTGATGTCTGACTCAACAGCAACGCAATTGCAGGCAATATTCCATAAAGCTTTGTGTATTGGATCAGGATTAAAAAGATATGCTTTCTTAAAGGCTTTTTTAATTAAGACAGTTGCCTTTTTTGCATGATAATGAGGGATTGTCGGACATACATGATGAACGACATGGCTAGAACCTATATTATGGTGAAGAAAATTCAGCACTCTACCGTAAGGCCTGTCAATAGATAGAAATGCTCCTCTCATAAAGGAAAATTCCGTATTTGAAAGATGAGGTACATCTGAATCTGTATGATGAAGCCATGTATAAACTACTAGCCAACAATTAACCACTAATAAAGGGCCAAAATACAATGCAATTATTGGAAATAATCCATACTTGAAAACTAAATAAACAATGCCCACTAATGTTAAACCTACGCCAATATCTGATATCCAAACTTTCTTGGACCATACTGATGGCCATAATGCTTTAGAAAATGGTTTAATTGGCCAAAAATGATTTGAAGTGCCATATTTAACACCTCCTGTACTTCCAGTAAGTAAATAAGCAGGCCAGCCAAATATTAGATGTAAAACAAGTTGAAGAATTCCATAATTTTTCTTACCTAAAGAATTTGAAAAATGTAATTCTTTTTCTCCGCCAACTTTTTCTGTAACTCCGTTCCCTTTAATGACTAAAGGGACGTGAGTTTCTCCATTAGTTATGTTATTTGTGAATCGATGATGAACTGCATGAGAACGCTGCCAAGAAAAATAAGGCACCAAAAGTAATGAATGTAGTAAATAACCAGTTACAGATTCCAATGTTTTGTTTTTAGAGAATGCTCCATGGCCACATTCATGGGCAATTACCCAGAATCCCATTGCAGTGGTACCTGATATTAATGCGTAAATTATCCAAATTGGGATCATTTTTGGGGTAAATGGAATAGATAACCCTATTGCAACTACTAATGATTGAATGAAAGCTGATTGTAAAAGATACCTCAAAGAAGTTTTGGTGTTGCATCTAAAGTAGTGATCTGGGATAACATCCCGAAATTCTTTTATGCTTGGAATATCTTTATCCTTTATTACAAGCGCTTGGCCTTTAAGACCAGAAAATTTTATATTACTCAAATTTTTGTTGGTTAAGAATTTTATTAAATAAAAGTGAATTTATATGATCTATTATCCATCACAGGATCTCATAATGAAAAGAATTGATAAATTTTTTTTCGATAAAGTTTTTAAGACTTTAATTTCATCTTCAAATAAAACTACCTTTGCCAAACATTTTTTATTTTATTCTTATGGCAATCTTATTAATTTTTTATTTATTTCTTTTTTTTT
>CACAST010000058.1 GCA_902535185.1 uncultured Prochlorococcus sp.
AAAGAATTTAAAACTCTTCTTAAGAAAATAAATTTATGAATCAAGTTCTTTTTTATAAGTCTACAAATACTTAGTTAAGAAATAAGAATAAAGAAAGCAAAAACGTTCAATAATGATAATCTTTATCTGAACATAAACTTAACTTATAGCTCTTATATGTTTTTCTTATCAATTCCTCAAGCCTGGCATTTAGTTGGCACTTGGTCAGAACAACTTCCAAACGAGTCAAATCTTATAGGAATGGGCCAAACAGAATTAATGATGACTTTACATTCAATATTCGTTCCTCTCTTACTTGTAATTTCATATTACCTATTCAATAGACTTAATAAAAACGAATCAAAGAAAATTAAAGGATGATCGTTTAAGGTTTATTTAGCTGAACTTCTTCTAACTACTTTTCTGCCTGTAGAAGTATCAACTCCGCTTGAATCTTTAGTTTGTGAATTAGTTTCAACATTATCAACATCACTTTTATCCATTTCTGCACAAACACCTACTACCATGGCAGCTTGCATTTGATCTGGTAAATCTCCAATAGTTAATAAGGCCTTTAAAACTAATTGAAGTCGAGTTTGCCGATCTATTTCAGGTCTTAGTTTTTTTACGGTATTCCAAAGTTCTTGGGTAACTTCTTTTAAAAGTTCTCGATCAACAGCCAAATTAAATCCTTCTTGTATTTCTACTAATCTAACAAAAAATTGGATCTCGTAAAATAATATTCAATAAAAAGATTGTTAGTTAATATTTTCCTATCCGAATGCAAGTTGCATTTGTTGGTGCAATCCAATCTTCTCTTGCAAAAGTTTATCTTTTTCAATCTTTTTTAGAGTAGAAGTTCTATAAAATTTTTTTTGAATCTTTATTGGAGTATTTTCAAACTTTACATTTTTGCTTATTAGAAAATTCCACTCTTTTGAATTAAAAGGGGCATAAGGAGAAGACGAAATCACTTTCATGTCTTAATAATACATCTGTACTAATAATAGTACACTTTTACTATTATGCAACAATTGAATCAGCTTCTTCTTAATTTTAAAGTGTCTTTGAGAATAGATTGATTTTTTTTATCAATTTTGTAGGAATTATAAGTTTGATAAATGAATAAAAGTATAATGCGTAACTTAATGATCCCTTTTTTTAGTGTCTTAAAACTTTTCTTGCTTAGAAACCTCTTAAAATAGTCAATTTGTTGAAATTAACATTGACAAGATAAATTTAGTAATCCTTCCTATAAAAAGAATAATGAATTGATCAAAAATGCTTCTTAGTAATGCAAAAAGACTAAAAATCCAAGGAATAATTAAAAGAATTGCTCATGATAGATCAATTACATTAGAAGAAAGGATATTTGTTGAGAAATTTGCACACCATAACTCTACAATTTCTCTTTGGCTGAAAAAAGCTAACAGCTTTAGAAGGAATGGTACGAAAAATGATGGGGGGATTGATAACCTCTTACAATCATTTGGGCTAGATGGACTAGATAAAGAAAATCATTTCAACCCTAATGAAGATGATATATCGGATTGGTTTGGCGGTGCTCCTGGTTGGCTAAGGAGAAGCTAGATCCATTAATTATTTAATTCGCCCAGGCTATCTTACACAAATATAAACTCATAAAAGATATAAATACCCAAAAAACCCATGGTATAAACTTTATCGGAACTAAATATTTTTTTGAAAAGGTTTTCATATTTATTTTTCTTTTAGATTATTTCTTCCTTACAGTTTTTGAAAATAGGTTTAATTGCTCTATTTATAAATTAAACAATATTCGAAACCTCAAAAATATTAAATCACTTTAAGTAGATAAACTTAATTTAGCCTTAATCTTCACAATCTAAGCAACTTTATTTTCAATGTTCCTTGAAAAATTTACTATTTTTGCCTCATCATGGTCTGAATCATTCCAAAATTTTATAAGTCTTTCTAATTCATCAATCCTTTTTTTGGCATTTGCAATTTTTTCAGTAGTTGTCATATAAAATTTTTATCTATCTAATTAATGCATGAAAAAAAAATATTTCAATGGAAGTAACAATATTTAGACTATAAATATTAATTTTTGGTTAATTACTTCAATACATTATGGTCCTCGAGTTACTGGGTAATTATACTTAAAGAAAAACCGAATTTATGAAGAAATTAAATTCTTTGATTTTGAATAACACAGTTAGCTTCTTAGACTTCATATACTCTGGTAGATCTCTACAAAGATTTTGGGTTTTAGAAGTTATAGCTAGATCACCTTATTTTGCATTTCTTTCAGTTCTTCATTTTAAAGAATCTCTAGGAATTAAAAATGAGAAAACAATGATTTTAATGAAAGAACATTTTTATCAA
>CACAST010000059.1 GCA_902535185.1 uncultured Prochlorococcus sp.
TGAGGAACAATTGGATCTAGTAATTCTGTAGCAGAAGGTATGCCACTAGTTGCTAAATATGAAAGCAAACTTCTTGCCCTTCTTAAACCAGTATTGATATCATAAGAATCATCTAGATGAGGATCATTTATCAATCCCTTCCAACCAATAGTTGTTCTTGGTTTTTCAAAATATACTCTCATAATTATTTCTAATTTATCTTTATACATTTCTCGGAATTTTTGAATATATTTTGAATATTCCTTTGCCGCATCAAGATCATGAATTGAACATGGACCCACAATGACTAAAAGCTTCTGATCATTATGATGCAAAATATTTTGTATCGATCTTCTTGTTTTAGATACTGTATTAGCAGAGTCGTGATCTAAAGGTATATCATTATGTAATCTGCTTGGAGGTATTAATGGACGTGTTTCAAGAACATGTAAATCTGATGTCTTTTCTAAAGCTGAATTATTTGATGATGTCGTCATTGATTAATTAAGAAGTTTGAATATTTAAAAAAGCATTTATGAATACTCTCCTTTTCAATATTAAAAATAACAATAGATTAGGCATTAAACCTCACTAATGAAGAATTTGGAAACATTGCTAAAAAATTATGCAGATCATGTAGCTGAAAGAGCTGCCAAAGGTATACCTCCTTTACCTTTAAATGCTGAACAAACAAATTGTATTACAAAATTATTAGAACAAGATAGTACTTACGATTCATCTTATTTACTTGATTTACTAATAAATAGAGTACCCCCAGGAGTTGATGAGGCTGCTTACGTAAAAGCAAGCTGGCTTACAGCTATTGTTAATTCCGAAAAATATTGCAAATCAATTAATCCCGAAAAAGCAATTGAAATACTTGGAACAATGGTAGGCGGATACAATGTAAATTCTTTGGTTGAAATACTTAAAGGAGAAAACAGTTTGCTCGCAAAAAAAGCGGCAGAAGTTTTAAAAAATATTATTCTTGTTTACGACTCGGCTAATGAAATTTATGAATTATCTCAAAATAATATTTATGCAAAAGAAGTTGTAAATAGTTGGGCAAATGCAGAATGGTTCATAAATAAAAAAGTTCTGGAGAAAGAGATTACTTGTTTAGTATTTAAAGTTGACGGTGAGACAAACACAGATGACTTATCTCCAGCTGTACATGCAACAACACGCCCAGATATTCCAATGCATGCATTAGCTATGTTGGAATTTAAAAAACCTAATGGACTAAAGATTCTTGATAATTTAAAGAAACAAAATTTACCAATAGCTTATGTTGGAGATGTTGTTGGAACAGGGAGTTCTAGAAAATCTGCTATTAATTCACTCATTTGGCATATAGGAGAAGATATCGCTTTTGTTCCCAATAAAAAAACAGGTGGAATAATAATTGGTGGCAAAATAGCCCCAATTTTCTTCAATACTGCACAAGATTCAGGAGCTTTGCCTATAGAAGCTGACGTATCTCAAATGAAAACAGGAGATGTTATAAAAATATATCCCTATAAAGGCATTATTAAAAAAATTGAAAAAGATTCAAATACTGAAGAATTAATAAGCAAATTCGAGTTGTATCCATCAACTCTTACTGATGAAATTCAAGCTGGCGGAAGAATTAATCTTATGATTGGAAGATCTCTTACGGACAAAATTAGAAACAAATTAGACTACCAAACAAGTGAAATATTTACTAGACCACAAAATCCAACCGAAAGTAGTGCCGGATTTACTCAAGCTCAAAAAATAGTAGGCAAAGCATGCGGTCTAGATGGAGTTAGGCCAGGAATGACCTGTGAGCCAATTATGACCACAGTTGGTAGTCAAGATACTACTGGGCCAATGACTAGGGATGAATTAAAAGAATTAGCTTGTTTAGGATTTACTGCAGATTTAGTGATGCAAAGTTTTTGTCATACAGCTGCATATCCTAAACCAGTAGATCTACTTACCCATAAAGAATTACCTGATTTTATATCTCAAAGAGGTGGAGTAGCTCTTAAACCTGGAGACGGCATCATTCATAGCTGGCTTAACAGAATGCTTCTCCCTGATACTGTTGGCACAGGTGGAGATAGTCATACAAGATTTCCTCTTGGCATTTCATTTCCTGGAGGCTCAGGCATTGTTGCATTTGCCGCGGCAATAGGATCAATGCCATTAAATATGCCGGAATCTGTGCTGGTTAAATTTAAGGGAGAATTAGAACCAGGAATTACTCTTAGAGATTTAGTTAATGCAATCCCTCTCTTCGCAATTAAAAAAGGACTATTAACTGTTGAGAAAGAAAATAAGAAAAATATATTCAACGGAAAAATTATGGAAATTGAAGGATTACCAA
>CACAST010000060.1 GCA_902535185.1 uncultured Prochlorococcus sp.
TCAATGTTAACAAGCCCTGAATCCTTTAAATCTCCCAATAATCTTGTTATGGTTACTCTTGTAGAACCAATAGCTTCAGCAATTGCCTGATGTGAAAGCCTTAGATCTATTGTAATACCTTTTTCACCTGCAACCCCAAAGTCTCTACAAAGAACCATTAAAAAACTTACTAAACGAGAAGACATATCTCTGTGTGTAAGAGTTTCTATCATTGTTTCAGTTTGCAGGATCCTACTTGAAAGACCCTGTAACAGAAGTAGTCCTACTGATGCATCTTCCTCTATAGCTCTTAAAACAGAATTTGCAGGTGCTGTTATCATTTCAACTCTTGTAAATGCTATGGCATGGTAAAAACGATCAGATCTATGGCCTGTTAAAAGAGATAAAACACCAAAGAGACTATTCTCTCTTAAAAGAGCAACAGTTATCTCTTCACCTGACTCATAAACTCTTGACAGTCTTACTGCACCTCTTCTTATAAGATAGACTCTTTCAGCAGGGTCCCCGGGGAAAAATATTGTTTTAGATCTCTCAACCATTTCTGTGCTTGCCCCATCTAGACCTTTAATCACTTCCATTAAAGTTCTATTAATTGGAAAACGTTCTCCAACAGAATTGATTTTACTTTGTCCTGACTGTTGCGAACTAAAGCGGTTGAATCCTCGTGAAGCAGGTATCATAAATATCTTTATTATTAAAAAATTTAAGGAGGCACTCTAAAATTTCTTGTATCAACAGTAACAATTTTAAATTCTTATTGACTTAGCAATGGTCCTTTAAAAATAAGTTTGTACTTGCTTAACCCTTTTTTAAGTAAAATTACACTATATGCAGTGTTAATAGATTCTAATTATACTGCATATAGAAAGAATCTAAATAATGGTAATTAGTTCATCCCACATATATTCCAAAAGTAATCTTGATGTTGTAAATATAAATACTGCTAACAAAATTGATGGGAAAAGATTTACGCAAAATGGGCAAATTCAAATTTATCAATCATCATACCGAGGAAGTTACCCATCTATCATTAGAGACTCTCTAAGAAATGCTGCTCTTGGCAGGAAAGTGCTCTTAATACAATTTATGAGAGGAGGAGTCAAGCAAGGAATTAATAATGCAGTAAAGCTATGCGGTAATTTGACCTGGGTAAGATCAGCACATTCCTTTGATCAATACAATTCTGAAGAAATTGAAAATAATAAAAATTTAAAAAAATCTATTCATGAATCTACTTTTGAATTATGGAATTTTTGCAAAAAAAAACTACAGTCTGGAGAGTATGAGCAAATGATACTTGATGAAATTTTTTTAGCTATTGACATGAAAATTATCGATAAAGATGATTTGATTTCAACACTTGAAAACCGATTTATATCAGGAGATGTAATCCTTACTGGTACAGATATACCTAAAGATCTTTTATTAATGGCCAACCAAATTACTGAACTTCGCTCATAAAACAATGCTAAAAAATGATCTCTGGATAAATCAAAAAGCCTCGGAAGGTATGATACAGCCCTTTCAATCAAATTTAGTGAGGCATCTTGAACCAGATAATAAACAAAAGCCAGTTTTAAGTTACGGATGTTCATCCTATGGATATGATTTAAGACTTTCATCAAAAGAATTCCTAATTTTCAGACATATCCCAGGCACTGTGATGAATCCCAAAAAATTTAATCCTAATAATTTAGAAAAAACTGTACTTCACCATGACAATGATGGAGACTTCTTTATTCTTCCTGCTCACTCCTATGGTTTAGGAGTGGCTTTAGAAAAGATGAAAGTACCAGAAAATATAACTGTGATCTGTATAGGCAAAAGCACTTACGCAAGACTTGGAATTATTGTTAATACGACACCTGCAGAAGCAGGATGGGAAGGTCATCTAACTTTAGAGTTTAGTAATAGTTCTGGTGCAGATTGCAGAATTTATGCAGAAGAGGGTATTTGCCAACTACTCTTTTTTGAAGGTGATCCATGCTCTACAACCTATGAAGATAGAAGAGGTAAATATCAAAACCAACCAGAGAAGGTGACTCTAGCAAAAATCTAAAATGAGTAAAGTTGAACTAATTTCGCTAACTCCTGATGCAGAAAAAACAATGGCTTACATTGCAAGAGTTAGTAACCCCAAAAATCAGGAAAATGAGGACTACTCAAAATTATTAAGTTATTGCATTAAAAATGAACACTGGAGCGTTTTCGAACAGTCATTTATGACTTTACAAATAGAAACCAACAGAGGTATCGCTGCACAAATTTTAAGACATAGATCATTTACTTTCCAGGAATTTTCACAGAGATATGCAGATAGTACTCAAC
>CACAST010000061.1 GCA_902535185.1 uncultured Prochlorococcus sp.
ATTAGTGGCAAAATTTACACCAATTTTGTGGCAATTTGGCTTAAAAGAATATCAAAAAGATAGATTAGTTTTATTTTTAGATCCAAGTAGAGATCCATTAGGTGGCGGATATCATTTGATACAGAGTAAGATTGCAATTGGTTCTGGAGGATTATTTGGGACTGGTTTACTACAAGGAAAGCTGACTAATTTGCAATTTATACCTGAACAACATACTGATTTTATATTCAGTGCTCTAGGGGAAGAATTAGGTTTTGTGGGGTGCGTAATTGTTGTATTTTTGTTCTTTTTTTTGATTAAAAAACTTATTAATACTGCAACAAATGCTAGGACTAACTATGAATCTCTGATTGTTATTGGCATAGCCTCAACCTTTTTATTTCAAATAATCATTAATGTATTTATGACTATTGGATTAGGACCAGTTACTGGAATTCCCCTTCCTTTTATGAGCTATGGTCGAACCTCATTGGTGACTAACTTTATATCTATTGGATTTGTTTTATCTATATTGAAACGTTCTAGATCGCTAAGAAGTTGATGAAATCACCCCAAATTTTCAATGCATATTGTCAATTGTGGGAGAAAAAGATAAGAAAATTTTATTAATGAAGTGTGATGAAGAAAGTCTAAAACTTTCAATTGAATTAATGCATGAAAAATTAAATGAAGAAAATTATGAGGAAGGAGTAAAATTTCGTAATGCAATCAATAATTTAGGAAACCTTAATATCAATAATCAATTTGAAAAATTATTTTGGCCAATATTATCGGCAAAATTGGCAAACATAGGGCCAAATCATAATATTCAGAATTCTGTAAAAAATGATGAAAAAAATGTTCAAATAAATGAAGCAAAAATATTACGTGCCATATCTCATGAAGTAAGAACGCCTTTAGCAACAATAAGAACCCTAATAAGCTCTACTTTAAAAAAATATAAGATGGATGAATCAATGAAAAATCGTTTAATTCAAATAGATAATGAATGTAATGAACAAATTGATAGGTTTGGTTTAATCTTCAATGCAGCAGAATTAGTGAGTAATGAAGTTCCGTCATTAAATAACCTGGCAAAAATTAATTTAGCTGAAATTTTTAAAAAGCTTTCTCCTTTATGGAATAAACAATTAAATAGACGAGGGATTTCTTTAAAGATTGATATTCCCAATCAAATTCCTCAAATTTTGAGTGATTCTGAAAAATTGGAATTAATGTTAAGTGGATTAATTGATAAAAATACTAGAGGATTAAAAGAAGGCAGTACATTAATTTTAGAATTAAGACCAGCTGGTCAAAAACTTAAACTTCAATTAAAAGTACAGAAATTAGAAAGTAATCAAAAAGAAATTCTTAAAAAAGATAATGGTTCTGACATTGGTCCTGTTTTAAATTGGAATCCTCAAACAGGTAGTTTACAACTTAGTCAAAATGCTACTCAAAAGTTGTTAGCTAGTTTAGGAGGGCATGTCACAAAAAGGCGTGACGCAGGTTTGACAGTATTTTTCCCGATTTCAGATTCAAAATAAATGAGAAATAAATTTGCCATATATTAAATAATGTAGAAAATTCCCTGTAAATTTTGAATTTTGCAAAATATGAATGCTAATTTCTTATTATAAATAACTCAAAATTAAGGATGACTGAAACTTTAGTTGGTCAATTTCCAAAGCATATAGGAAGTACTGGTGGTTTATTAAACTCAGCAGAAACGGAAGAAAAATATGCAATTGTTTGGAAAAGTTCAAAGGAACAAGCATTTGAATTGCCCACCGGTGGAGCCGCTATTATGCATGAAGGCGATAATTTAATGTACTTTTCAAGAAAAGAACAATGTCTTGCATTAGGAACACAATTAAGAGCCTTCAAGCCAAGAATTGAAGATTTTAAAATCTACCGAATTTTCCCAGGTGGCGATATTGAATTTTTACACCCAAAGGATGGTGTTTTCCCTGAAAAAGTAAATGAAGGCAGAGAGAAAGTAGGTCATAATCCCAGAAGAATAGGTGAGAATCCTAATCCAGCTGGTTTGAAATTTACAACTAAGAATACTTTTGATTAACTTCCTTAAAGTTGATATAAAAGAAGAAAATAATTATAATTTGGGCTGACATTATTAATATGATCAGCTCACAGAAAGATAGTTTTTTAAAGGCTTACAAAGAAGGTAAAAATTTTATACCTATAGTACAAACTTGGCCAGCTGATTTAGAGACTCCATTATCGACTTGGTTAAAATTATCTTCAAAAGATTCCCATGGTGTTTTTCTTGAATCTGTTGAAGGTGGAGAGAATTTGGGCAGGTGGAGTATTGTTGCTACT
>CACAST010000062.1 GCA_902535185.1 uncultured Prochlorococcus sp.
GGTATTTCAGCAGCTCCTTTTGGAAGATCTCTTACGTGTCCCATTGAAGCGAGAACTTCATAATTAGAAGGCAAAAACTTTCTTATGGTTTTTGCTTTGGTGGGACTTTCAACAATAACAAGTGTGTGATCCAAGGTTTATTTCAAAAATTGGTGTTTTTGTTCAGTTAGGGCATATTATGATTATTTGAAGGTTTTTCAAGTAACTTCTTCTTAAAATTTCAAAAATCATACCCACAAATTATAATCAAGTTAAGATTAACTCTTAGAGCCTTACAATCAAACATCTAATTTAATCCAATTTAATAAAGTGCCCAACGAAATCTTTACAATTAATCTAAATGCTCAAGCCATTATTCCAGAGGCTTTTATTTTATTAGGCATTGTTGGAACACTTCTTGTAGATTTAGCTGGAGAAAAAACTGCATCAAAATGGGCACCAATAATTTGCTATTTATCAATTGGCAGCTCTCTTGTTAGTTTGGCATTGCAATGGAGTAATCCTGTAGAAAGCGCATTCCTGGGATCTTTTAATTCAGATAATTTGGCAATCGCATTTAGAGCAATAATTTCTTTATCAACCTTAATATCTTTACTTATAAGCTGGCGATATACAGAACAAAGTGGTAGCCCTATTGGCGAGTTTGCTGCCATAGTTCTTTCGGCCACCCTTGGAGCAATGCTTTTGTGTGGATCTACTGACCTTATTAGTGTATTTATATCTTTGGAAACTTTATCTGTAGCAAGCTACTTACTTTCTGGTTACCTCAAGAGAGATCCAAGAAGTTCAGAGGCGGCCTTAAAATACCTCCTAGTTGGATCAGCTGCTGCTGCTGTCTATTTATATGGATCCTCTTTTCTTTATGGAATAAGTGCTTCAACAAACTTAGCGACAATAGGTTTAGAGATTATCAATAAGCCATCCTTCATTACGTCACTAGCTCTTGTATTTGTCTTATCAACAGTTGCATTTAAAATTGCTGCTGTTCCCTTTCATCAATGGACTCCTGATGTATATGAGGGTTCACCTACACCCGTAGTAGCTTTTTTATCTGTCGGTTCGAAAACAGCAGGCTTTGCATTTGCAATAAGAATATTAAGCACAACTTTCTCTTCTTTTGACGAAGAATGGAAACTTTTATTTACCATTTTGGCCATATTGAGCATGGCTCTAGGAAATGTTGTGGCTCTAGCTCAAACCTCAATGAAAAGGATGCTAGCTTACAGTTCTATTGGACAAGCCGGGTTTGTAATGATTGGAATAGTATCTGGCACACAAGATGGTTTATCAGCAGCAGTTTTATATTTGGCTGCATATTTATTCATGAATTTGGGTGCATTTTCTTGTGTAATACTTTTCTCACTAAGAACTGGTTCTGACAGAATTCTTGATTACTCAGGACTTTACCAAAAAGATCCTCTCATTACATTAGGCCTAAGCCTCTGTCTTCTATCTCTTGGAGGTTTACCTCCAATGTTAGGATTTTTTGGAAAGATATACTTGTTCTTTGCAGGTTGGGCAAATCATCAATATCTACTAGTAATAGTTGGATTAGTAACTTCAGTTATATCTATTTATTACTACATTTCAGTGATAAAAATGATGGTTGTTAAAGAACCACAGGAAGCTTCTGAAATAGTCAAATCATATCCTGAGATTAATTGGGGAATTGTAGGATTACCCCCCTTGAGAATTGCACTTTATACTTGCGTCGCAGTAACTGCTCTTGGAGGAATCCTTTCTAATCCTCTTTTTAAATTAGCTAATACAGCAGTTTCAGAAACTCCTTTCTTACAAGATATTATTGCTACAGCAAATAATATTTCCTAGAAGAATTCTTCAAAAATGTCTAAGAAAGTCGCGAGTTTAGAAAATATATCTAAAACCTATGGGAAAGACGATCTAACTGTTAAAGCCTTAGACAGCATAAACTTAGAAATTTATAAAGGTGATTATTTAGCTGTAATGGGAGCTAGTGGCTCAGGCAAAAGTACAGCTATGAATATTATTGGATGTCTAGATAGACCATCTGAAGGTATTTATAAATTAAATGACATTCCAGTTGAGAATTTATCTGATGATGAGCTCGCGGAAATACGTAACCAAAAATTAGGCTTTGTTTTTCAACAATTTCATCTTCTTTCAGACGCAACT